>NZ_JRGK01000121.1 GCF_000764645.1 Aeromonas finlandensis
CACGGGCGCAGGCCGCTTGAAAGTGATCGAGAAGCTGGCCAGCGCTGGCGTGCAGGTGGGGGTACTGGCCGCCCCCATGATCCCGCGGCTCAATGAGCCGGAGCTGGAGCAGATCATCAAATCGGCCGCAGAGGCGGGCGCCAGCTGCGCCGATTACATCCTGCTGCGGTTACCCCACGAGTTGGCGCCGCTTTTTGGTGACTGGCTCGATACCCACTATCCAGGCCAGAAGGAGGCTATTTTGAATCAGTTGCGAGCCAGCCGCGGTGGCGGGCTCAACAGTACCGTCTTCGGCACCCGCATGCGCGGTGAGGGACATTTTGCCGATCTGCTGGCCCAGCGCTTTCGCCTGATCAGCAAGCGCCTTGATCTGGGCAAACGCCATATTCAGCTCAGGCTGGATGCATTTATCCGCCCCGGGGAGCAGCTGTCGCTCTTCTAATCCCCCTGCTCACGCGCTTCATACATCAGGTGCACAGCCCTTGCCTGCAAAGAGGTCGAGAGGAAGACCTGCCGCGACACATCCTGTGGGAACCCCGCTTTTCCGAATTTTCCAACGGAGTAGTCATGTCGCGACAAGATCGCGCTATCCGGGAAACCGGAGACAGTACCTTAGCCTGCTCGCGGGTCCCGGCCCTGTTGCACCATTTCAACCGGCAGCCGAGATGGTTCATGGGCCACTTCGTGCTCATTCTCCCCATACTGCGACACCTCTGACTCGCCCCATACCCGGCTACACCAAATTTCCCATGTGATCCAACTGGTCATATGCAGCTCCTGACGGTGAAGGTGATGGCAACAGCGCACCACTCGTCCGGCAGGATAACGGCTGGGGATGACAGGGAAATGACAACAAAATCACTGGTAAAAAGGCAACTGGCCGTTGCGGGGAAAAGCAGCAACAGCTCACACATTCGGCGAAATCATCCTGAAAGCGGTCACAAATCCGCAGGTTGTGGATTGCAGCCCACCCTGTTCCCGCCAAAGCTGGCTTGCCCATTCAGGCATGTATAAAAACAGGGACACAATAATGAAACACACAGCGGGAATATGGGCGATCGCAGGCATGCTGATCGCTCCCTTGGCGCACGCCGACGTCATACTGCACGCCTTCAACTGGAAGTACAGTGAAGTGACCGCCAAAGCCGACTTTATCAAGTCGGCCGGTTACAAGCAGGTACTCATCTCACCGCCACTGAAATCCTCGGGCAACGAGTGGTGGGCCCGATACCAGCCGCAGGATCTGCGCCTTGTCGACTCCCCCCTTGGCAACAAGCAGGATCTCGAGCAGCTGATCGCCGCCATGAAGGCACGGGGTATCGCCGTCTACGCCGATGTAGTGCTCAACCACATGGCCAACGAAAGCTGGAAGCGCCAGGACCTCAACTACCCCGGCAGCGAACTGCTTGGTCAGTACGCCGCCAACCCGGCCTATTTCGAGCGCCAGAAGCTGTTTGGCGATCTGGGGCAAAACCTGCTGGCTGCCGCCGATTTTCATCCCGAAGGGTGCATCAGCGACTGGAGCGACCCGGGCCACGTCCAGTACTGGCGACTCTGTGGCGGTGCCGGTGACAAGGGGCTACCGGACTTGGATCCCAACAACTGGGTGGTGAGCCAGCAGCAGGCCTATCTCAAGGCACTCAAGGGGATGGGGATCAAGGGTTTTCGGGTCGATGCGGTCAAGCACATGAGCGATTACCAGATAAACGCAGTGTTCACCCCCGAGCTCAAACAGGGGATGCATGTTTTTGGCGAGGTGATCACCACTGGCGGCGCTGGCAGCACCGATTACGAGCGCTTCCTCAAACCCTACCTCGACAGCAGCGGCCAGGGAGCCTATGACTTTCCGCTGTTTGCCTCCCTGCGCGGCGCATTCAGTTACGGTGGCAGCATGAACCTGCTGGCCGATCCGGGCGCTTATGGTCAGGCGCTGCCGGGCAGCCGCGCCGTCACCTTTGCCGTGACCCACGACATCCCCACCAACGACGGCTTCCGCTATCAGATCCTCAGCCAAACTGACGAGAAGCTGGCCTATGCCTACCTGCTCGGCCGCGATGGTGGCTCACCGCTGGTCTATTCGGATCACGGCGAGACCCAGGCCAAGGATGGACTGCGCTGGCAGGATTACTACCAGCGCGCAGATCTCAAGGGAATGATCCGCTTCCACAATACGGTGCAGGGTCAGCCGATGCAGCTGGTCGGCAGCGGTGACTGCTTCGTGCTGTTCAAACGGGGCAAGCAGGGGCTGGTCGGCATCAACAAGTGCGACTACGAGCAGGAGTACTGGCTCGATACCGCCAGGTTCGAGATGAACTGGTATCGCAACTATCGGGACGTGCTCGACCAAGGCGCCGTGGTCAACGTGCAGAGCCAGTGGGTACGGGTCGCCATTCCCGCCCGCAGCGCCAGAATGTGGCTGCAGGAGTAATCCAGCCGTACTATCAGCTGCAAGTCATAAAAAGCAGACAAATAAAAAGAGCGACCACCAGGGTCGCTCTTTTTGATCAGAGACGTTGCTCGGGTAAACCGGAGACGATTACTCGTCGCCCGCTTCCCCTGCATCGACCGCATCAGTGCCGGTCGCGGTATCGGTACCTTCAGATACCTCACCGTCAACGGCCAGAGCGTCGTTCTCGTTCTCGTCTTCATCGCTCTCGGCGATGCGCTGCAGGCCAACCACGGTCTCGTCTTCACCGGTACGGATCAGACGGACACCGCCGGTGTTACGGCCAATGACGCTCACCTCGGCAACACGGGTACGCACCAGGGTGCCGCCGTTGGTGATCAGCATGATCTGGTCGGTATCTTCGACCTGGATCGCATCGATCACCTTGCCATTGCGCTCATCCACCTTGATGGAGATAACGCCCTGAGTACCACGGCTCTTGGTCGGGTACTCGTCGAGTGCGGTACGTTTGCCGTAACCGTTCTCGGTGGCGGTGAGGATGGCACCGACCCCACGCGGAACGATGAGGGAAACCACCTTGTCACCGGCGCCCAGCTTGATGCCGCGCACACCGGCCGCGGTACGACCCATCGGACGCACGCCCTTGAAGGTGCCCTTGCTTTCGGTGCCTTCGCCGTTGTCGCTGCCATCATCGTCGTTGCCGGCATCGTCGTCGGTTTCAACGTCATCGCTGACATCCGCATCAGCGCGACCGCTGCCTTCCGCAAAGCGAACAACTTTGCCCGCGTCGGAGAAGAGCATGATCTCGTTGCTGCCATCGGTGATATCCACCCCGATCAGCTCATCACCCTCTTTGAGGTTGATGGCACGGATACCGGAGGAGAGCGGACGGCTGAAGTCAGAGAGGCTGGTCTTCTTCACGGTACCGTTGGCGGTAGCGAAGAAGACATACTTCTCGGCATCATACTCCTTCACCGGCAGGATGGCGGTGATACGCTCACCCTCTTCCAGCGGCAGCAGGTTGATGATCGGACGACCACGGGCGCCACGGGACGCTTCCGGCAGCTGATAAACCTTGAGCCAGTAGACCTTGCCACGGGTGGAGAAGCACAGAATGGTGTCGTGGGTGTTGGCCACCAGCAGACGCTCCACAAAGTCCTCTTCCTTGATCCGGGTGGCCGACTTGCCACGACCACCGCGGCGCTGGGCCTCGTAGTCGGAGAGCGGCTGATACTTCACATAGCCCTGGTGAGACAGGGTAACTACCACGTCTTCCGGGGTGATCAGATCTTCGATGTTGATCTCGGCACTGGACATGCTGATCTCGGTGCGACGTTCGTCGCCATACTGCTCGCGCACGGCCAGCAGTTCATCGCGGATCACTTCCATCAGACGAGCCGGGCTCGCCAGGATGTGCAGCAGCTCGGCGATCAGATCCAGCAGAGATTGGTACTCTTCCAGGATCTTCTCGTGCTCGAGGCCGGTCAGCTTGTGCAGACGCAGGTCAAGGATGGCCTGGGCTTGCTGTTCGGTCAGGAAGTATTGACCTTCACGGATACCGAACTCCGGCTCCAGCCACTCTGGCCGTGCCGCGTCGTCGCCCGCTTTTTCCAGCATGGCGGCCACGTTGCCGAGTTCCCAGCCCTTGGCAACCAGGCCCGCTTTCGCTTCGGCCGGGGTCGCGCTGTGACGGATCAGCTCGATGATGGGATCAATGTTGGCCAGCGCAACCGCCAGGCCTTCCAAAATGTGCGCCCGATCCCGCGCCTTGCGCAGTTCGAACACGGTCCGGCGAGTCACCACTTCACGGCGGTGCAGCAGGAACGCATCCAAGATCTCTTTAAGGTTCATCACCTTGGGCTGGTTGTTATCGAGCGCCACCATGTTGATGCCGAACGTGGTCTGCATCTGGGTGTGCTTGTAGAGATTGTTCAGCACAATCTCGCCGGACTCGCCGCGCTTGATCTCGATAACGATGCGCATGCCGTCTTTGTCAGACTCATCGCGCAGGGCACTGATGCCCTCGACCTTCTTCTCTTTGACCAGCTCGGCGATCTTCTCGATCAGACGAGCCTTGTTCACCTGATAGGGGATCTCGTGAACGATGATGGTCTCGCGACTGGTCTTCTCGTCCACTTCCACTTCGGCCTTGGCGCGTACATAGACGGAGCCACGACCGGTGCGGTAAGCCTGCACGATGCCAGAACGACCGTTGATGATGCCGCCGGTGGGGAAATCAGGACCGGTGATATAGGTCATCAACTCGTCGATGGTGAGCGAGCCATTCTCGATCAACGCCAGACAGCCGTTGACTATCTCGGTGAGGTTGTGAGGCGGAATGTTGGTCGCCATGCCCACCGCAATACCGGAGGAGCCGTTGACCAGCAGGTTGGGAACCTTGGTGGGCATGACCGCCGGGATCATCTCGGTGCCGTCGTAGTTCGGCACCCAGTCCACGGTCTCTTTGTCCAGATCAGCCAGCAGCTCATGGGAGATGCGGGCCATCCGCACTTCGGTATAACGCATGGCCGCGGCGCTGTCGCCGTCGACTGAACCGAAGTTGCCCTGACCATCGACCAGCATGTAACGCATGGAGAAATCCTGCGCCATCCGGACAATGGTGTCATACACAGCGCTATCGCCGTGCGGGTGATATTTACCGATTACGTCACCGACCACACGGGCCGATTTTTTATAGGGCTTGTTCCAGTCGTTCCCCAACTCGTTCATAGCAAACAGAACGCGGCGGTGAACCGGTTTCAAGCCATCACGCACATCCGGCAGAGCTCGTCCTACGATCACGCTCATGGCGTAATCAAGATAGGAACTCTTGAGCTCTTCTTCGATGTTGACCGGCGTGATCTCTCTGGCCAGATCGCTCATAGAAAGCCTTATCCCTAATTAGTTGTTCTTTGGCTTAAACAGCGCGACATGGTAACACACTGAGCCAAATACCTTAAGCCACAAATCGGGTATCAGATCGGGCTGGTGTGACAAAGTCCGTCCGTTATAATGCCCGCCAGGACAATAGATTGCGCCCATGACTCAGAACCGGGCGCCCTGCCACAGGATCTTCGAAAAATGAACAGTGATGCCAATGTCGATCTGACAGAAATCGCCAAGTTTGAAGCCATCGCCTCCCGCTGGTGGGACATGGAAGGTGAATTCAAACCCCTGCATCAAATCAATCCGGTACGCCTTGACTGGATCACCGACAAAAGTGGCGGTCTGTTTGGCAAGCGCATTCTCGATATCGGGTGTGGTGGCGGCATCCTCTCCGAGAGCATGGCCCGCCGTGGCGCCAAGGTGACTGGCATCGACATGGGCAAAGAGCCCCTCGGCGTCGCCCGCCTGCACGCCCTGGAGCAAGGCGTCGAGCTCGAATATCGCCAGATCACTGCCGAAGCCCATGCCGCCGAAGTACCCGGCCAGTATGATGTGGTCACCTGCATGGAGATGCTGGAGCATGTGCCGGACCCCGCTTCCGTGCTGCGCGCCATCGCCACGCTGGTGCGCCCGGGCGGCCGGGTGTTTGTTTCGACCATCAACCGCAACCCGAAAGCCTATCTGATGATGATCATCGGGGCTGAATACCTGATGAAG
>NZ_JRGK01000122.1 GCF_000764645.1 Aeromonas finlandensis
CTGTATCAGGACTTCTCCCTCACGCTGGCCCGCCACCCCTCCGAAACCGATGAGCGGATGATGATCCGGTTGGCGGCCTTTGCCTGGCATGCCGCCGAGCGACTGGAGTTCACCAAGGGATTGAGCGCCGATGACGAGCCCGAGCTCTGGTGCAAGAACTACTCGGACGAGATAGAACTCTGGATCGAGCTGGGCCAGCCCGATGAAAAACGGCTGAAAAAAGCCTGTAACCGGGCCCGTCAGGTGGTGCTCTATCTCTACGGCGGCCGTGGCACCAGCGTCTGGTGGAAGCAGAACCAGGGCAAGCTGAGCCAGCACGACAACCTCAGCATCATCGAGCTCTCCGACAGCCAGACCTTGCCGCTCACCGCCATGGTCGAGCGCACCATGCAGCTCACCTGCACTATCTCTGATGGTCAGCTCTGGGTCAGCAACGGCGCACTGGAAGTGACGCTGGACCCGGTGGTGCTGATGGGCAAACCGGCTCGCGAACTGTAACGGATCTCTCCCATGCTCAGCGCCTTGCTCAATATCGTCATTCCGGTGTTCGGGGTCGTCGGCCTCGGTGCCCTCTATGGACGACTGCGACCGGGGGCTGCCCTCGGTTACCTTAATCGGGCCAATATCGAGCTGTTTACCCCGGCGCTGGTCTTCTCCGCGTTGGTCAAGTATCCGCTGGCGCTGGGAGACCATCTGCCGCTGATTGCGGCGGGGGCGCTGGTTATCCTGCTACCCGGTTTGCTACTCGCGCTGCTTAAACTCAAAGGGATTGAGCGGGCGGCGCTGATCTTGCCCGCCATGTTCCGAAATACCGGGAATCTCGGTATCCCCTTGATGGTGCTGGCGTTTGGCGAGCAGCAGCTGGGGGCCATCGTGATCCTCTTTGTCCTCTCCAATTTGCTGCACTTCTCGGTCGGCATGTTTATCCTCTCGGCCAATACTTCGCGCTGGCTGTGGCTGCGCAGCCCGGTGCTGTGGGCCGCACTGGCCGGCTTGCTGGTGGCCAACCTGCACATCACGCTGCCGGAATATGTGGTCACCACCGCCTCGCTGTTCGGTCAGATCTCGGTGCCCTTGATGCTGTTTGCGCTGGGTATTCGCCTGATGGAGGGGGAGCTCGATCACCTTGGCCTCGCGCTCAAGTGCAACCTGCTCTATCTGCTGGCGGGGGGATTGTCGCTGCTGCTGGCGATCTGGCTGTTGCCTCTCAAGACGGAGTGGATCCCGCTGTTGATGTTGTCGGTCTCGCTGCCCCCTGCGGTCTTGAATTACATGCTTTGCGAGCAGTATCACTGTCAGCCGGACAAGGTGGCCAGTATCGTGCTCGGCGGCAATGCTCTCTCGGTGGTGGTGATCCCGCTGGCGGTCTGGTTGGCGCTCCATTTACCCGGTTAAATAAAATCTGGCAACTTCGTTGTGTGAAATAGCATCCTTCTGTACATGTTGCCGCTAACCGGATTATTTTTATGACAAACTTCGTTTTGTAAAAATATCATCAGCCTTATGCGCCGGATAAAACAAATGCTGAAAACACAAGTATTAATACAGCTTTGCATCCTCGATGTTCGTTACTCAGGATAGTGTAACCATCAATATATGATGTCCGGGGCATGGTTTCAGCATTGGCATGGGTTTGTTCATGGTTATATCAATAATTGCGTCATGATTTTTTGAATAGAATTTCTTGTGCTGCCAACCAGCTAATAAAAACCAGCCCCATTGGGCATTCGTAAACCGTTCGGTACTCAGCGGACCTCACCGACAGTTAATCCATCGACCTTACAGACATCATAGGTCATCAGTCACACTTTTTGATGAAGGCGAAAGTGTGTAAGAGGGCGGCATATTATCCCCACCCAAAAATATAATGAATACGCCAATACTTTCCTGTTCGTTAATCTCGCTCAGAAAAATTATGAACACTCTTTTTAAATAACCGGCAGTCGCTATAAATTGGCGTAGCCATCTTTATGGCGAGACATTAACTCGTGGTGATTATCTTGTTCAACAAATATTCCCATATCTATCACATAAAATATGTGTTGCGCTATATAAAGGCATTCATCCCGAGCGATGAGAAGATCGCCAATGCCATATGGCGAGGGAACAATGCAATGCGAAGTGATGGCAACATCGTTAGCTGCCACCGCAGCGCATGAGCGCACTCAATCTGGTGGTTGATTAAGTGAGCGCCACTCCGAAGCGAGGGCTGTCGGAGTGGCAGGTGTGGTTGCCGGGATGTCCAGCGCTGATTTGATGACTCAAGGCTTTTCGTGTGATGCCAGTCAGTGGTGATTGGCATCATTCGAATCAACTTGGTTTTGTTAGCGGCGGTTAAACGGCTTGATACTCCAGCTCGACAGAGCCCAGTGCCTTGAGGGTGGACTGGGCGGAGTCACGCTGGCTGATCTGGCCGTTTTTATTCTCCAGCAGCACAGCGCGGCGGATGGTGGCGAGATCTTCGCCACCCAGCACCGCATGGGCGCAGGCCATCTGCATCGGCGGCAGGCTGGGGTTGAAGGCGGCGTTCTCGGCGTAGCGACCCGAGAAGATGCGGCCATCGGCAAACTGCAGCGCCACCGCGGCATAGCCCTGACTGTAGGGGGCGTAGCTTTGACGGGCGGCGGCCAGCGCGGCTTGCCACAGCGGATCTTCGCTTTGAAGCGATAGCTCTGCGTGATCCTGCGGGCTCATCAGCGCATCGGTGATGTCGAGATCCGCCGGGCCAAACGAGTGGGGCAGGAAGGATTGCAGGGCGCTCAAGTCATCCGGCAGAGAGACTTTCAGGATCTTGGCGGTGCTCAGCTCGTTCATAAACTGACGGCAGTGGCCGCAGGGGGTGTAGTTGACGGTGATTTCAGAGATCCCGGTCTCACCGCCCAGCCAGGCGTTGGAGATGGCGGACTGCTCGGCGTGGACCGAGTGGAACAGACCTTGCCCCGCAAACTCCATGTTGGCACCGAAGTACCAGCTGCCACTCAGGCCGCAGGCGATGGCACCGACGTAAAATTTGGAGATGGGGGCCACCGAGCAGGCGGCGGCCAGCGGCAACAGGGCGAGGCGCAGGGCGCGATCATCGAGACCTGTGGCGGCTTTCAGGGTGGCGACTTGCTCCGGCGTGAAGCGGGCGTTGAAGTCGGCACTATCCAGCATGGGCTGCACGGCTGCTTTGAGCGGGGCAGAGAGGGTATCGAAAGGCTTGGCAAAACGGGGATGCATAGTGTGTCCTCAAAGGCCAATTGGGCGGCCATTGTAGGGAGCAAGCTCGGGTAAATGTGTGAGCAGGCTCACGCCCTGACGGGCAAACGGAGGGGGATGGTAATAGAAACGTTTGTCTTGTGCAAATTGTGCGGCAGGTCGCACCCCGACAGCTCTGCAGAGCCGTCGGGGTGGCTAATCATCGGTCAGGTGAGCCAGTGATAGATGGCAAACAGCAGCGGGGCGACGGCAGCGGTGAGGATCCCGCATACCACCATGGCGAGTGACGCAAAGGCCCCCTGGGTGATCCCCTTCTCGGCGGAGGTGGCGGTGCCGATGGCGTGGGCACAGGCCCCCATGGCGAGCCCTTGCGCTTCCGGATCGGTCACTTTCAGCAGTTTGAGCAGCGGATAGCCGAACAGTGCACCGACAATCCCCACTACGACCACCACGGCGGCCGCGATGGCGGGAATGCCGCCGATGGACTGGCTGACGCTCATGGCGAGCGGGGTGGTGATCGATTTGGTGGCAAGGGACGCCAGCAGTGCCGGATCAGTGCCCATAAAGTGACCGATCAGCAGGGTTGTGCACACCGAGATCAAGACGGAGGCGAGGGTACAGATTAGGATGGGCTTGAGCTTGGCCTGAATTTGGCGCGCCTGCTGATAGAGCGGTAGCGCCAGTGCCACCACGGCGGGCTCCAGCAGCATGGTAATGGGGCTGCTGCCGCGCTCGTACTGCTCAAGGGGCAGATCAAGCCAGAGCAGCAGGCCGATGATCACCGCGGTCGGCACCAGCACCGGGTTGATGATGGGCCAGGGCAGGCGGCGATAGAGGGCGCGGGTGGTGAAATAGAGCGCGAGCGTCAGGGGAATGGCGAGCCAGAAGATCATTTGTTCATCCTCTGGTAGAGCCGACCAACGGTGGCGAGGATCAGCACAATCCCGAGCACGATGCAGAGCATGATCACGCCGAAGGATTGGCGCAGGGGCTCAAGCCAGGCCACCAGCCCCACTGCAACGGGCACGAACAGCACGCCCATGTGGCGCAGCAGCAAGCTTGCCCCCAGATCCACCCAGTGCAGCTTGATCAGTTGCAGGGAGAGCAGCACGAAGAGCAGCAGCATACCGATGATGCTACCGGGGAAGGCGAAGGGCAGGATGGCTGCCACGGTTTTGCCTGCCAGCAGGCAGGCGACGATGACCATAAAGTCACGAAGGTAAAGCAAGGCGCGTTGCGCGATCACGTGAGCCTCATCGACTGGGAAGAAAAATCGCAGTTTACCAGAGAGGCCGGGTCGCGGCATTAAAACAATAACAACTGAAATCAGTTCGTTTGAAGCTGATTTGTATGGCGATGTTCTGTTGAACAATCTTTTGAACATCGTCTGATAGCACCCTTTTCGAACTACAAGGAGTAGTGATGACATCCCTCTTGTCCCGTGTTCGCCAGTTGGCGAATGATAATGCGTGGCCACCCCATCTGCTGCAAACCCGTCAATGGGAAGGGCCTCTGTGCCGGGTGCGACTCGACAACACGGGTTCTTATGCCACCTCGGTTGACCGCTGGGTGCTGTTTGATGGCAAGCTTGGCCTGCCGGTCGATAGCACCATTTATGGCGAAGGATTCCAGATGCTGGCCCAGACCATGGGTAGCTGGCAATCACCGCAACATGTTGGCCGCTGCCCCGATGCCAGCGTCTATCGCATCACCGATGACAACGGCTACCACACGGTCCACAACCTGCTGCTGGTGGAGCATGGCAAGGGGTGGCAGCTGCTCGCCTTTGCCAGCTGCCACCGTTTTGGCGGGGAGTTTCGCCTCTACCCGGATGGTCGGCTGCAGATCCTGATGAACTGCGAAGGTCGGGAACTCGCGGCCGGCGAGCACTGGCAGAGCGAGGCGCTGATCTGCCTCGAAGGGGCAGAGCGCGAAGATCTGCTGGCCGAGTTGGCACGGATGATCGAGGTCGAGCATGGCTCGCTGATCGGCAAGGTGAGTGATCGCCCGAGTGGCTGGTGCTCCTGGTACCACTACTATGCGGAGGTGAGCGCGGCCGACATTCGCGAAAACCTGCAGGTGCGTGCCGAGCGTTTCCCTGCCCTGCGTTACGTGCAGATCGACGATGGCTATCAGGCCAAAATGGGCGACTGGCTCACTCCGTCGGCCAAATTCGAGCAGGGGGTGGCCTCACTGGCTGCGGAGATTAAACAGGCTGGCTGCGAGCCCGCCCTCTGGGTCGCCCCCTTTATCGCCGAACCAAGCTCGCAGGTGTTTCAGGATCACCCCGACTGGTTTGTGAAGGGGGATGACGGTTTGCCGCTCCCCTCCGAGCGAGTCACCTACGGCGGTTGGCGCTGTACCCCCTGGTATGTGCTGGATGGTACCCACCCCGAGGTGCAGGCGCACCTTGAGCAGGTGTTTCGTACCCTGCGCGAGCAGTGGGGCATTCACTACTTCAAGCTAGATGCCAACTTCTGGGGCGCCATCCACGGTGGTCGTTTCCACGATCCGGCTGCCACCCGGGTTGAGGCCTATCGGCGCGGCATGGCGGCCATCCTGCGCGGTGCTGGCGAGGGTGCCTTCCTGCTCGGTTGCAACGCCCCCATCTGGCCAAGCCTTGGCCTGGTGCACGGTATGCGGGTGAGCGATGACGTGGAGCGCAATGGCCACCGCTATCGCCAGATTGCCCGCGAGGCCTTCTGCCGCGCTTGGCAAAATGACAAGCTCTGGGCCCTCGACCCCGACTGTATCTGTCTGCGGGATCTGCCCAGCCAGCAGGCGAGCCAGGCGGAATACCACTTCCATCTGGCCGCATTGGTAGCGAGCGGCGGTATGATGCTGGCGGGTGATCGACTGCAAGATCTCGATGAGGAGCAGGCGGCGCAACTACGCAAGCTGCTGGATCTTTGTGCTGCTCGTACCCCTTCTGCCCGTTTCGAGTCGATGGACTTTACCTGCGGCGAAGTGAGTCTGCCCGAGGGGGGCTCGCTGCTCTGCCTCTTCAATTGGGAGGGGCAACCACAGGAGTTTCTGCTGCCGGAAGGGGGCATCGATTTTTGGCAGGAGCAGGATGTCAGTACAACCCTTACTCTGCAAGGGGGCGAGGGGCGGGTGATCCGTTACGCCTGATCATTTCGTCGCAATAAACAATTCAGGCTCCTAAATGGAGCCTGAATTATTTGTGACTGTTGTGAGCCAGAGAGCAGGAGTCAGTAACGCCACTCGAAGCCGACGGCGTATTTGGCGGAGCCATAGCCTGGGATGTCGCTGTCAGAGGCGATCGCCTTGAGGACCAGTTGCGGGCTCACGGGGACGCCAAGACCGAAACCGATGGCCAGCTGATCATTGGGGTTCCCCATCAGATCGACCCGCATCACCCGATAGAGAGACATATCTTCGCTCAGGTGCATGTAGGCCTGGGAGGCGCGATTATAGGCCTGCCCGAATACTTCGAGTTGAAAGCCTGACTGGGCACTGATCACCAGCGGGACTCCGACGAACTTGTAGAGATTGGACTCATTGAAATAGCTGTTGGTGATCTGGGGGGTGAAGTCGGTCTGCTGATAGAGGGTGTTGAAGTTGTGTTCGACGATGTGATAGGTCTGCTCTGGCAGACGGGCAAGGTAATCAGGCACATCGAATCGGTATGCAGCGTTGGCTGCCAGCGGCAGCAGGGCCAGTAATCCCAACAGAGTGCGGTGACGAGGCATCAGCAAATGGCTTCCGTTCGGCCAAAGAGGTCTCTTGCTTGCGAGACATCATTGAGGGATGTTGCAAAACATTGGTTTTTGAGGAAATCCCCTTCGTCATTATGACCTGAAGAAGGGGATTGGCGAGCAGGAATTAGTGTGAAATCACTCACAACTCATAAATCTTCCAGATAGTGATAGAGACTCTTGAGGATCGCAAAGTTTCGTTCGTTTCCCTGATTTTGTTCTGCCAGCGCCTCGAGACGAGGCACATAGTCTGGCAAACGGCGGCTGAAGTAGTCGCTGCAGTGCAGACGCCAGCGCTTCTGCTCAGTTTCGCTCAAGGTGTGTGGCCAGTTGCGGGCACGGTAGCGGAACAGCATCTGGGGCAGCCGCGGATCGGTGAAGGCAAACTCCCGCTCGCCCAGCAGATCCGCGGGGGTGGCACGCACCAGATCCATGGTGGACTTGTCGCCGTGGCCAAAGAATCCGGCGTAGAGCTGGGTATCGGGGTCGCCGTCATTGCTGCCGGCAAACTCCTGATTGAACACCTCTACCAGTTTTTCCCGCACCTCTGGATGGGCGCGCAGCAGATCCAGGCTCTTGCGGCACTGCTCCCTATCGATGCCAAGCTGGTCGGCCCGCTCCGGCGTCAGGGTGGCGGCTGGCGCCAGCACCGGACACTTGTTGATGTGCACCAGTTTGACCGGAATACCCGCCAGCTCCCCCAGATCCTCTTTTTTGGTATAGAGACGCTCGCGGATCTCCTCGCTCGTGAGCTCGATAAGCGGGGTGGGGTCGCGGGTCAGATCCACCATGATCACCGCATTCTGGTTGGTGGGATGCCAGGCGAGCGGCGAGACCCAGCTCACGCATCCCTGCCACGGGGAGAACATGCCGGAGACGTGCACCAGCGGCTTCATGGTCACCACGTCGATGAGCGCCTTCACCTTGTTTTTGTTGCGCAGATCAAAGAGATAACCAAACAGCTTGGGCTGGGCTTTTTTCACCAGCTTGGCCATTTCGATGGTGGCCAGTACGTCTGAGAGCGCATCGTGGGCATTGGCGTGTGCCACACCGTTGGCGACCGTCAGCTTCTCCAGCCGGAAACTCGGCTTGCCCTCTTCATCAAATGCCCACTCTATTCCTTCCGGCCGCAGGGCGTAGCAGGCTCGCAGCATGTCGAGAATGTCCCAGCGGGAGTTGCCGTTCTGCCAGCTGTAGGCATAGGGGTCATAGAAGTTGCGATAGAGGGTATAGCGGGTCACTTCATCATCGAAGCGGATGCTGTTATAGCCCAGCACGCAGGTATTCGCCGTGGCGAACTGCTCGTGGATCTGGCGAATGAAATCCGCCTCGCACAGCCCGTCCTTCATCGCCTTTTGTGGCGTGATGCCGGTAATGAGGCACGCCTCCGGGTCCGGCAAATAGTCCGCTGGCGGCTTGCAATAGACAACTAACGGCTCGCCAATGATGTTGAAATCCGCATCGGTACGAATACCGGCAAACTGTGACGGCCTGTCCTTGGCGGGGCTGATGCCGAAGGTCTCGTAGTCGTGGAAGTAGAAGGTTGGCTGTGTTGTTTGGTTCTTGGGTGTGCTCATGTGTTCTTGTTTTATCGCCTAAGCTTTTGATTATATGGTTCTTAATGATGTGTCCAGTTTTGTCTGAGCACCCAATAAATTCTTTGCTGTTTGTGTCTGTCTGCCTATGTTCACCGTCCAATTAGTACAACTCAAAGTACAAAACATGGTCTTTTGTTAGTACCAAATTTTATTTGGTGAGCGATGGCAATTACAGACAGCTGGCTGCGAGGCGTCAATGGTAAACCATACTCGGGTCAGAGCGAAGTCACTGACGGTGATGGGGTTGGCATCAGGGTGTTACCGAAAGGGCAGATCACCTTCCAAGTGCGCCATATGCATGATGGGAAATACCGCAGTCAAATGAGTCATTTCGCTTGGTTAGGCCGAGTCTCGGCTTTTGCTGGTGGTATCTCGTCAGTGTGTTGATGTGGACGCTGCCAGTTGTAGTAATCCATCAGGTAGTAACTGATATCCCGTTTTGCCTCTCCCGCAGGTTCATGTATCCCGTTACCGTTCAGGCTCCTGAACAACCGCTCCATCGGGGCGTTATTCCAGCAGTTACCACGCCGACTCATGCTCTGGGTCATGCGATAGCGCCACAGTCGCTGCCGAAATGCCCGGCTATCATATTGGCGGGTCTTGGTCGGAGTGAAGCAGCACGCTTGATGGACAACCTTGTTGCTGATAGGCAATCTTCAGCACTTTGATTGCCAGCTCTGCATCAGGTTTGTCAGACATCTCCCAGCCCATGACTAGGCGGGCATAAAGGTCAAATACTGTAGCCAGAGGGAATACCAACAAGCACCTGACCAGACGTAGGTGATATCGACACATCACACCTGATTGGGTTGCTGGACATCAAATTTTCGTGCCAACAGATTGGGGATATCCGGTCGTTCAGATCGGGCAACCTGATAGCGATGGCTGCCCGGTTGTTTGGATGCCAGCCTGGCTTCCTTCATCAGGTTA
>NZ_JRGK01000123.1 GCF_000764645.1 Aeromonas finlandensis
ACTCGGTTAGCCGATCCCATCTGGTTAACCTTGCTTACCAGTTCGGCTAACGACTCTTTCAGCGCCACTAAGCGTGAAGAGCTACCGGCCATTTTGAACTCCTCCATTGATTTGGAAAAGTCCAGTACAAACATCACATCAACCCCACCGCTATATTTGCGTGCAGCCCCTCTTTCACCAACACTGATCTCCTTATCAAAGGCTGGCAAAAGAGAGGTATCAAACCAGGAGATATGAGGGGATTGAGCAATTGCTCGGTACTGAATATAACTAGGAGCACCGCCAGGAGTTATGTTTTTGAATCCTTCGTAAGAAATATCGATTACATTTGCCGGCTTTCCCTCAGCTCGTCGTGGCATAAGGTTATCAATATAACTAGCAACCAGTTGCTGATTACGTGCATCCGCCTGGCCTTGGTCTTCGACAGTATTATTATTATCTTCAGCAGTCAGCGCCAGCGAAGCCTGCTCCAGCACATCAGACAGACGTGCCTTCTCTGTCATATAACGCGGCCCCTCGATACCCAGCGCGATCAGCATGAAAAACAATGGAATAAGAAAGACAAAAATAATTGCAATTGCCCCTGAGGTGTCTTTTGAAAACGACCTACAAGACTCAACAATGTGTATATATATGGATACTAGCCACATCATTTATCTCACCATCACGATAGAATAGGAAACATTGTTACGATTATCGAGCCGCAAAAGGGGATTAAAAAGATCAACTGGCGGCATGCAAAGGATAACTTGGTAGAGCGGGATCCATCGGTTGAAACTACTTTTTGGCACCATATCTAATAAAGGCGGATCCCTAAGAGCAACTCGTGATTGGCAAGCATCTTCAGGACCTGCCGTCATGGTATAACTCTTCTCTGGCATGATGACCTTTTGTTTATTCCACTCCTTGGTATTTTCATTAAATTGCCAAGGTTCAAAATGGATCTGTTCAACCTGCAATGATACTCTATTTACCACATCATCAGAAAAACTCATGTTTTTCAACATCGTTTTCGCCAACAGGAGCAACTCATTCACATCTTGCTGCTGAACCACCTCATAGCTTCGATTATCACTATTATCTTCACTCTTATAGAGCTGTGTCCGTTCCCTGAGAATTCCAGATATGGAATAAACAGTGCGTTCCATCTTACCCATTTGGGCTTGCATTTTAATCAGGTCGGCGAAATAAAACATGATGATAACCAAAAGAAAACAGATCATTGAGAACTCAATCGCTATTGAGCCCGATTGATCAGTAGCTAAAGTCCGTTCGTTCGTATTCTTGAACAAAGACAACCTCTCTAACTAATAATTCATCAAATAGATTACTGGGAAAAGGAAAAAACATCGGTTTATATTTATAACCGATTCGATAAATGGCAATAGGGGCACCCTTGCTGGATCCTGAATCACTCATACCATTTGATCCCTGCAGGGTTTCAATAGTGTTCCTGACACAATCCGTCCTATCACAATTGACAAAATTTACCGCCACTGAAAGATTTTTACGCTCAATAACGGTCCTCCATAATCTGCCTGCTTTATCACCGAACAAGACATTAGAGAATCGTTGTTTATAGCCTTCGCCATCTTCGGAATTCTTTGACATTTTAGCGCCCTCGGAGGTGGCGAGATCCAGCACTCCCGATATATACGCAATGCGGCTCATTTCTACGATAAAAAAAACCATCATAAAAAATAATCCAGCGATAATGGAGAACTCAATTGCCGCCACCCCATTGCGATTTAACGCAAAATGCCTGAGCTTACTAAATATTTCTATAATAGGTGAACTCACTCAACCTCCGCTGTTATATTTCCAATGTTTCAACATAGGACAGTGCATTTAACAAAAAATCAGCATCTTTGGCAATTTTCTCTTCCTCAATGATCTTTTTGGCGTACTTTCGGTCCCCGGCCTTGATAAGGGAGAAAACTAGATTGTGCACCAACTTTGTATCCCGATTACCCTTCATATATTCAGGAAAGAGTAGTGTAATACTCTGTTGATAATCGCTTGAAAGCATTGCCAATACAGCCAGATTATTTACTGCGGTACTGTCTCCAATATAATTGGCGCGGGCTTTTTCTATATACTCCTTAGATTCATTCACCTTGCCTTTATAGGCATTAGCGATCCCCATTATATTGTATGCCTCACTATTTTTGGGGTCTAAAAATATGGTTTTTTGTGCAGAATGCATTGCGTTACCATAAGAACCAGACAACACATAGGTTTTAGCTGCCAGCAAATGATATTGCGGCACATTTTTATCCAACAACGGAGTTATATAACGGAGTGCTTCAGTATAGTTACCTATCATATAATAGCTATAAGCGAGTTTATAACTCAGTTCTGGTGTCTCTTTCTTTGCCAATTCAGCACGATAAAAATCAACCAACCCTGGATAATTGTTTGCCCTGACCAGAATATCTTCACGATATGAGTTACTTTGTTGTTCAGTGAGCTGGGCCATGCCATGACGGGAACAGCCGGATAACATCAATAGAGATGCTGTTAAGATTAAAGTTTTAACCATGGAGACCATCTTGCATAATCCTTAATACGCCAGGGGCAATAATTAAAATAACGATCGGGAACATGATGAAGAGTATTAGTGGTACACTCATCTTGGCTGATAGACTGCCTATCTTTTCTTCTGTACTCAACAACTGGAGCTCTCTGATATTCTTAGAAAGTTCAATCAGCTGTTCAAAAACCGAACTTCCAAATAGCACACTCTGTTGCAGTGTGGTACAGAACATCTTCATTTCCTGATTACCGACCATGGTATATAACTCTTTTAACGCACTCCCCATACCATTTACTTCAGCATGTCGCACTAGATTATCCATCAAGATAGCCAGGTCTGAATTCATACGGACAAAGCTGCTCGCCGTCTGTCTAAGTGCATGTTCCACCGTCATGCCTGACTGTACACAAACCGCAACGAGATCGATAAAATAAGGAAGATCATTGAGCACTTTCTTCAATTTACTTTTTATTACTATCTTTCGAATTATTCCAGGAAATACGATAACCGCACCAAATGACAGCATCATGGTGACAACCGCCGCCTCCCGTGACATTGGTACAATCCCGCTGAAATTAAGTAAAAAAAGTAGCATGGCTAAAGCAAATATAATAATCAACTTTCTCTTTAAATTATTGTCAAGTGCGACCATTGCAGCAGCATAAATACCATTCTGCTCAATCAGCGAGGTTAATACCTTACTACCATCAGTACTGGCTATTTGCTTTAACAGAGCGTGTCCATTTCTCTCTTTCAAACGATGGGCCAATCTGATCACCATCATTTCATTAATGACCATCGTTGCAAACAGCAGCACACCAAATAACACAGTGATGATATAGAATAACACCATTATGTCGCCCTCTTTATTAAAAAAGAAATAATACCAATTCCAATAGACACGCTACCAATCATATAATATAGAATGAATCGGCCACTGTCGGAATTCATAATAAAATCAAAGTTATCTGGCATAGTAAACTTCATTAAAAATAGAAAGCCTATTGGAATAGCAGCTACAATTTTTGCTGACATTCTCGCCTCCGAAGTCAAAGAGTTCCGGCGCCGCTCCATTGTTTTGGCATCCGACACTATTCTCGATAACCGGGTAATCAACAGCTTCAGTTGTCCACCACGTTTAATACTGACCAGCATAACCGTGCTAAAAAAATAGAATTCCTTATAATTGAAAGTATTCCAGGCATCGGCAAAGACCTTATCAGGATCTTCACCTACGTTCAGCCGCCGCACAATACGGTTAAACTCAGCCCCCAACGGCCCAGTGATATCGACACCACAGCGTTTTAGCCCTTCATGAATACTGGCTCCAGACGAAATCGCTGCCGTCATGATCGACAAGACCTCGGGAAAATGGTCATCAAAATAACGCCTTGCGGCCCTTCGACCAATCAAGAAAACTGCAACGATATAGAGTAAACCGGCTGCTGGCAAATAGCTAAACCAAGGAAAAATGTGCCACTTAACATTTGCAAATAGCACCACTACACTGTAGATAGCCAGTAAAATACTGTTAATCATCCGATTACTGTTATTAAATCCATTGAAATACCCCCCCAACTCGACCAACATAACATGCAGACGATAAAATAAACCATTATAAATATTTTTTTTATCTTCTTTTTTCTTTAAGAATCTCTTTATGTGTTTTTTGCGAAGTAAATCATTTGCTGAGTAATAGGAGAAAAAAACACCCACTCCAATTATGACTAAATAAATCATCATCAACTGATACCAAATATCGTTTTTAATTCTTTATCCAGATCGAAAAAGACCGCATTCTGCATCACAACTGATCGCAGCAACAGGCCATGATTACAAAACTCACCACGTATCTTACCGTCTTCAGTACGGCCAGCCTGTGCTTTATAAGTAAAAATATCCTGCAATACTATCCGATCCCCCTCAATCCCCATCACTTCTGCAATACTGGTTATTTTACGCGAGCCATCATTCATTCTCGAAGCTTGAATGATAATATGAACAGCAGAAGCGATATTGCGCCGAATTACATCTATAGGCATATTCATACCAGACATCATCACCATACTTTCCAGTCGTGCAATCGCATCACGTGGAGTATTGGCATGCAGTGTGGACATCGACCCATCATGACCAGTATTCATCGCCTGTAGCATTTCAAATGTCTCTTCACCACGGCACTCACCCACAATAATTCGGTCGGGGCGCATCCGAAGTGAATTGATCACCAGATCACGCATAGTGATCTGCCCGGTATTTTCAATACCTGCCACACGGGTTTCCAAGCGGAGAACATGAGGCTGTACCAAGCGAAGCTCTGCCGCATCCTCAAGAGTGATGATCCTTTCATTGTCAGCAATATAATTTGACAGAGCATTCAGCAAGGTAGTTTTTCCAGAGCCAGTCCCCCCCGAGACAATAATATTGACACGGCAACGTGCGGCAATAATCAAAAAATTAGCCATATCACTGCTCATCGAACCATAATTTACCAAGTCTAAAAAACTCTTCTTGCCTTTGCCAAACTTTCGGATAGAAATCGACGTCCCATCCAGAGCAATCGGAGGAATAACAACATTCAGCCGGCTACCATCCGCTAGCCGAGCATCAACCAAAGGCTTTGTTTCATCAATACGTCGTCCGACCTTCAGAACTAACCGTTTAGCGACTTCGGTCAGTTGATCATTATTAATGAATCGTTTATTCGTTAACTCCAGTATGCCGGCACGCTCAACATAAATTTGCTCCGGCCCATTCACCAAAATGTCACTAATGCTCTCATCTTCGATGAGTTCTCTTAATGCACCATAGCCGCTAATTTCATCAGAGATTAACTCAACAAGTTCACGCTTGTCTTGTAATGAAACATGGCTATTAATACTATTAATGACATTTTCTGCATGGTTACTAATCTCATCGATTAGCTTATCACGGTCATGGATTAACTCCTCGATAACCTGTATTTTTATGTTTTTTAGTATTTCATCCCGAATGAGACCCTGCTCTTCTACGCTAACGTTCATACTCACCTACAACATTAATTATTTCTATGACGAGTGCTACTTACTAAAAATATATTTTATAGCACTAAATAAATTTTTATTTCTTTTTTCTTCAATGCCAAGGACAGCATAAGTGACTGACGTTATGACTTTATCGGCTTTGCTTTGCACCTTGCTTCTTATATTACCAAGACCATTACTACAATAAGGGATGGTAAAATCTACTCTCCTGCCAAGAACTCGCTCTACATCACTAGTTTGCAATAAATTGGCCCTAATTGAACCTCTCGAATTATTTACGACAACGAACAGTCTTTTATATTTATCACCATATTTTTTTGTCTTGCTGAACAGCTCAATATAGTGGGTGGCAACTCTCAAAGAAGCAGCATCGTTATCCATAAGTAATATTGCGCAATCAGTTGCTTCAATATCTGAAATCATCTGCTCTTTACCAACATTATGGATAGCCTGATCCAACAGCAGAAAATTGTATTTATCAGTATTCACTATGACCGCTGTTTCTTGACTATCTTTGTCCTCATAATCAATATTGCTAGCTTCTATCGATAATACATCAAGCAAATCGTTAATGGGCTGAATCCCTTTGGCAATATCACAGCCAAGAATTATATCAATGTCTTTTGTACCTCTATCCCCCTGCTGTAATAGTATTGGTAGAGGCTTTATCTTATTCATAGTGAGCGCCAATTTACAGGCAAATAAACTTGCTCCTACGCCACCTTTACAGCCAATCACACGAATAGCAAGAGGGGTACGATCTCTCACCGGGGTTGGAGCAATAGTTATTTTTTTGATTAACTGCTCGCTTTGTGAGGCAAAATGAAAATAGTATACCCCCTGTTCCAGAAAACGTTGTGCAACCTGTATAGAATCATTAGTGCCAGTCAGGATAATCCAGCACCGCTTGGGGACCAGGCGGCCCAGCGCCAAAGAAATAGTCGCAACATCGGTATTATCTTCAATATCAATAACAACTCCCGCGAGCTTGTCAGCATCAGTCAGGGTAGTTAAAGATAAAATATCCTGTTGTTCAAACAGGAGGTCAGTGAAGCCATTTATTCGCAGTGATTCTGCTAACTCTCTCTGCAATGACTCATTGTTTGATAAAATCGCGATCCGGTTACTCACTTCTGTGGATATAGTATCTTTACCTTTATCTAAGGTAATTAACATATTATCTGACTCCTGCTAGGCAATATGCGTCATAAGGCAAGTCGGGATAATGGTCGTAGTGACAACAAAGAAATCAATCTCTGGTACTTTATGTTATCACTTGTCCACAATCACTGCTCACATAGCCTTGACACTGTTTTATTGAACAATCGTTATTGAACGAAGCCACTACTTCTCATGAAATTCTCAGCAGCTAACCGCTCAGAATGCTGCGTGATACTATCAAAATTAAAGAAACGGGCAGCAGTGGAAGTACGTCTAAAATCAGGGTAAATAACATCATTGTTCTGGCTTGGCTTCACCAGTTTTATGGTTGCCACAACGACGAGTTCGGTCTTTTTTCTTTCCGTAGCGGCATTTCTGAAAAAAGCACCCAAGATTGGGATATCACCAATGAACGGGATTTTAGATAATGCTTCCCTTTCCGTCGTACTCAGCAGACCACCCAATAGAAAGGTATCACCATCTGCCAACTCAACTGTAGTGGTAGCACTCCGTGTTGTGAGGGCAGGAATATCACTATCATCTCCGATGGTAATTTTACTGCTGACACTGCTTACTTCTTGGCTCAATGTCAAACGGATATTATCCTTAGTGTTGACCTTAGCACCAATATTCAATTTAATGCCGAAATCTTTATAGTTAACATTAGTACCATTGCTAGAGCTGGTAACAATTGGGATCTCCCCACCGACCAGAAAATTGGCGGTCTCTCCCGATAGCACTGACAGATTAGGTTCAGCAAGTACCTTGGCTATGCCGTCATTACTGATGGCGCGT
This sequence comes from Aeromonas finlandensis, assembly GCF_000764645.1. Taxonomy (GTDB): domain Bacteria; phylum Pseudomonadota; class Gammaproteobacteria; order Enterobacterales; family Aeromonadaceae; genus Aeromonas; species Aeromonas finlandensis. Next base: position 7,516 of record NZ_JRGK01000123.1, read on the forward strand.
ACCAGTGCAGTTAATGTATCTGCATTACTGCGAACAAAACTAAATTCACCAGCAGAATTTCCAATTGTATTCCAATTGATGCCAGCATTATCGGAGAACTCTTTGGTTACCTCCACTACTGAAAGCTTTACATTGACCTGGTTAGGGAGAGGTAGTTCAATCTTATTAATAACATTTTCGTATTCTACTTGGGCGAGGAAATCAACTATCCCCCCATCATTGTCATTGCTCAAAGCCTTCCACTGTCTGTCTATTTTTCTTTTTTTTGCTCCGATATTCTCTCCAACTAACTGATAAATTTCATCACGTGTTGCCTCATCCTTGACCATTCCCTTGATAACATAGTTATTTCCAAGTTTGTTGATTGTGATATTACTATCAGGGTATGTCTGATGAATCTTGGTATATACATCACTCAGAACGGTATCAACCAATACTTTGACTTTCACCAGAGCTTTGCCATCCTTATCGAAGGCACTAAAATCGGCCTTCCCCTCTTTCTTGGCGTACACCACAAAAGAGGTTGGATTTATTACTTCATAATCAGCGGTGCCGCTATCAGAACCAAATATTGTACCAATATCTGCACTCGAAACATGGATTAGCTTTGATTCGCCAGGCGCCATATTAATTTGCTGCGCATTCGCAGCAACGGCAAAAAATAACATCAAAGAAGATATTAGAGTGTGACATATTGTCTGGTTTGTTAAAAATTCACGGTTCATCATATTAACCCTTAAGCTTTTTTATCTTATCAATTTGATATTTTTTTAAATCACTAACTACATCACCAGATTTAACGCTGCTAGCACTATTCGAACCCAATATTGGCATTAAAGTCCCTTCATTTTCGACAACCTTGATATCTTTTATCTGCTTTGATGTCAGGCGGACAACCAATTGGCTCTCTTTTTTACCCTTGTCTGATTTAATGTTTAGCACAGTGACGCCACTGATGATTTTTGTCAGCTCCCCCTTAGTCAGCAGAAAGATATCGACCTTATCCATTTGTGAAAGCTGGGCAACCATGT
>NZ_JRGK01000124.1 GCF_000764645.1 Aeromonas finlandensis
TCGAAGCGGCCCGGGCCGGTGAACAGGGGCGCGGCTTTGCGGTGGTCGCCGACGAGGTGCGCTCCCTGGCTAACCGCACCCAGGGGGCCACCGTCGAGATCCAGCAGATGATTGAACAGCTGCAATCCGGTGCCCGCGCCTCGGTCACCGCCATGTCGGCGGCCAGCCATGAAGCGCAGGAGGGGGTCGGTCTGGCACAGGAGGCGAAACAAGCCTTTGGCGCCATCACCGAGAAGGTGGATCGGATGGTCGATACCAACGCCATCATCGCCAGCGCCATCGAGCAGCAGGGCGCCGTGGTCAACGAGATCGAACGCAACGTGGTGCGCATCTCCGATGGCAGCGACGAGGCACTGCAAGTGGCCAACGCCGCCCGCGATGCCGCCCGCCAGATCCACCAGCTCACCGAACAGCTGCGCACCATGGTACAGAGCTTCGTGCTGTAACTCTGAGCTAACAAGCCGGGCTCAACATGAGCCCGGCATTACCCCAACCTCACGCCAGCTCACAACGTCTCAGTTGAACGGCTCATCCAGAAAATCCCGACCTCCCACTTGCCGGACAGATGCCAAAAAAGTAGTCTCGAACGAAAACAAAACGCGGTATTACTGACGCGCACTGTCTGCGATGTCGAGGGAAACCAAGCCGCCTGCGAGCCACAGATTAAAACCAGCGTCACGTCATCTATCACCCGCTTCAAGCGAGGATTTACCCATGGCCAGATACCAGTTTTTTACCATTCCGGCATCCAATCGGCAGCAATACACCTTTATCGAC
>NZ_JRGK01000125.1 GCF_000764645.1 Aeromonas finlandensis
TGCTCGATAAAGAGGGCAAGGTGTGGGTGATCGATTTTGACAAGGGGGCGATCCGCTCTCCCGGCGAGTGGCAGAAAGCCAATCTGGAACGCTTGCTCCGTTCGTTCAATAAAGAGTCCCAATTGCATACCAGTTTCCACTTCGTACCGGGCAACTGGCAGACCCTGATGAACGGGTATCACACAAAAGCGATCTGACCCTGTTGCTCGGCGTGAACGCCAATGTTACTTATTGAGCAGGTATTCAGATTTGCTTTCGAGGCGCCCATGGAAATGCTCAAGACACCTTTGGTCGATGTGACTGCCCGGCTTGATCCGGGTCTGCTGTCTGATGCCATGACCCTGCTGGAAGCGGGGATCTGGACCTGGTCTGCGCAACAGGGATTGCGCCGCGATCCCTCCTGCCTGCGCCTGCTTGGACTGGGGGAGAGCTGGCCGGATGATCTCGGCTGGCTTGATCGGGTTCATCCCGACGATGTGTCCCGGCTGGAAGATGCCCTGCTCGCCTGCCAGGGCGGTCGCAGCAGCGGCCTGCGCCTCGAATACCGCATCCTCCATCACCATGGTCACTACATTCGGTTGGAAGAGCGGATGCGTCTTGACGAGCGTGGCCACCTGTTGGGTATCGTCCGTCATCTCGATCCTGCCGTGGTGCTGGTCGATGAACGGCATGGCACCGATCCCCTCACAGGCCTCGAGAGTCGCAGCCGCTTTGAGCAACTGCTTGAAGAGCGCTTGGCAACCGAGAGCGGCAGTTTCAGCCTGTTGCAGTTCTCCATCGATCACATGGCCAAGATCCGCCAGCTGTTTGGCGAAGCTGCCTGCGATGCCATGCTGGCCAAGCTGGCACGCATCGTGCGTCATGAACTGCGGCGGGAAGCTCCCTTCGCCCGCTGGGATGAGGATGGCTTTATTCTGATGCTCCCCCAGACCGAACGAATGAGTGCGCTGGAGATCGCCGAACGGCTGCGGCTCGAGATTGCCGATGCCAGCCTGCTGCCACAGCGGCCGGTCACCGTCAGTATCGGGCTGGTACAGAGCCAGTCCGGCGAGCAGCTCGACCATCTGCTGGCCCGGGTGGCCACCTGCCACGGTCAGGCCAGACGGGAGCACAACGCCGTCGTAGGCTGATGGCGGTCAGGGCTGGCCGCTTTTGTGACGCTGGCAAACCCAGAGCGAGGCCAGCATCAATAGGCCACCGATGGTCAGCCGGGTCAGGTCGGTATCCTTGCCCCACAGCAGCAGATTGACCAGCAAGCCGGCCGGAATGAGCGCATTGTTCATGATGGCCAGCACCCCGCTGCTGACCAGCGTCGCCCCCTTGTTCCACAGGAAGTAGCCGAGGCCGGAAGCACCCACCCCCAGCCAGAGCAGAATGCTCCACTGTAGCCCCGATGTCGGATATTGCGGCTTGCCCAGCAGCCACCAGGCGGGTAGGGCGATCACCAGCGCCCCCAGATAGAAGCAGCCAAACACCGCCAGTTGCGGCGGTTGCTCCGCCTCCCGCGCCAGCAGTACCTTGTAGCCCACCTGACCGAGCGCGAAGCAGAGGTTGGCCCCCTGCACCACCAGAAATCCCAGCACATAACTTTCGGTCAGGCCGTCGAAGCGGATGACGGCAGCCCCGAGCACCGCCAGCAGGGCGCCCCACAGATAGGTGGGCTTGAAGCGCCCTTCCAGCAGGTCGTGCAGCAGGGTGACGTAGATAGGGGTGAAGATGGTAAAGACCAGCACTTCCGGCACCGTCAGCAGCAGGAAGGAGTGGTAGTAGAAGAGATACATGATGCCGAGCTGGATGGCGCCGAGGGCCATCAGCTTGGCCACCAGATCGGGGCGCAGCCAGCGGCGGCGCAGGAAGGGGAGAAACACCAGACTGGCGAGGGCGATGCGGGTCAGCACCGAGAAGTAGGCATCGACCTGGCCAGCGAGGTAGACCCCGATCAGGCTGAAGGAGAATGACCAGAGCAGGGTGACCCCTATCAAGTAGTTCATGTGTTTGATTTATCATCAGTTGTCAATTTTAAGGGGGCTATGATGGCCGAGATGGAAGCGGCAATCCAGCGTTTATGGGGACGATTGCCACAGGTCGGAGCATTTGCCTTTACCGCCAGCAACGGCGAGGGGTCGGCAACCGACTGGAATGGGCGGGGCGAGGGGAGTGTGCTGGTGACCGATCATCAGGGTGGCTGGCTGTTTAGCGAGCAGGGCCGCTACACCACGCCCCACGGGCGGGAGCTCGCCATGTACAACCGCTTCTGGTGGCAGCGCAGTGGGCGGGGGATCCGTCTCTCCCATCTGCGTTATGAAGCGCCGGTCGAACTGTTCGAGCTGCTGCCACAAGGGGATGGCCGCTGGCTGACCGCCGAGGCGCATCTGTGCGGGGCGGATCACTACCGCGCCGAGCTGACCGAGATCGATGACGGCTTTCTGTTGGGCTGGCAGATCACCGGGCCGCGCAAGAACGAGCGGCTCAGCTATCGCTATCTGATCTGACGCCCCTCGTCTTGCCTGATGCCGTGTTGCGCGGCTTGTTCGCCTGAGGCGCTGGGGCACCCCATGCAACACGTCATTGGGACATTGCCTTACCAAAGGAGTGATGTGGGTTACGCTCCCGCGGCAAGCTACGAATACGTTGAACGGCTGGAATATGATTCCGGCCGTTTTTTTATTCGCCGTATTCTGGTAAAATTCGCCGCCTTTACATCCCCCTGACTCAAGAATTTTCCGTGTTTTGCGTTTGGCTGTCTCCCTTTCGGGCACAAGACGGCGGCCTCTGCTACAACCAAAACAGCGGTTTCGATTAAAGGTAATAACATGGCGCAACAAGGCACTCTCTATATCATCTCTTCTCCGAGCGGCGCGGGTAAATCCAGTCTGCTCAATGCCTTGCTGACCCAACATAACGCTGCGGGCAAGATGCAGCTGTCGGTTTCCCACACCACTCGCGCCACCCGTCCTGGCGAAGAGCACGGCGTGCACTACCACTTCGTTCAGGTGGAAGAGTTCAAGGCGCTGATCGAGCGCGGTGATTTTCTGGAGTGGGCCGAAGTGTTCGGCAACTACTACGGCACCTCACGCGCCGCCATCGAAGCCTGTCTGGCCAAGGGGATCGACGTATTTCTCGACATCGATTGGCAGGGTGCCCGCCAGATCCGCGAGCTGATGCCGACCAAATCCATTTTCATCCTGCCCCCCAGCCGCGAAGAGCTGGAACGCCGCCTGATTGGGCGCGGTCAGGACAGCGCCGAAGTGATCGCCGGCCGGATGGCGAAAGCCATTGCCGAAATGGTGCACTACGACGAGTATGACTATGTCATTATCAATGAAGACTTCGAGCAGGCGCTGTTCCAGCTCAGGTCCATTATTGAGTGCCAACGGCTGGAGATGCGTCACCAGCAACAGGCTCAAAAAAACTTGCTGCAACAGCTACTGGCAGAGTAAGCCAAAAACAAGTAAACTTTTGCGTCATTTTTAAACACTGCTTTTCTAAATACAGAAAGCCCAAACACTGGAGTCCTGCATGGCACGCGTTACTGTAGAAGATGCTGTAAAACAGGTAGGTAACCGTTTTGACCTGGTGCTGGTCGCCGCGCGCCGCGCTCGTCAAATCGCGGTACAAGGCAAAGATCCCCTGGTCGACGAAGAGAACGACAAGCCGACTGTGATCGCCCTGCGTGAGATCGAGCTGGGTCTGGTGAACAATCAAGTGATGGACACCCAGGACCGCTATGAACAGCAAGAGCAGGAAGCCGCCGAGCTGGCTGCCGTTGCTGCCATCGCCGAAGGCCGCGGTTAAGTTATTCCTCCGGTTGGCACCCGCCCGGGTGCCGACTGTTCATCCCCATTTACAACCGCTCGAAAACCTCGCAAACTCAGGGCTATACCCTCAATTCCACGAATTGCCGTTTTACCGCTGCGGGGACTGTCTTGTATTTATTTGAAAACCTTAAAGAAATAGCCAGTTCCTACCTGCCGCCAGAGCAGGTTGAGAAGCTCAAGCAAGCCTATGTGGTGGCCCGTGATGCCCACCAGGGACAGATGCGTTCCAGTGGCGAACCCTATATTACCCACCCCGTAGCCGTTGCCCGAATCCTGGGTGACATGCGCCTCGATCATGAAACCCTGATGGCCGCCGTGTTGCACGACGTCATCGAAGACACCTCTGTCACCAAGGCCGACCTGGCCGAACTGTTTGGCAATGCGGTTGCAGAACTGGTGGCCGGGGTCTCCAAGCTCGACAAGCTGAAATTTCGCGATCGCAAAGAGGCGCAGGCCGAGAACTTCCGCAAGATGGTGATGGCGATGACCCAGGATATCCGGGTCATTCTGATCAAACTCGCCGACCGCACCCACAACATGCGCACCCTGGGTTCCCTGCGACCGGACAAGCGCCGCCGCATCGCCCGGGAAACCCTCGAAATCTTCGCCCCCATCGCCAACCGCCTCGGTATTCACACCATGAAGAACGAGCTGGAAGAGCTGGGCTTCGAGGCGCTCTATCCGATGCGATCCCGCGTGCTGCGCGAATCGGTACGCCGCGCCCGTGGTAATCGCCGCGAGATCATCGACTCCATCCAGAGCGAAATCAGCGGTCGCCTGAAAGAGGCGGGGATCGAGCATCAGGTCAGTGGCCGCGAGAAGAATCTGTTCTCCATCTACAACAAGATGGAGAAAAAAGAGCTGCAATTTCATGAGGTAATGGATATCTACGCCTTTCGGGTCAAAGTGAAGGACATAGATACCTGTTACCGGGTGCTGGGGCAGATGCACAGCCTCTACAAGCCGCGTCCCGGCCGCTTCAAGGATTACATCGCCATCCCCAAGACCAACGGTTACCAGTCGCTGCACACCTCGCTGGTGGGGCCGCACGGGGTACCGGTGGAGGTGCAGATCCGCACCGAATTCATGGATCAGATGGCCGATAAAGGGGTTGCCGCCCACTGGGCCTACAAGCAGGATGGCGACAGCTCGGGCACGACCGCCCAGATCCGCGCCCAGCGCTGGATGCAGAGCCTGCTGGAATTGCAGCAGAGTGCTGGCAGCTCATTTGAATTTATCGAAGGGGTCAAAACCGACCTCTTCCCCGACGAGATCTACGTGTTCACGCCGGAAGGGCGCATCATGGAGCTGCCCGCTGGCGCCACGCCGGTGGACTTCGCCTATACGGTGCACACCGACATCGGCCATGCCTGCGTCGGTTCCCGGGTCGACCGTCACCCTTATCCGCTGAGCAGCCCGCTGCATTCGGGTCAGACGGTGGAGATCATCACGGCACCGGGCGCCCGCCCCAACGCGGCCTGGCTCAACTTCGTGGTGACCACCAAGGCTCGCTCCAAAATCCGCCAGTTCCTCAAGAACCTGCGCACCGAAGAGTCGGTGGTGCTGGGTCGCCGCCTGCTCAACCATGCGCTGGGCGCCAAGAATATCGAAGACATCCCCGAGCCACGCATCAAGCAGGTGCTGGCCGACACCAAGCACGAGAACCTGCAGGGGCTGCTGGCCGATGTGGGCCTCGGTAACGCCATGAGTGTCATGGTGGCGCGCCGCATGCTGGGGGATGAACTGCCGCCGGAGGAGCAACCCAAGTCCAGCAGCAAGAAGATGCCGATCAAGGGTGCCGACGGCATGCTGGTCACCTTCGCCAACTGCTGCCGCCCGATCCCGGGGGATGCCATCATCGCCCACATCAGTCCAGGCAAGGGGCTGGTGATCCACCAGGAAGCCTGCCGCAACATCAAGGGCTACAGCAAAGAGCCGGACAAGTACCTGCCGGTGCAGTGGGAAGTGGACAAGGAGCAGGAGCAGGAGTTCCGCACCGGTATCAGCATCGAGATCATCAATCATCAGGGTGCGCTGGCCGAGCTGGCCAACGTGATTGCCGCCACCGGCGCCAACATTCACGCCATCAGCACCGAAGAGAAGGATGGCCGGGTCTATCAGGTCAGCCTGCTCATCACCACCAAGAGCCGCATCCACCTGGCCAACATCATGCGCAAGATCCGCGTGATGCCCAACGTGCTCAAGGTGAGCCGACAGAAGAACTGAACACAGGCGGCGCAAGCCGCCTGCTGCTTTTATAGAGACAAGCCATGACCCCCGAACGCTTCAAGCGCATCACCGACATGCTGGCCCAGCGTCAGCTCGATTTGACCGTCTGCATGGAAGAGGTCCATAAACCTCACAATCTGGCCGCTATCGTGCGTACCGCCGATGCCATCGGCATCCACCGGGTACACGCCGTCTGGCCCAAAACCTGGATCCACAAGCGCAAGGGCACCGCCCGCGGCAGCCAGAACTGGGTGGATGTAAAACTGCACCCGGATATCGGCAGCGCCGTTGCCGAGCTGAAAGCCTCCGGCATGCAGATCCTGGCGACCCATCTCTCCGACAGCTCGGTCGATTTTCGCGCCATCGACTACACCAAACCGACTGCCATTCTGGTGGGTCAGGAGAAGCACGGCATCGGTGAAGAGGCGCTGGCACTGGCCGATCACCACATCGTCATCCCCATGGTGGGTATGGTGCAGTCCCTCAACGTCTCGGTGGCCGCTGCCGCCATCCTCTACGAGGCGCAGCGCCAGCGCGAGCTGGCCGGCTGCTACCAGCGTGGCTGCCCGCTCACTCTGGAGGAGCAGAACAGCATTCTGTTCGAGGGGGGTTATCCCATCTATGCCCAGCTCTGCAAAGAGAAAGAGATGCCGTACCCCCAGCTCGGCCCGGCCGGTGAAATTCTGGCGGACGAGCTCTGGTGGCAGCGGATGCAGCTGACCCGCAAGGGGTGGGCGCAGAGTGAAGGTAACTATCAGGAGGAAAAATAATGGAAAATCCTTTTGGCAGCTGGCTGGAGTCCAAAATCATCAGGGATCACCTGACCAACCCGAACATAGAGGCCGGCGACTATAGCTACTACTCCGGCTACTACCACGGCAAGCCGTTTGAAGATCACTGCGTACGCTACCTGCTCGGCGATGGCTCGACCCGTGACACCTGGGAGAGCGGCCTCTGGGGCGAGGTGGATCGGCTGATCATCGGCAAGTTCTGCTCCATCGGCTCGGGCGCCACCTTTATGCTGGCGGGCAATCAGGGCCACCGGCTGGATTGGGTCTCCACCTTTCCGTTCAACCCCGACACCTTTGGCAAAGAGGCGCGCAGTGGCTTTTTGCGCAAGGGGGACACCCGGATTGGCAATGATGTCTGGATCGGCTCGGAAGCGATGATCATGCCCGGCATCACCATCGGTGATGGCGCCGTCATCGCCACCCGTGCCGTGGTGACCAAGGATGTGGCCCCTTACACCATCGTCGGCGGCAACCCGGCCCAGCCGATCCGTCGTCGCTTCAGCGATGAGCAGATCGTCATGCTGCAAGAGATGCAGTGGTGGGACTGGCCCCTGTCCCGTTTGCAGGCCAGCATGGCGCTGCTCTGCTCGGGAGAGATCGCCGCCCTTTATGATCACTGGCAACAGGAGTGTGCCTGATGAAACCCCGCTCTCTTTCCCTATTGGCCCTGACCCTGTTTTCTGCCGGAGCCCTTGCCGTGACCAATTCCTATCCGCTCACCAGCGAAGCCGATGTGCCCGCCCTCTACCAGCAAACTCTGCCCGACTTCTGGCGCCAGCATGCGGTTGAGGGAGAGTTCAAGGGCAAGGATGGGGTGACCATCCGTTATGCTGCTCTGCGCCAGGCCAAGGTCGATCGCGCCATCCTCATCGTCAATGGCCGGGTCGAGAGCTATCTCAAGTATCAGGAGTTGGCGTGGGATCTCTGGCGTCAGGGCTACAGCCTCTACCTCATCGATCACCGTGGTCAGGGGATGTCTGACCGGATGCTGGTTGACCCGCAGAAGGGATATGTCGACCAGTTCGACGATTATGTGGTCGATCTCAAGCAGTTTCACGACCAGATAATCATGGCGGACCAGCCCGCCAAGCTGTTCCTGCTGGCCCACTCCATGGGTGGCGCTATCTCGGCCCGTTATCTCGAGCGCTGGCCCGACGATATCAAGGCGGCCGTGCTCTCTTCCCCCATGTTGGGCATCAATCTCGGCGGCTTGCCCAAGTGGCTGGCCAAGGGATTGGCGACCACCATAGGTACAGTCGGCGGCTGGTTCGGCGAGCCCCCTTACGGTCCCGGTCAGGGCGCCTATCAGGATCACGGCTTTGCTGATAACGAGCTGACTCACAGCCAGTCACGCTATCAGGCCTTCCGCCAAATTTACGAGCAGCACCCGCAGATCAAACTTGGGGGCGCCACCGCCCACTGGATTTATCAGGGGATCACGGGTGCCGATGCCGCCATCGCCGATGCGGGCGCCATCAAGACGCCGCTGCTGGTGCTGCAGGCAGGCAGCGACAGCGTGGTGGACAATGCTGCGCAGGACCTCTTCTGCACCTTGGCCAAATGTGAGGGGGGCAAACCGCTGCGCATCGAGGGGGCCTGGCACGAGCTGTTTATCGAATCCGACGACAAGCGCCAGCCAGCCCTGACCGCCATGGCCAACTTTTTCGCCCGCTTCTGAGCTGGCTATTTTTTGTAACCCTAAATAAATGGGGTGACAGTGCGGGCTAAGGTAAACTGCCCCTGTTTTCAATTGATGCCGAGGTAATGATGTTCAAGGTAGTTGTATCCGATCTCGATGGCACTCTGCTCAACAAGCAGCACCAGATCTCTTCCCGTACCCGGGATACCCTGCACCGCCTGGTAGAACAAGGTGTGAAATTCGTGGTCGCCACCGGCCGTCATCACGTTGACGTACGCAGCTTCCGCGATGCGCTGGGGATGGACATCTACCTCATTACCTCCAATGGCGCCGTGGTGCACGACAAACAGGATCAGCTGATTTTCAACCAGCCGCTGCCGACCGAGATTGCCGCCGAGCTGATTGCGCTGGAGCGCGATCCCTCTATCCACCTCAACGTCTATCAGGGTGATGATTGGGTGGTGGAAGAGGAGCTGCCATGGCTGCTGCAGTTCCATGACGAGTCAGGATTCACCTACCGTCTGGTCGATGACCTGAAGCAGGAACCGAAAGAGAAGATCAACAAGGTGTTCTACATCGGCGACCACGAGAAGCTGCTGAAGATCGAGGCGCACCTCAACCAGCGTTACGGCGACCGGCTTAACGTCACCTTCTCCTTGCCGGACTGCCTCGAAGTGATGCACGCCGGGGTTCACAAGGGCAACGCGGTGCGTGCCGTGCTGGAGCAGAACGGTTTCGACATGTCAGAGGCGATCGCCTTCGGGGATGGCATGAACGACTTCGAGATGCTGACCATGGTGGGCCGCGGCATCGTGATGGGCAACGCCCATGATCGCCTGAAAATGGCGCTGCCGGAGTATGAGCAGACCCTTACCTCCGATGAAGATGGCGTTGCTGTCTATCTGGAGAAACTGTTCGAGCTGGAGAGCGTCAGCGCCGCCTGAGTATCTTGATGTCGGCATCAGATTAAACAAAGCCTCACCATGTG
>NZ_JRGK01000126.1 GCF_000764645.1 Aeromonas finlandensis
AGGATCTGGACTGGCTCTCCCGCTCGCTGCAGGCGGTAGCCAATCCTCCCGCCAATCCCGCTTCGTGCACTCCGCTCTGGCTCGATCAGGCTGTGCTGGCTCGCCCGCAATATTCCCTGCTCTGGTGGCACCGGATTGCGCCCGATGAGCCGGTTAACTGGCCAACCGCCACTCCTGACAGTTGGCGCACCCTTTCGCTGGTGCAGACCAGCCAGCGCGGTCAGCTGGTGTTGCAGCTGAGTCACAGTCAGGCGGGGCCGGTGGAGTGATGCCAAGGGGTTGAGTCGTTGCAGGCAGCGATGGATGAGCAGCCTCAGTCACAGATTGTTTCGCTGGTGCAATAACTTTCACTTTTTTCTGATGTTATTTGCAACAATTGGCCAGTGGATGGTGGGGGCTATTAAACAGGAAATGGCAGAGCAGCCTCTCCGTTTTGGCTCTGGGCTTAATCCTGACATTGCCCTGACAATCTGAGCCTGCCGATCTGCTGCAATGGCGGCTCCCGTTTTTATCAGGAATCACCGACCATGACTTTTCTTCCCGTGCTGGCGAGCCGGATCCGCCCGCTGTTGCTGTTAGCGCCGCTGTTCTCCCTGCCTGCCGAGGCGCTGACCTTGGCCAACGATCAGTGGCGCATCGAGCTGGATCCCGCGACTCTGGCGGCCGAGGCTGTGTTGCCATCGGGCCAGCATCTTGCCATCTCTTCCCCCGGCCCGCGCCAGCCGGTCACCGCCCTGCAGCAGGAGGGTGAACGTGCCAGCTGGCTGACCCATGCCGATGGCGAGGTGCGGGCCTTGGCTCGCCTTGAGGGCAACCGTCTGATCCTCACCCTGAGCCGTGCGAGTGCTGGCGAGCTGGTGTGGCCGCGGGTGCCGGCAGGGGCGCAGGCGCTGATGCTGCCGATCCACGAGGGCTTTCGCATCCCGGTCGAGCATCCCGCGTGGCGCCAGGCGCTGGCGCAGGAGTATCAGGGGATCAATACCACCGAGGATCTCACCCTGCCGCTGGTCGGGCTGGATCACGGCGATCAGCAGCTGGCAATCCTCTTTGCCAACCCCTTCAACAACCGGCTCACCTTTGCCCCGAAGCAAGAGGGCATTGCCCTGACGGCGACCCATAGCGTCAATCGCCTCAATCTGGCTGACCCCTATGAGGTGGAGGTGTCGCTGCAGCCGGGCAACGACTGGCTGGCGGCGGCCAAGGCCTATCGCAACTGGCTGCAGGCGCGGGGCGAGCTGGTCTCGCTCGAGAGCAAGCTGGCGGCAGTGCCGGATGGCAAGCGGCTGATCGGTGCCTCTCACCTCTATCTCTGGGGCGAGCGACTGCTGGTGCCACAGGATGTGAAGAGCTGGCCTGCGCTGCGCCGCCTGATCCCCGCCGACTGGCTCAAGGGGGAGAGCAAAACGGCGCTGCAAGCGCCCGATCTTGAGCGCAACCGCTATCTGCAAAACCGGGTGCTGGCCGGGGTGGCTCAGGCGCTCGCGCTGCGCCATCCGGGTCAGCAACCGGCTGATTTCACCGCCCGGCGCGCGCTGGCGGCAAGGCAACTGGGCGCTGCGCTCAACGAGCCACAGAGCTGGGGTGATGGTAGCTCGGCCAAGATGATCGCCGCCCTCAAGCAGGCAGATCTTCCCAGACTCTGGCTGGGGCTGCCCCAGTGGACGGCGGGCTTTGCTGCGCCGCAGGGGATTGAACTTGCCAAACAGGCGGGTTATCTCATTGCACCCTACGACTCCTACGATACCGCGCTGCCGGAGGGGAATCGCCAGCAGAGCTGGCTCACCGCCCAGATGGGGCAGGATATTTACCTGCGCTGCGGCATCATGCAGGAGAACGGACGGCGCAAGAGCGGCTTTCAAAACAGCGGCGTCTACACCAATCAGGCCTGCGTGCGTCCGGTGATGGAGCAGCGGGTGCCCAAATTGCAGCAGGCGAGCCACTACAACAGCTGGTTCCTCGATGTGGCGGCGACCGGCATGGTGTTTGACGATTTCGACCCGGCCAAGCCGACCACTCAGGCGCAGGATGCGCAAAACCGGATGGCGGGGATGGCGTGGATTGCCAAGAGTCAGGGTGTGCTGGTGGGCTCCGAGGAGGGCGGGGCGGTAGCCAACCGCACCGCAGCCTTTGCCCATGGCCCCCAGACCAGCGGCTTTGGCTGGCAGGATCCTGATATGCGCCGCAACAAGCGCTCTCCCTACTATCTGGGGGCCTGGTATCCCGAGCATCAGCCCGCGTTCTTCTTTCGCCAGAGCCGCCTCAAGCCCGGGTATCAGGGGCTCTATTTCGATCCGGCGCTGCGGCTGCCGCTGTTCCAGAGCGTCTTTCACGACAGCATAGTGACCACCCACCACTGGACGATGGACAGCCTCAAGTTCAAGGAGAGCCGTCAGGTCATCGAGCTGTTGCAGCAGCTCTACAACGTGCCGCCCCTGCTCAACCTCAGTCTTGATAGCGCCAGTGCGCGCATTCCCTACCTCAAGGGACTCGATGCCTTCTTCCGCCCGCTACACCAACGGCTCTACAACCAGCCCCTCACCGGTTTTCGCTGGCTCGACAAGAAGGGAGAGGTGCAGCAGAGCGAATTTGCCGATGGCACCCGGCTGATAGCCAACTTCGGCCCGGCCACCGAGTTGGCAGGGATAAAACTGGCCGCTCAAAGCGTACTGGCGCTGCTGCCCGATGGCAGCCAGCTGCAGTTTGTTTCGCAAGCTGATGGCGCCCGTTAATCCGGGATCCTGGCTGTTATTTACTCAGAGGATGATGTGGCAGAACTTTTCATGTATAGATGAAGATTCCGATAAATGAATAAGAGGTAGTTCTGATGATTGAGAGTGAAGTGATTAGAGAGGTAAACCATCCGGCGTGGCCGCTGGTCTGGCAGATCTATGGGGAGAGTTTTCCTCGCTACGAGCAGCGCCAGTCACAGCATCAGTCACAGAAGATGCGGGATCCTCGCTATCACTGCCAGATCTTTTATCAGGACGGCCAGTTGCTCGGCTTCATCTTCTGGTGGGCCTGCGGTGAGCAGATCTATATCGAACATCTGGCCATCAATCCGGCGCTGCGCGGCCGCAACTACGGCAGCCGTCTGCTGGCCGAATTTTGCGAACAGGCGGGAAAAACCGTCATTCTCGAGATCGATCCGCCAGAGGATGAGATTGCCATTCGCCGCCTGCGTTTCTATCAGGGGCTGGGCTTTTGCCTTAACGATTATGCCCATGTGCACCCGCCTTATCAGCCTGACTACGAGGGCCATGCCCTGCGGATGCTGAGCTATCCGGCGCCTCTCGAGGAGGAAGATTACTTG
>NZ_JRGK01000127.1 GCF_000764645.1 Aeromonas finlandensis
TTCATAATGTCCATCGCGCTGCGCCCGGCAAAGAAGGGGTGGCTGTTGGGTTTACGCACCCAGCCGTAGATGCTGTCGTCGGCACTGAACAGCATCCTCAGACACTTGTGGATATTGAGGATGTAGCTCATTCGTTCTTGCATATCCACGGTCAGACGGATCCCGCCGTTTGACTCCTTGTATTTGTTCAATGTTGAACGGGATGAAATGCCAAGAAGTTTCAGCTGTTCATCCGTATTGCAGTGCCATTTATCCAGAATACGGAATACCACAGGCAGTGCCTTGCTGGGGTCAATGGCGCCATTTTTCAGGGCTTTTTTTGCAGTATTGGCCATATGTCCTCCTTATGTAGTCAGCGCCAGACAGCTGTCTGGCGCGTGAAATGTTAACTTTAGTTGAGTGTAGAAGAAATGTGCATGCATGTACACATCTATACATATATACACAAATATGAACATTCTTGGGCGTTGATGTGCGTTCGGCACGAGGTGCGCCATATGTCGATCGGATCGGTGTGCCGTTGTGGTTAGCCGTCGCAGACCCGAAAGACGACAAAAGACGACAAAGGGGGCGTTTGCCCCCTTCATCAATTGACCCTATAAGGGTCGCTTAAAATCCGACTTAACCCGCCTTGGCCACCATGGCTTTAAGCTGCAGGAAGTACTGCTCGTAGAGACGGGAGGCATCTCCCACATCGGACTGGAATTCGCCCTTACGCTTGATCTCGTCGCTCGGGAAGACCATGGGGTTGTTGCGAAACGCCGGGGTGAGCAGGGGAATGGCATCCTTGACCGGGGTGGGGTAGCCAATTGCCTCGGCCACCTTGGCGGCCACATCGGGGCGCATCAGGAAGTTGATCAGGGCGTGGGCCTCTTGCACATGCTTGGCCTTGGCCGGGATGGCGAGGTTGTCCATCCAGAGTACCGCCCCCTCTGCGGGGTAGGTCATCTGGATGGAGGGGTATTCGCGCTGGGCGCCGTAGGCCGAGCCGTTCCACAGCATGCCGATATTGACCTCACCGGCGATAAAGGGGTCGGCCGGGTTGTCGGAGTTGAATGCCTTGACGTTGGGCATCAGCTTTTTCAGGTATTCGAACGCTTCGGCAATTTGCGCCTTGTCTTGGGTGTTGGGGCTGTAGCCCAGTTGCACCAGCGCGATATGGAACACCTCGCGGGCATCGTCCATCAGCAGCAGGCTCTCTTTCCACTCCGGTGCCCAGAGCTGCTTCCAGCTGGTAACCGGTTGCTCGATGATGTCGGTGTTGGTGCCGATCCCGGTCGCGCCCCAGATATAGGGGATGGAGTAGCGGTTGTCCGGGTCGTACTCGTGGTTGAGCAGGGTAGGGTCGAGGTGCTTGAAGTTGGGCAGTTGGGCGCGATCCAGCGGCTGCAGCATCCCCTCTTTGGCCATTTTCGAGATGAAGTAGGTGCTGGGCACCACCACGTCATAGCCGTCGCCATGGGTTTTCAGCTTGGCGTAGAGGGTCTCGTTGGCTTCGTAGGTGGAGTAGATCACCTTGATGCCGGTCTCTTGCTGGAACTGCTCCAGCAGGCCGTCCGGCACATATTCCGACCAGTTGTAGAAGTAGACCACCTTGTCGTCGGCCGCGTGAGCACTCTGGCTCAGCAGCGGGGTGGTAAGGGTGAGGGCGGCTGCCAGCAGGGCGCCGGCCTTGTGTTGGATTGTCATCAACAACTCCTTGGGGTTATGGGGCCTTGCGGCCCACCGTGACAGAGTTCGCCAAAGATGGCGGGGACGAAACGGGCAGGGTCAACCCTGCCGTTTGCGCAGTAACAGTTGCGCCAGCAGCACCATCCCGAGGGAGGCGACCAGCATCAGGGTGGCCAGGGCGTTGACCTCGGGAGAGACGCCCACCTTGACCATGGAGTAGATCTTGAGCGGCAGGATCTCGTAGGCCGGGCCGGTAACAAAGGAGCTCACCACCACGTCGTCCAGCGACAGAGTAAAGGAGAGCAGCCAGCCCGCCATCACAGCCGGCAGGGCCAGCGGCAGTATGATGCGGCGCAGGATGATCCACTCGCCAGCCCCCAGATCCCGTGCCGCCTCCAGCATCCGCACATCAAAACCGCACAGCCGCGAGTAGACGGTGATCACCACGAAGGGCAGGCAGAAGGTGATGTGAGCGATGAGCAGGGACCAGAAACCCAGTGCAATGCCGGTCACCAGAAACAGGGTCAGGAGCGAAATGGCCATCACGATATCGGGGGACATCATCACCACGAACAGCATGCCGCTCACATACTGTTTGCCGCGAAAGCGGTAGCGAAACAGCGCCACGGCGGTGAGAGTACCGATCAGGGTGGCTGCTGTGGCGGTGAGGGCAGCGATGGTCAGGGAGTGCTGGGCCGCCTGCATCAGGCTGGCGCTGGCAAACAGCTTCTCATACCAGCCAAGGGTAAAGCCGCGCCAGTCGATGCCATATTTCGACAGGTTGAAGGAGTTGGCGATCAGCACCCCGATGGGCACATAGAGATAGCCAAACACCAGCAGCAGGAACAGAGCTTTCAGTGCGCGCATCATGCCAGCTCCCCCTTCTTGCTCAATAGCTTGCCCGCCCGCCAGTAGCAGTAGACCAAGAGCGCCATCAGCACCGTCAGCATCACGCTGATGGCGGCGCCAAAGGGCCAGTCACGGCTGTTGAGGAACTGGGTCTTGATCAGGTTGCCGATCAGCAGGTGCTTGGCGCCACCCAGCAAGTCGGAGACATAGAACATCCCCATGGCGGGCAGGAACACCAGCAGACAACCGGCGATGATGCCGGGCAGAGTGAGCGGCAGAATGATCCGCACCAGCCGCTGCCAGCCGTTGGCGCCAAGATCACGCGCCGCCTCCAGCAAACGGCCATCCAGCTTCTCGATGCTGGAGTAGAGCGGCAGCACCATAAAGGGGAGCAGCACATAGACCAGCCCGATGATGACGGCCACCTCGGTATACATCATCTGCAGCGGCCGCTCGATGATCCCCAGATCCAGCAGCCAGCCATTGATCAGCCCCCGGGTGCCGAGCAGCACTTTCAGCGCATAGGTGCGGATCAGGGAGTTGGTCCAAAACGGCACCACCACCAGAAACAGCAGCAGCGGGCGGATACGCGCTGGCAGATGAGCCAGCAGCCAGGCAAAGGGGTAGCCCACCAGCAGGCAGATGGCGGTGGCGAGCAGAGCCAGCCAGAGAGAGTGGAGCAACACCTCGAAATAGAGCGGGTCCAGCAAGCGGCCATAGTTGCTCAGGGTAAAGAGCGGCGCGATAAGCTCGGATTCATCCCGGGTCAGGAAGCTGACGCCGATGATCATCAGATTGGGCAGGAAGACAAACAGCGTCAGCCAGCCGAGGATCAGCGCGATGGCCGTGTTGCGAAAGCCGTTGTGGGCAAAGCTGTGCGGTACCCGCAGATTAGTGAGGCTCATAGGGCAGCACCACCTCCCAGCTGTCGACCCAGTGGATCGCCACCTCCTGACCCAGACGGTAGTCAAAATCGGGGTCATCTTCGTCGAAGAACTCGGAGATAAGCAGCTGTTTGCCACTTTCGAGCTCGATCACCGAATCCAGCGTCGCCCCCTTGTAGTTGCGCTCGCGGATATTGCCCCGCAGCGCGCCGCTCTGATCATCATCCTGATCGAGAATGCGCAGATCTTCCGGGCGCAGCAGCACCAGCACCTTGTCGTCTGGTTGGAACGGCAAGGTGGTATGAAGCAGGCATTCGCGCCCCTCTACCTCGGCCTGCCAGATACCGGGTGCGCGCTGGCTGATCAGCTTGCCATCCATCACGTTGATCTCGCCGATAAAGCGGGCCACGAACAGATTGGCTGGCGATTCGTAGATATCGCGCGGGGTGCCGCGCTGGATGATCTTGCCGCCCTCCATCACCAGGATGCGATCAGACATGGTGAGCGCCTCTTCCTGATCATGGGTGACGAAGACAAAGGTGATGCCAAGGCGACGCTGCAGCGCCTTGAGCTCGCTCTGCATCTGCTTGCGCAGCTTGTAGTCGAGCGCCGAGAGGGATTCGTCGAGCAGCAGCAGGCGCGGCTTGTTGACCACTGCGCGGGCGATGGCGACCCGTTGTTGCTGGCCGCCGGAGAGCTGATCCGGGCGGCGGTTGGCCAACTCGGTGAGCTGCACCATGGCGAGAGTCTCCTCGACCCGCTGGCGGATCTCGCTGGCCGCTACCTTCTGCATCTCGAGGCCAAAGGCGACGTTTTCAAACACCGTCATATGGGGGAAGAGCGCATAGCTCTGGAACACGGTGTTGATGTGCCTGTGTTCGGCGGGGATATGGGTGATCTCGTCACCGGCCAGATGGATGGTGCCACCATCGACCGATTCGAGCCCGGCCAAGAGGCGCAGCAGGGTGGTCTTGCCGCAGCCGGAGGGGCCCAGCAGGGTAAGAAATTCACCATCGTAGATTTCCAGGTCAAGGTCACTCAGGATCACCTTGCCATCGTATTTTTTGCTGATCTTGTTCAGCGCGACAATTACCTGTGGATTGTTCATCATCCGCCAGTCTCACCCCAGCCAGTGGCCATCGTGTTGAAAGAGGGCCGCATTCTATGCAGCCAATCCATGAAATTAAAGGCTTTTTGGCCGCAAGTGGTCAGGAAAAACGACTACGAATAGCAGGCCAAATCGCTATAATGTGCCACCTGATTTGGTCGTTTTCGATATTGGATAGTCAATTGAGTAATAAAATGCGTATTGGCGGCTCCCTTGAGCAGTCTCTGAACCAGGGCTACCGCCTTGATCTGAAAGGGGTCATCCAGGAGGGATGGCAACAGACCCGCCGTACCGGATTTGGCCTGCTGCTGGCGATTGTCGGGGTGACGGCGATCTGGATCCTGCTCAGCAATGTGCTGCTGTTGCCCTATCTGGGGGACGACAACCAGATGAATGTGGCCATGGTGCTGAGCCTGCTGATGACGGTGGTGATGGCCCCCATGACCAGCTCCCTCGATATGCTGGGATTGCAGCAGTCGGTCGGGGTGCGCGCCCGGGCAAACCAGGTGTTCGACTTCTTCCGCCATTTTGTGCGCCTCGGCATGCTGAGCCTGCTTGGCAGTCTGCTCACCAGCCTGTTTGGCCCGCTGTTCGATCTGGTGGGATTGCCCGCCGTGCTCTCTTTCATTCCCTCGGCCCTGATCGGCATGGGGCTGCTCTTTACCGTCCCACTGGTGCTGGAGCGCGGCTTGACGCCGCCTCAGGCCATTTTGGTCTCTCTCAAGCTCTTTGCGCGCGGCTGGCCCAGCATTGTGCTGTTCCACGGCGTGATGACTGCGCTCTTCTTCCTGGCTCTGATCCCCATGGGGTTGGGGCTTATCTGGGTGGCACCGCTCTATTTCAACTGCAAGGGGATCCTCTATCGGGATCTCTGCGGGGTGGGGGTAGAGGTGAACGAGGTGACAGAAGGCCCCAACCATTTCAATGCATGATGCAAAAGGATGTTGAATGACCCGTCGATATGGAGTGACCAAGGCCTTGCGCCAGAGCTTGCTAGCCACTCTCTTGCTGCCAGGACTGGCGCTGGCAGAGCCGGTGCTGGATCTGCAATACAGCACCTTCTACAGACAGATGAAGACCTTTGCCAAAGGGGAGTTTGGTCACGCCCGACTGGGGTTTTATCTGACCGATCCGCAAAATGGTCAGCGCTGCGGCCTGGTCGCTGCGCGGGTATCGACACAGGACAAGGAGGTCGCCGCCGAGGTGACGGTGGACAGCGAATTGCGACTGCCGTTCGATGATGATCTCAACCTCGACAAAGGGATGGTGCAGGTCACGCTCAAAGAGCCCCACGCCACCTGCGATATGGCGGTGCAGGTGATGGCGGATGCGCCGAGCGGGCCCGAGCTGCCGCTGGCGGAGCTGGCGGCGCGTCAGCAGCAGATGCAGTCGCTGCTCGACAAGATGGCGGGCATGGTCGGCAAGCACTTCCTGCCGAAGATGGAAGGGGTGCGCATTACCCTGGTGCAGCAGAGCGGCACCGCTTATCTGATTGATGGCGCCCGTCAGGAGGCGCTGCCCTGGCAGGAAGGCCATCTGCTGCTGAGCAACGAGCAGCTGGCCGCGTTCGCCGCTGGGCAACTGCGCCTGCAGGGTGACGTGCTGCGGCTGACCCCCTGGCTGAACAAAGGGTGAGGCCGGTGGCGCTGTCGCCTCAGTGACAGGCCGATCAAGAAAGCAAAAAAGGAGCGATTATCGCTCCTTTTTATTGCGTGGCATTTGCCCTGTGACGGCGGTTTAGCGCACTTCAATTACATCCAGCATGTCCATCTCGTCGATGTCCAGCAGCGGGGCTTTTGGCATCTCGGGCGGATCAAACGCCTTGTCGCCGCCATCGATGATGCCGGAGTCGCGGTTGATGCTCTTGAAGTCAAATAGCTTGTGATCGAGCAGGTGGCTCGGGATCACGTCCTGAATGGCGGTGAACATGGTTTCGATACGACCGGGGAAGCGGCGATCCCAATCCTGCATCATCTGCTTGATGGCCTGACGCTGCAGGTTCTCCTGCGAGCCGCACAGGTTGCACGGAATGATGGGGAAGGCTTTCACCTCGGCATAGCGCACCAGATCTTTCTCTTTGCAGTAGGCCAGCGGGCGGATCACCACGTTCTTGCCATCGTCGCTCACCAGCTTGGGCGGCATGGACTTGAGCTTGCCACCGTAGAACATGTTGAGGAACAGGGTCTCGAGGATGTCGTCGCGGTGGTGGCCAAGGGCAATCTTGGTGCAACCCAGCTCCTGGGCGGTACGGTAGAGAATACCGCGGCGCAGTCGTGAGCAGAGGGAACAGGTGGTTTTGCCTTCCGGTACCTTCTCCTTGACGATGGAATAGGTATCTTCCTCGACGATCTTGTACTCGATACCGAGTGAGGCGAGGTATTCAGGCAGCACATGCTCGGGGAAACCGGGCTGCTTCTGATCCAGATTGACGGCAACCAGATCGAAATGGATGGGGGCGCTGGCTTTGAGGCTCATCAGTATGTCGAGCATACCGAAGCTGTCCTTGCCGCCGGAGAGGCAGACCATGACCTTGTCGCCCTCTTCAATCATGTTGAAGTCGGCAATGGCCTGACCCACGTTGCGCCGCAGGCGCTTCTGCAGTTTGTTAAAACTGTATTTATCTTTGGCGTTCAGCTCTTCTAGCATGCTCGTAAAACCCGGGACACAAATAAGCGCGTTATTATAGCCATGTCCCGGGGGAGGGCAAGGTGCCAGGCACCTTATGATTGATGGCGACGACTGTCGACCGGGCAGCTGTAGTCCGCCGGTTTGAGGATCAGGATGTCGCAGGAGAGGCGATCAATCACATGTTCGGCGGTATTGCCGAGCAAAGCAGCAGAAAGCCCGGTGCGCCCGACGCAACCCATGATCATCAGGGTCGCCTTGAGCTCTTCGGCCATATCCGGCAGCACCTCTTCCGGTAGCCCCTCTGCTACCCGGGTCCAGAGATGACCAATCCCGAACTTGTCGGCATGGCTTAGCAGCAGGCTTTCGTGGTGTTTGCGGATAGCTTCGTTGTAAGCATTGGGGTCAAACTCCGGCAGCTCGATGGCCACGTTGACCGGGGTGCCCGGGTAGGTGTTGACCAGATAGAGGTTGGAGCCCAGCAGCTCGGCGATGTCGCTTCCCTCCTGAGTGATCCGTTCGTTGAGCAGTTTCTGATCCGGATCGTCGCTTGAGCAGTTGATGGCGGCGATGATGTTGCCGCCCCGTTGCCAGTGACCCTCCTTGACCAGCAGCACCGGACAGGGGCATTTGCGCAGCAGGTGCCAGTCGGTGGGGGTAAAGATGAAGGTTTGCAGGAAGCTGTGATGGTGAGTGGCCTTGACCACCAGATCGTGGCGCTGTTCCAGCACCTCCTGAAT
>NZ_JRGK01000128.1 GCF_000764645.1 Aeromonas finlandensis
TACACCGGCGAAGCCAGCGGCACCCCGGTCGCCTCGGCCGAAATCGCCGAACTGCGCTGGCTCGACAGTCGCCATCTCGACGAGCTCTCCCCCGTCTCCCGCCTGCTCTTTGCCTGGCTGGTTGAACAGGGGCTGATCCGCTAACCCCTTTGGCTAGGGCTGCACAAACAAAAGAGGTGAGCCAATGGCTCACCTCTTTGCATCCGCAACAACGCACATCAGGGCAATTTCACTGCCCGCATCTCGACCTCTGGCAGGGCAAAGGCGTCTTGCGCAGCGATCAACTGCAACTCGTAAGCCTGCTGGCGCCAGGTCTCTTGCAGCACTGCATCCACCGAGGCGTTGGTGCGCTCGAACGCGCTCACCGCATCGTGGCCTGCCAGCAAATTGGCCAGCATCAGGGCACTGATAAGATCGCCCACCCCCACCGGCTGGCGGGCAAAGTCATAGAGCGGACGGGCAATCAGGTAATCCCCTTGCGGGGTGGCCAGCAGCATCTCGAAGCGGCTGGAGTCCTGCGCCGCACGACCGAGATGTTTGACCAGCACCAGCTTGACGCCGCGGGCCAGCAGCTGATGGGCGGCGGCGCGGGTCTGGTCCAGATCCGCCAGATGGGTATCGCAGAGGGTCTCCAGCTCCAGCAGGTTGGGGGCCATCATGTCGGCCACCGGCAGCGCCTGCTCGGTCAGAAAACGGGTGACGCCGGGGGCAACGATACACCCCTTCTCCGGGTGACCCATCACAGGGTCGCAGAAGTAGATGGCATCGGGGTTGGCCGCCTTGACGGCGTTGACCACGGTCAGGATCTCGTCCCCCTGCTCGGCGGAGCCAAGATAGCCGCTCAACACAGCGTCACACTGACTCAACACCTCGATATTGCCCAATCCTTTCACCAGCGCGCTGATATGGCCCGCCGGCATCGCCATCCCCTGCCACCCCTGGGCATATTGGGTGTGGTTGGAAAACTGCACCGTGTTGATGGGCCATACATCCATACCAAGGCGGCGCATGGGGAAGACGGCTGCGCTGTTGCCGGCACAACCAAAGACCACGTGGGACTGAATAGAGAGAACGGATTTCATCGGGAATACCACAGCAAAGGATCAGCAAGGTGGGCAATATATCGGATGACGATAACGATGCGCCACCTTGTCGCGGGATGAACAGGCAATTTCCTGACTAAAAAGAGGTTTTTTGCGCCATTTCGCCAGCGTCGGCAGGGTGAGCGGCGGCCAGCCATGTCGTAACGCTCCGCTCACCATCGGTCATCTCCCGTTGCGCTCAATGCCCGACGGGCGGGCAAAGTGATAGACCCACCCTTCGTCACGGGGCATATCACTGGGTGCCTGAACCAACTCGGGCAACACCGTCACCTTGCCACCAGCGGCATATTGCAGCGCCATCAGGGCGCAGAGCGCCGCATCGTAGCGATCCGTATCCGGCACCACATCGGCAGGCAGCAAGGCCGCCAGCTCGGGCCGTGCGGGAGATGCCTTGCCAGCCACCTTGGCCAGTGCCGGATAGACCTCCAGCACGGCGCGACTGGCCAGCGCCTGCACCTTGGGCACCAGTTGCAGATCCGAGAGCTGCGGCAGCATGGAGAGCGCCAGGGTGGCGTTGTTGCCGAGCCGGTCGAAGGTGGCCGACAGCGGCTTCTTGCCATATTGCTGATACAACCAGCGCTCGCAGTCGCGATAGGCGTAGGGGTTGTCTATCTCCCGCTCGGGCACGGCGCAGCTGTGTGGCTGACCGTTGAGCAGATCGCGCAAGGCGCGGGGAAAGGCGAGCGGCGCATCGATGCCGAGCGCCAGTTGCGGGCAGGCCTCGACCTGCGCCAACGCGGCCTCGTTTTGCAGGGCCGGACGCAACAGGGCCGCCAGATCCGGTGCCACCCGCGAGCTCAGGCGAAACAGCGGCGACACCCCGAGCCAGTGCAGGCGGTTCGAACCGGCCTGCCAGCCCACCACGGCCACCGCCTGGGCGCTGCCTTGCCAGCCACGCACATCCCAGCCGATCCCGATTGCACTCATCTGCCCTGCCGTCATCAATTACCTCTTTTCGCCTGTCACAAGTTGCAAGAGGCACAGGGTAATCAGCAGATGCCTTTAACGCAAAACGAACTGCCTGGTCAGAACGATTTCTGGCAGTTCACCAGCGGCAAAATGGGGAAAACGCCGTTGGCGGCGTAGTTGGCCAGCCCGATCTGCAAACCATCGAGATGCCGAGTGGCATTGATAAAACCAATCTGGAGGGGAGAGTGTGGGCACACCAGCAGGGACGAGGTGTGTCACGATACGTCACGGGCGGCCCTCTCACTTGACCGTCGGGTCTTGCAAACGCGCCAGCTCAGGGGCAATTGGCCACTTTTTCGCAGCGAGTGGCCCCTCTTCCTTTCTTTGCCTGACCGAACTGCCTAAAATAGTCGCCCTGCTGTATCCGGCATTCATCCATCTAGAGGATTTCCCATGGAGACGTTTCTGCTCGAAGGCCACCCCTTCGTTGCCTTGTGTGACCTTATCAAACATCAGGGGTGGGCCGATTGTGGCGGTGCCGCCAAAGCCCTCGTTGCCGAAGGGCTGGTAGAGGTGGATGGTCAAGTCGAGACCCGCAAGCGCTGCAAGATCGTGGCCGAACAGGTGGTCAACTTCAACGGCATGAAGGTCGTGGTCAAAGAGGGCATCAGCCCGGAGATTGGCTAAGCCCGTTTCGGGGCGCCACCCTCGGCAACCCCGCTAGCTGGCCTTGATCGACAGGGTCAGCACAAAACGCGCCATCGCCTCATCCCCGTTCAATGACGGACAGGTGGCCACCACCTGGATGGGGCGATTGATGCGCTGACCGCTTGCCAGCGATTCGTCGATCATGGCATCGATCTCCTCCCCTGCAGCGCAGTCAAACTGCACATCCCCCTCCGGTCGTTTCAAAAACTCCCCCTGCACATCCTTGAAGGCGAAGTGCACCTTCTTGCGCCGCTGCCGCCCTTTCTCCATCACCAGCAGACCGCCCACCAGATCAGCGCCCGTTGCCAGCGCGCCAAAATACATGCTGCCCAGATGGTTGCGGGTACGCCAGCCAAGGGGAATGCGAATGCGCAGCGCCTTGGCGTTCATCTCTTCGATGATCGGGGCACAAAACCCGATGACGGGAATGTAGCGCCAGGCAAACAGCCGAAGCGCCAGATTGGCTTTGAAGCGTTGCAAATCCATATGCGAACTGATCCGATGAGTTAATGTAAACAACATGTTGCCTACATCTGTATCATTCGACAAGCACAGGGATCACGGTTATGACCATTTGATAGGCGCAAAAAAGAGGGAACCGCACCGGTTCCCTCTTCTCGTTCATGTCACTGCTTAACAGCAGATGTGCCGATCAGGCGCGCTTCTCTTCCAGCCAAGCCCCCTGACTCTGCATCTCGAACAGCTGGGCATAGTGACCGCCGAGGGCCATCAGCTCGCTGTGGCTGCCCCGCTCGTTGACCTGACCACGGGAGAGCAGCAGGATCTCGTCCGCATCGACGATGGTCGAGAGGCGGTGGGCGATGGCGATGGTGGTGCGGCCACGACGCGCGGCAGAAATCGCCTGCGACAGCGCCAGCTCGGTCTGGGAGTCCACGCTCGCCGTCGCTTCATCCAGAATGAGGATGCGCGGATCCCCCACCAGCGCGCGGGCAAAGGAGAGCAGTTGCCGCTGACCGGCGGAGAGGTTCTTGCCCCCCTCCTCCATCAGGGTGTTGATCCCCTGTGGCAGGCTGCGCACAAACTCGGCCAGTTGCACCTCGCTCAGCGCCTGCCAGAGCCGCGCGTCGTCTATGCCGGCGCGGCCGAGACGCAGGTTTTCCGCCAGAGTGCCGACGAAGATAAAGGGATCCTGCTGCACCAGCCCGATAGTGCGGCGTACCGCCGCCAGCGACAGGGTATCCAGTGCGTGATCATCGAAGCGGATCTGCCCCTGATCCAGCGGATAGAAGCCCATCAACAGGCTGATGATGGTGGACTTGCCGCTGCCGGTATGGCCCACCAGCGCCAGCATCTGGCCCGGTTTTGCGGTAAAGCTGACCTCCCGCAGCACCTGCTGCTCGCCATCGTAGGAGAAGCTCACCCGCTCGAAACTGACCCGCCCTGCCAGCGGGAGCAGCTCGCCGTCGGTGCTCTCGCGGGTTTCATCGAGCAGGGCAAAGACCCGTTCCCCCGCAACCATTGCTTGCTGCAGTTGGTTGAGCTGGTTGGTCATCTCGATCAAGGGCTCGATCATCCGCCCCAGATAGCTGATAAAGGCGTAGAGCACCCCCACCTGAATGGCACCAGCGCTGCTCAATCCCTCGTGGGCAAACAGCGCCAACAGACCGATCAGTACCATCATGTAGAAGAGATCGATGAGCGGACGCAGCAAAATGCCGTTGATCTTGAGGCTCTTGATCCGTGCCGACCAGTGCTGCTGGTTCACCTCGGCAAAGGCGTTGGCAAAGTGGCGCTCCTGCACCATGGCCTGGATCACCGGCATCCCCTGCAGCGACTCGTTGAGGCGGCTGTTAATGTCGGAGAGCAGGCTGCGGGTCGCTCGCACCACCGGCACGCTCAGTTTCTGGTAGAGCCACATCACCCCGCCTACCGCGGGCAGCAGCAAGGAGCAGACCAGCATCAGCCGCAGATCCAGCAGCGCCATGGAGATGAGGATGCCGCACAGCAGCACCACTTTTTGCACCAGCAAGCCGATCACCTGCACATAGAGGTTCATGATCGCCTCGGTGTCGTTGGTGATGCGGGAAATCAGCGAGCCGGAGCGATGCTTGTCAAAGTAGCGGGCCGGCAAACGGATGGCGGTAGCAAATACCTGCTCGCGCAAAGTTTGCACCACCGCCTGAGCAATGCGATTGAAGCGCAGGGATTGCAAATAGAAACCCGCCGCCGAGAGCACCTGCAAGCCCAGATAGCCCGCTGCAATCAGGGCTATGGTGGGCAGCACGATATTGCGCGGTGCCAGATAGTCGTCAATAAAGAGCTTGATCAGCAGCGGCCCGGCCACTTCGGCGCCGGTGGCGAGCAGCAGGCAAATCCCCGCCTGAATCAGCCAGCGAGGATAACGAGCGCAGTAGGCGAGCAGTCGTTTAATGGTCGGATTCACAGGCTCTCCTCCACGGCTTCTTCGAGACGCTGGTAACGCACCATATCTGCATACCAGCCATTGTGCGCCATCAGGGCACCGTGATGGCCCCGCTCGCTGACAGCCCCCTGCTCAAGCACCAGGATCTCGTCGGCCTGCTCCACCGCCGTCATGCGATGACTGACCAGGATCAAAGTGCGGCGATGGGCCTTGAGGGCGTGCAGAATTTGCTGCTCGGTGTGGGCATCCACCGCCGAGAGCGCATCATCGAGCACCAGAATGGGTGCATCCAGCAGCAGGGCGCGGGCAATGGCCAGCCGCTGTTTCTGGCCGCCGGAGAGGGTCACTCCTTTCTCGCCCACCTCGGTCTCATACCCCTTGGGGAAACGAAGAATGTCATCGTGGACACAGGCGATGCGCGCCACCCGTTCGACCTCCTCGCGGCTCGCATCGGGTTTGCCGAGGGCGATATTGGCGGCGATGGTGGTGGAAAACAGGAATGGCTCCTGCGGCACATAGGCAAACTGGCTGCGCAGTGTGGCGAGTGGCAGCTGATCAATCGGTACACCGCCCATGGCAATCGAACCGTCAGTCGGGTTGGCTAGGCGCATCAACAGCTTGAGCAGAGAGCTCTTGCCTGCCCCGGTGCGTCCCACCACCCCGAGAATGCCCCCTTGCTTGAGGGTAACGTCGATATCCGCAAGCAGGGTGCGCTGCTCAAGTCGATAGCTCACCCCTTTGATCTGCAAAGGAAAGGCAGAGGCAAACGCCGCCGGCTGGGCGGGCTCTTCGATATCGCTGCGCTCCCCCAGCAGGCTCTCGATACGGGAGTAGGCGGCGCTGCCCCGCTCGATGATGTTGAACAGCCAGGCAATGGCAAACATCGGCCAGATCAGCTGGCCGAGGTACAGGGTGAAGCTGGTGAGCTCACCCAGGGTC
>NZ_JRGK01000129.1 GCF_000764645.1 Aeromonas finlandensis
ACCTAGTACGTTAGCGACCTCATTAAATATTTTTTTCGATGGTGCCTCAAAGACAGTTGATGCATTTACCCATAATGGAGATTTATCTTTGAAATGTGTTGGTTTTGGAGGCCAAGCATCTTGAGATATTTTAATATCAGTACGAATACCAAGAATAAAAACACAATTTCTATTTTGTGGGACGCCATAATCTTTAGCATTTAGCTTTACAGGACCGATGATGTTGTAGTCGTTATCACGAGCAAGTGTTTTAAATTCATTCAAGTATGCTTGATGTCTTTCCCACAACAATCCTGGTACGTTTTCGACTAAAAACATTTTTGGCTTAAATGATTTTACAAAATCAAAGTATCTAATTAATAGTTTATTTCTTGGGTCATCAACACCTGAATCTTTGATCCTGTGTGAAGAAAAACCTTGGCAAGGTGGGCCGCCAATTATAATATCAAGTTCACCTGTAGATACGTTTAATTTATCCATCATGCAATCGATGGATACGTTCATAATATCCTCATTAAGCAACTCACATGGGAGGCTCTGCTTATCAATGATATTTTTTTTATAGGTTTCACAAGCATGCCGATCAAATTCAACCGCAGATAATATTTTAATGTCAAGATCTAATGCGGCCAAAGAAAAACCACCTGCGCCTGAAAAAAGATCTATTGCTTTAAAACTCATTTTGACGCAACTCATTTGAAGCTAATGTTGGAGTGTCTTACTATTTTACCTTAAATGTGAGGTTTTCTCAATTGGGAATATAAAACGAAATGCTGAGTAATTTTTTCACTAATGAATTAATTCGTTAAATTCAAATAAGGAGGGAAAGTATTTATAATTGTGGTGTGAAGTTTACTTATTAGGGGAATTAATATTTTATGTGATTTTCAAGTGAAAACACGGATTTCCTGTAATATTTTAAATGTTAAAAACATTAGGGTGGTATGTCTTTTATTCTTCTATGTTTGCGGTGAATGTTTAATGACCTTATTACTTTGAGGTTCTTTTGTAATTTGTTATGGGGTGGTTTAGGTTGGTGGACTGAGCCTGCAAAGCTCAACTTTAGGGCATCCATCTTATCTATTGTGCTATTGGTGCTGGCGCCAAGTTGGCAAACGCAATAGCTACCGCCCCTAGGTTACAGCCCCCAGATTGCTGCTTTAACCGGTGTTCTCGTGGTAGTGTGTATTGCCATCGGTAGGTCCTGCGTGAGAGATGGGAGCTTTTCTCGGATGTAAGCTGGTTCATCACTCGTACTGAATCGTGCTGTCCCTCCAGTCCAGCCCATTTCCAATAGCGTCGAAGGTGTTCTTTAGCGCCAGAGCGTGGGTCTCACCTCTACCGTGGATACCGCAGTCTTGGCACTCACAGAGGTAGAAAGTGTCGTGGATCTTGTAGGTGTGCAGCTCGGTGAGCCCGCACTGAGGGCAATCTTCGGTCAAGAGGAAAGCTTTAGATTTGGTCTCTAGCCAAGCCTTCATGATGATGGCGTTGATTTCTGAGCGGGCCTTGTTGGTTGTCGCTCTCAGCCGATCCTCTTGATCACGAATTTCCTGCGCCAGGCGAGGGTTGAACCGCCCGTTTACATAGTTCGCAGAGTTCTCTTCCGGAAAGTCTTCAAAATACTCTGACCATTCACCCATCGGGTTGCTCCTTGTCAGTAATGAACATCAAATCCATGTGATGCTTTTTAGAGGGGGAGGGCGATAAATGCATTAGCTACCGCCCCTAGGTTCCAGCCCCCAGATTGCTGCTTTTAACCAGTGATCTGGCGGGTGAGAACGTCGCCATCGGTAGGCCC
>NZ_JRGK01000013.1 GCF_000764645.1 Aeromonas finlandensis
GTTATGCAATGCGGTTGCCTAAAATCTCAATGGCAATCGAACATTGTTCCTCATAGGCCGTCTTGTTACAGACTTTTTACTTTATTTCTGTGATAATCCCGTCACGTTTACACGGATTTAACTTTTGGGCGGTGGATTATTCTGTCGCCGAATCGAAGGAGAGCTATATGTCAGAGTTGTTGGCAGTGACACGTGAAGTGTTTGATGAAGTGATGGTTCCCAACTATGCACCCGCCAAGATCATCCCGGTGCGTGGTGAAGGGTCACGTGTCTGGGATCAGGAAGGGCGCGAGTATGTCGACTTCGCCGGTGGTATCGCCGTCAACGGTTTGGGTCACTGTCACCCCAAGCTGGTCGAGGCCCTGAAAACCCAGGGTGAGAAGCTGTGGCACCTCTCCAACGTAATGACCAACGAGCCAGCCCTGCGTCTGGCCAAGAAGCTGGTCGCCGCCACCTTCGCCGACAAGGTCTACTTCTGCAACTCCGGCGCCGAAGCGAACGAAGCCGCCCTCAAGCTGGCTCGCCGCTACGCCATCGAGAAGTTTGGTGAGCAGAAGACCCAGATCATCGCTTTCAATCAGGGCTTCCACGGTCGTACCTTTTTTACCGTCAGCGTTGGCGGTCAGGCTGCCTACTCCGATGGCTTCGGCCCCAAGCCCGGTGACATCACCCACGTCCCCTACAACGATCTGGCAGCACTGGCCGAGGTGATCTCCGACAACACCTGCGCCGTGGTGATGGAGCCGCTGCAGGGGGAGGGTGGCATCATTCGTCCTACCGACGAGTTTGCCAAAGGGGTACGCGCGCTGTGCGACAAACACAATGCCCTGCTGATCTATGACGAAGTGCAGTCAGGGGTCGGCCGTACCGGTGATCTCTATGCCTATATGGGTCTCGGCGTTACGCCGGACATCCTCACCAGCGCCAAGGCACTGGGTGGCGGTTTCCCCATCGGCGCCATGCTGACCACCGACGAGATAGCGGCTTACCTGAAAGTGGGCACTCACGGCTCTACCTACGGCGGCAACCCGCTGGCCTGTGCGGTAGCCGAAGCGGTGATCGATGTGATCAACACCCCCGAGGTGCTGGCGGGCATCAAGCAGCGCGAGCAGCTGTTCCGCGACGGGCTCGAGGCGATCAACGCCAAGTACCACTGCTTTAGCGAGATCCGCGGCAAGGGTCTGTTGCTGGGTGCCGCCCTGAGCGATGCCTACAAGGGACGCTCGCGCGACTTCCTGCTGGCCTCTATCGATCAGGGGTTGATGGCACTGGTAGCTGGTACCAATGTGGTCCGTTTTGCTCCTTCACTGGTGATCCCGGAAGCGGACATCAATGAAGGGTTGGCCCGCTTCGAGAAGGCGGTTGCCCAGGTGGTTAACGCCTGATTCCAAATTGAGGTGGGGAGCTCTCCCGGCAGGAGCCGGGACCCCACCTGTCGTCAATGAAAGGGAGTTGTCATTTATGTTGGTTATCCGTCCCATCGAGCAAAAAGATTTTGCCGGGCTCAAGACCTGCGCCATCGAGTCCGGCACCGGCATGACCTCGTTGCCCGTCAACGATGAGCTGCTGCAGCGCAAGATCGACGCCTCTACCCAGACCTTTTCCGACAAGCCCGCTGGCAAGGGGGACTGCCTCTACTTCTTCGTGGCCGAGGATCTGGAGACCGGCGAGATGGTGGGCACCTGTGCCATCGATGCCGCTGTTGGCCTCTCCCAGCCGTTTTACAACTACCACATTGGCAAGGTGGTGCACTCTTCTCCCAAGCTCGGCATCTACAACGTCGTTGAAACCCTGACCCTCTCCAACGACTACACCGGCAACTCCGAGCTCTGCACCCTGTTCTTGCGCGAATGTGCCCGCGAGGGGCTCAACGGCCGCCTGCTCTCCAAGCACCGTTTTCTGTTTATGGCCGAGCACCCGGAGCTGTTTGACGAGACCGTCTTCGCCGAGATGCGCGGCGTCTCCGATGCCAACGGTCACAGCCCCTTCTACGAGTGGCTGCAGACCCACTTCTTCTCGATGGACTTTCCCACCGTCGACTATCTGACCGGCATCGGCAAGAAGCGCTTTATCGCCGAGCTGATGCCCAAGTACCCCATCTACGTCAATTTACTGAGCAACGAGGCGCGGGCCGTTATCGGTCAGACCCACGAGAAGACCCGCCCCGCCATCAAGATGCTGCAGGATGAGGGCTTCGTGAATCGTGGCTACGTCGATATCTTCGATGCGGGCCCCACCGTCGAGTGCGACGTGAAGAATATCCGCAGCGTGCGCCGCAGCAAGAAGCTACGGGTACTGGTGGGTGAGCCCATCGGTGGCAAGACCCACCTGATCTGCAACAGCCGTTTCGAACATTATCGTGCCTGCTACGGCAATATCCGGGTCGATCTCGACAAGCACGAAGCCATCATCCCGCCCAAGATGGCGGCAGCACTCAAGGTGCAGGATGGCGACATGGTGCGGGTGGTTGACCTCGACTGAGGCAAACAGGACAAGCAAACCGATTATCAGACAGGCAGCCGAGGCTGCCTGCCAGCGACAGGGAGTGAATGGATGAGCCAGTCAGTACAATTTATCGACGGTCAATGGCTTGCCGGTGAAGGCAAGCTGTTCGAGTCACGGGATCCGGCCAAGAACGAGGTGATCTGGCAGGGGGCTGCCGCCAGCGCGGCGCAAGTGGATGCTGCCGTCAAGGCCGCCCGCGCCGCCTTCTACCATTGGGCGGACATGAGCCTTGAGGATCGCCTGACCATAGTGCGTCGTTATGCCGACCTGCTCGGCGAGCAGAAAGAGGCGCTGGCGCTGACCATCGCCCGCGAAACCGGCAAACCGCTGTGGGAGACCCGCACCGAAGTGGCGGCCATGCAGGGCAAGATTGCCATCTCCATCCGGGCGCACGATGAGCGCACCGGCACCGTTGAAAATGCCATGCCGGGCGCCAAGGCGTTTGTCCGCCACAAGCCCCACGGCGTGGTGGCGGTGTTCGGCCCCTACAACTTCCCGGGTCATCTGCCCAACGGCCATATTGTGCCTGCGCTTATCGCCGGTAACGCCGTGGTATTCAAACCCTCCGAGCTGACCCCCATGGTGGCCGACGCCATGGTCAAGGTGTGGCAGGAGGCCGGGCTGCCCAAAGGGGTGCTCAATCTGGTGCAAGGGGAGGTGGAGACCGGCAAGGCGCTGGCTGGCAACCCCGATATCGACGGCCTCTTCTTTACCGGTTCGTCCCGCACCGGCCATTTCCTCCATCAGCAGTTTGCCGGTCAACCGGGCAAAATTCTGGCCCTCGAGATGGGCGGCAATAACCCGCTGATCGTGAAAGATGTGAGCGACATCGATGGCGCTGTGCATGCCATCGTCCAGTCCGCCTTCATTACCTCGGGTCAGCGCTGCACCTGCTCCCGCCGTCTGTTTGTCGAGCGCGGCGAGCGTGGCGATGTGCTGGTCAAGCGACTGGTGGAGGTGGTCGGCCAGATCAAGGTCGGCCTCTATGACGCCGCCGAGCAGCCTTTCATGGGGGCGATGATCAGCGAGAAAGCTGCGATTGGCATGGTCGAGGCACAAGCCAACCTGCAACAGCTGGGTGGCGAAAGCCTGCTCACCCTCAAGCATCTGGAATCAGGTACCGGCTTTGTCTCCCCGGGCATCATCGACGTGACGGCGGTCAGCTCGCTGCCGGACGAAGAGTACTTCGGCCCGCTGCTGCAACTCATTCGCTACGACGATTTTGATGCCGCCATCGATCAGGGCAACGCCACCCGTTATGGTCTCTCGGCCGGTCTGCTGGGGGACAAGGAGGCGGACTGGCACCACTTCTTCAAGCGGATCCGCGCCGGTATCGTCAACTGGAACAAACCCATCACCGGCGCCTCCAGTGCCGCGCCGTTTGGTGGCGTCGGCGCCTCCGGCAACCACAGAGCGAGCGCCTACTACGCTGCTGACTACTGTGCCTATCCGGTTGCGTCGGTCGAAGATAGCAAGGCCGCTATGCCGGAGCAGCTGTCTCCTGGCTTGACGTTTTAAGAGAAAATGGGGATGCCAATGCAGCAGAGATGGCTCAACGCCGCCGACTACTGTGTCATATCCCCGGTTGCTTCTGTGGAGGACAGCAAAGCCGCAATGCCGGATCAGCTGTCGCCCGGCCTGCACTTCTGACAATCACGACACGGGGCATCCAGCGGTGCCCCGATCTGTACCCGCAAGCAAAGGAAAGAGAGATGCAAAAGGATATCGACACCCTGTTCAGCCATCTGTGGGACAACTACATCAAGGTGACCCCGAGCGCCCTCAAGGTGCACACCCTGCTGGGTGGCGGCGAGCCTATCGTCAACGATCACGTGGCGTTTCGTACCTACAACCTGCCCAAGCTGGGGCTGGAGAAGCTGGCTGCCCACTTTCTGGCGCTCGGTTACGAGCAGAAGGGCGAGTACGTCTTCAAGGCCAAGAAGCTCTACGCCAAGCACTTCGAGCATAAAGATCCGGACGCTCCCAAGGTGTTTATCAGCGAGCTGAAGGTCGAAGAGCTCTCCCCGGCTGCCCAGGCCATCATCCACAAGCTGGCGGAGCAGGTGCCCGATCATCTGACCGATACCCCGGCATTTCTCTACACCGGCGCCCCCTGGCAGGTCTCCTATGCCGATTACCAGACTCTGCTGGCGGAGAGCGAGTATGCGGCCTGGATGGCGGCATGGGGCTATCGTGCCAACCACTTCACAGTCAATATCAACAAGTTGAAGGATTTCGACACCATCCATCAGGTCAACGCGGCACTGAAGGCGGCAGGTTTCGTGCTCAATAGCGTGGGTGGCGAGGTGAAAGGGGATCCGCAGGTAATGCTGGAGCAATCCTCCACCATGGCCGACAAAGCCGACGTGCCGTTCAGCGATGGGGTGCGTACCATTCCGAGCTGCTTCTACGAGTTTGCCCTGCGCTATCCGCAGGCTGACGGCGTGCTCTATCCTGGTTTTGTCGAGGCCTCGGCCGACAAGATCTTCGAATCGACGAATGCCATGTAACGGGAACAACCCTGTTTCTGTCGCAACGCCTCCTCGCCGGAGGCGTTTTGTTTGGCGCTGTGTCGCAGTGGCGGGCGTTGCCTGAAGTCGTTGATATAAAGGGATTTGTACGGCACCTCGCCGACGACAAGTTGTTGATAAAAATGTGAACGTGATCACCAGATACGTCACATATTGACGCTGGCGGTGGAGCAAAAAGGGGTAGAATGGCGCTTTCTTTTTGCGGGGTCATTCGATGCCTAACTATCATTTTTTCAAGCAAGGTCAGGCGCTTACATATCTAGATGCCAACGCGCCCAGCTATAGTGATGAGCGTCGTCAACTGGTCGAGCAGGGATTTGCCGCCATCGCCGCCCCTACCTTTGCAGATACCCCGGCTGAAGCCCTTAAGCTGCTGCGCAATCATCAGGCGTTGCAGGATGGGGGGCAGGCTGAGGCCCTTTGTTTGACGGTTGCTGCTATCCCGGCGGCGATCGCCACGCTGTCCGAGCACTGAACAACCTCAGCGCCATGCTCGCGTAAGGTAAAAAAATGGTGCCATTGTCATGGCACCATTTTTTATCGGTTTGCCTGTTTGCCTGTTTGCCTGTTTGCCCTGAGTTGCTTATCTCTGGTGCAGCTCACCTTCGATGACCAGCATGGTATCCATTCCTGCTGCCTTGCCCGCCTCAAGCCCGATCCGGGTATCTTCAAACACCAGACAGTTTGTCGGATTGGCGCCGAGCAGCTCGGCCACCCGCAAAAAGGTGTCGGGGTGCGGTTTGTGGTTGGTGACATCATCGGCGCTTACTACCACCGAGATATAGGCGTCGAGCCCGGTGCTTTTCAGAATGGCGTCCGCCTGGCTGCGCGGTGATCCTGTGCCAATCCCCATCTTCACCTTACCGTGATAGTGCCTGACCAGCTCCCACATCTGGGGAAAAACGCTGACTTTGTCGATATGCGTCATGTAGAGGGCAATCTTGCGACGGGTAAAGGCCTCGACATCCACCGTCAGCCCCTGCTGCTCGGCCAGCATGGCGATGATCTTGCGGGTGGGAATGCCGCCGTACTGATAGAGCTGATCCCGCTCGAAGGGGATGCCGAACTCGGCGCAGGTGAGCTCCCAGGCATCCAGATGAAGGGGCATGGAATCTACCAAAGTGCCATCCATATCGAAAATCAGGGCATCGTAGTGATCAAACCCGTACTGCTCTCGCTCGCTCATGGGGGCTCCTCGAATCAAATAGGGCAGGCTAGCAGAAACAGTCGGCGGTTTGTGGGATCGGCCTCATGGTTGGGCAGATTGTGGTAGCTGTTTTTTTATCTTCCGCTGATTTGTGAGATAATAATCAACCATTTGTGCGATTGTGATTAATAGGTTGTTGCCTGGCACTTTGGCATTTCAGATCAGCGAGTACTCTTATGACCTCGAAAATATCCCCCAAAACTATCTTCTCGAGTGTGGCGCTGGTGATTGCGCTCGGCTCACTGGAAAAGAGCATCGTCACCACCCCGCTTCCCATGATTGGCGCCGAGCTGCACGCCGGTGCCGCCCTCACCTGGGTGGTGACCGCCTACCTGCTGGCAGCCACCGCCGTGCTGCCCCTCTATGGCAAGCTGAGCGATCTCTTTGGCCGGGTACGGATGCTCAATATCGGCATCGGCCTGTTTCTGGCGGGCTCGGTGGCCTGTGCGCTCTCCCAGGATCTGCAGACCCTGCTGGCAGCGCGGGTGCTGCAAGGGCTGGGGGGCGGTGGCCTGATTGCGCTCGCCTTCACCGTCATCGCCGACACCATCCCGCCACGAGAGGTGGGCAAGTATCAAGGCTACATCTCGGCGGTTTATGCGGTCTCCAGCATCGCTGGCCCACTGCTCGGTGGCTACTTTACCGAGCAGCTCAGCTGGCGCTGGATCTTCTGGATCAACCTGCCGCTTGGTGCGTTGGCGATCTTCCTCATCAATCGCAACCTCAAGCAGCTCAATGTCCGTCGTCACAGCCGCTTCGACTGGAAGGGGGCGGCGCTGCTCATTACCGTCACCACCCTGACTCTGTTGCTGCTTTCGCCGGAGACGGTTCTGCCCGCCATCTGGCTGGCGGTGGCGCTGGCGGTGGCCCTGCTGCTGCTGATCCTGATCGAGCGGCGTGCCCACGATCCCATACTGCCAGCTCATCTGGCGCGGCGGCCCGGTTATCTGGTGAGCGTGCTGCTGGTGATGCTCTCCCAGTTGCTGATGTTTGCCGTGCTGGTCTATCTGCCGCTGCAGATGCAGTGGCAGAAGGGGCAAAGTGCCAGTGAGAGCGGAGTGATCATGGTGATCTTCATGATCTCCATCACCGCCGGCGCCTTTGTCGGCGGCAAGCTGGTCGGTCGCACCGGTCACTACAAGAGCTTTGTTGCGGCAGGCTTTGCCCTGGTAGCGGCTGCGCTCTGGCAGATCCATTTCGATGCCTGGATCAAGCTGGCGCTCGGTTTTGCCGGTATCGGCCTTGGTCTGGTGCTGCCATCCCTCGCGGTGGTGGTGCAAAATGCCCTGCCACGGGAGGATCGCGGCATTGGCATGTCGCTGTTCAACTTCGGGCGGGAGCTCGGCGGTGCCGTCGGCGTGGCTATTTGCTCCATGCTGTTTCACTCCCAGCTGCCCCCGGGCAGTGCCGGTCAGATCAGCACCTTGAGCCCGCAGTTGCTGGCCCCCGGTTTCAGTGCCACCTATATCGGGATGGCGCTGATCGCCACGCTGGCGTTGCTGCTCACCCTGCTGGCGCTCAAGCGCCATGAGCTGGCCTCCATCAATGCCTGATCTGGCAATAACGATCGATAGATAGCATCAGGGCTCCCCGCGGGGAGCCCTGATTGTTATGTGGCAACAGCATGGTGAGAAGGCATCAAGCCATGCGCGAGTTACTCCTGCGTCGGGCTCTCCTTGCCTGCCAGCTGGCTCAGCCAGGCGAAGCGGCGGTTGGCCTCCTGCTCCGCCTCTTCATAGAGCTGGCTGGCCACCTCCGGCAGCTGGCGCTCCAGCCGCTGGAAGCGGGGCTCGTGGCGCAAGGTCTCGGCCAGCGAGGCATTGGGCGCCCGTGAGTCGAGCGCCAGCGGCAGTTTGCCCTCGTCAGCGCGGCGCGGGTCGAAGCGGTAGAGCGGCCAGAAGCCGGTGGCGGTCAGCTGCTTCATCTGCTCGTGGCTCTCGGCCATGTCGTAGCCGTGCTCCTCGCAGGGGCTGTAGGCGATGATTAGCGACGGCCCCGGGTAGGCTTCCGCCTCCTGAATCGCCTTCACCGTCTGGTTCATTTGGGCGCCGAGGGAGATCTGCGCCACATAGACGTGACCATACATCATCACGCTGGCCCCGAGATCCTTGCGCGCCTTGCGCTTGCCCTGCTCGCCAAACTTGGTAATGGCCCCAAGCGGGGTCGCCTTCGACTGTTGGCCGCCGGTGTTGGAGTAGCACTGGGTGTCGAGCACCAGCACATTGATGTTCTCCCCCAGACTCAGCACATGGTCGAGCCCGCCAAAGCCGATGTCGTAGGCCCAGCCATCGCCGCCGATGAGCCAGACCGATTTTTCCACCAGATAGTCCGCATCGCGGGCCAGCTCTTGGGCTGCCGGACTCTTGCTCTCCTGCAGCAGTGCGCGCAGCTGTTGGATATGGGCCCGCTGCTCGGAAACCGGCAGGGTAGTATCGCCGAGCGCCTCGCATAGCGCTGCCGGTATGGTGTCGCCCAGGCTCGCCAGCAGACGGCGCACCCGCTCCCTGTGCTGATCGACGGTGAGACGGAAGCCCAGTCCGAACTCGGCGTTGTCTTCAAACAGCGAGTTGGCCCAGGCCGGCCCGCGCCCCTCGGCGTTGGTGGTATAGGGGGTGGTGGGCAGGTTACCGCCATAAATGGACGAGCAGCCGGTGGCGTTGGCAATCAGCAGCCGATCGCCATAGAGCTGGGTCAGTAGCTTGATGTAGGGGGTCTCGCCACAGCCGGAGCAGGCGCCGGAGTATTCGAACAGCGGCGAGATGAGCTGGGAGGTGCGAATGTCGATGCGCTCCAGCTGCTCGGCGCTGCGCTCTGGCAGGTCGAGGAAGAAGTCGTAGTTGGCCTTTTGCTCGTCGAGGTGATCGATTCGCGAAGTCATATTGATCGCCTTGCGATCCGGGTTGCTGCGATCCTTGGCCGGGCACACCTCGACGCAGAGATTGCAGCCGGTGCAATCCTCCGGTGCCACCTGCAGCACGTACTGCTGGCCGCGCATGTCGCGGGATTTCACATCCAGCGCATCGAGGGTGGCGGGAGCATCGGCCAGGGCATCCGGCTCTACCACCTTGGCGCGAATGGCCGAGTGGGGACAGGCGGCGACACAGTAGTTGCATTGGGTACAGAGCTCCGCCTCCCAGATGGGGATCTCCTTGGCTATGTTGCGCTTCTCCCAGCGGGTGGTGCCGACCGGCCAGGTGCCATCCGGCGGGAAGGCTGAGACCGGCAGGCTGTCACCCAGCCCCGCCAGCATGGCGGCGGTGACGGTCTGGACAAAATCGGGGGCCTTGGCGGAAACCACCGGTGGGCGGGGGCGGCTGACGGGATCCCGCTCGCCCAGCGGCACTCGGGTCAGAGCGGCGCAGGTTGCCTCCAGTGCCTGCCAGTTGCGTTCGACCAGCGTCTGCCCTTTGCTGCCATAGCTGGTGGCGATGGCCTGCTTCAGCAGGCTGGTCGCCTCTGCGGGGGGAATGATGGCGCTGAGCTGGAAGAAGGCCATCTGCATCACGGTATTGATGCGGTTACCGAGCTGGCAGTCGCGGGCAATCTTGGCGGCGTTGATGATGTAGAAGCGGGCCTCTTTCTCGCGCAGGGCGTGCTGTACCTCGCTGGGTAGTCGTTGCCAGATCTCGGCCTCGCTGTAGGGGGTGTTGAGCAGGAAGATGCCGCCCGCTTTCAAGCGCTCCGCCATCCGGTACTTGTCGACAAACTGCCACTGATGGCAGCCGATAAAGTCCGCCTCTTCCACCAGATAGGCCGATTGCAGCGGCCGCTCGCCCACCCGCAGGTGAGAGACGGTTAGGCCGCCCGCCTTCTTGGAGTCGTAGACGAAATAGCCCTGCGGATAGAGGTCGGTGTGGTTGCCGAGGATCTTGATGCTGTTCTTGGCCGCCGAGACGGTGCCATCGCTGCCAAGACCGTAAAAGAGCGCCTCCAGCTTGTGTTGCTGGCCGTGGATGGGGCTTTGCGAATTCAGTGCGGGCAGTGGTAGCGAGAGACCTGTGATGTCATCGAAGATGCCGACGGTAAAGCGCGGGCGCGGGTTCTCTTGCGCCAACTCGGCAAACACCGCCAGTGCGCAGGCGGGGCCGAACTCTTTGGAGGAGAGGCCGTAGCGACCGCCGATAACCCGCGGCAGGCTTGCTCGCTCGCCCCGGCTGACCGCTTCGGCCAGCGCCGTCATCACGTCGAGATAGAGGGGCTCGGCCTGAGCGCCCGGCTCCTTGGTGCGATCCAGTACGGCGATGGTGCGGGCACTCTCGGGAATCGCGGCCAACAGGTGCCCGGCCGAGAAGGGACGGAACAGCCGTACCTTCACCAGACCGACCTTCTCCCCTTGGGCCAGCAGGCGCTCGATCACCTCTTCACAGGTGCCGATGGCCGAGCCCATCAGCACCACTATCCGCTCCGCCTGCGGGTGGCCGACATATTCAAACGGCCGGTAGTGGCGGCCGGTCTGTTCGCCAAAAGCCTGCATCGCCTCGTTCACATGGCTATAGGCAGCGTCATACCAGGGGTTGCTCGCCTCCCGACACTGGAAGTAGGTGTCCGGGTTGGCGGCGGTGCCGCGAATGGCCGGTTTGTCGGGGGTGAGCGCACGGTCACGATGAGCACGGATGGCATCTGCGGGCAGCAGGGCACGCAGGGTGTCGTCAGCGAGCGGCGCTATCTTGGCGATCTCGTGAGAGGTACGAAAGCCGTCGAAGAAGTGGATAAAGGGAAGGCGGCTGTTGAGGCTCGCTATCTGGGAGATCAGGGCAAAGTCCTGCGCCTCCTGCACATTGCTGGCACAGAGCATGGCGCAGCCGGTCTGGCGCACCGCCATCACGTCCGAGTGATCGCCAAAGATCGATAGCGCATGGGTCGCCACGGTACGCGCCGCCACATGCAGCACGAAGGGAATGAGCTGACCCGCCAGCTTGTAGAGGTTGGGGATCATCAGCAGCAAACCCTGCGACGAGGTAAACGAGGTTGCCAGCGCGCCGGTCTGCAGGGCACCGTGGACGGCGGCGATAGCCCCCCCTTCCGATTGCATCTCGACAACCCGGGGCACATCCCCCCAGAGGTTCTTGCCCCGCTCGCTCGACCAGGCCGACGACTGCTCAGCCATGGCCGAGCTGGGGGTGATGGGGTAGATGGCGATGACTTCGCTGGTGCGGTACGCCACCGAGGCGACTGCGTTATTCCCGTCTGTGGTGATCATCTGTTTTCCACTTTGCTATGCCAGTTTGAAGGCCGATAGTTGCATCGGCAATGGATAGGTCGCTGGCATAGTAAGAGGGGCAATGAGAGCGTATCAAACGGGATAAATAATCAATTAATAAGTCAGTAATAGTGGTTAATTTAATCCCGCCGCGTGGGTGCGTGATTTTCTGCTGGTAGCCGACGGGGTAGCGGTTGACGGGCCATTGGCATGGCCCCTCAGCACGGGGTTAACCCTGATCCACTTGCAGCCAGATGGCGCACTGATAAGGGGCGAAGAGTGGCATCGGTTCGCTTGGGTAATTGGCCAGCAGCAACCGCATCTCGTCTGCCACCTTGTCGAAGTGGGGCATCGGCAAGGGGTTCGCCGTGAGATTGGCGAGCAGCAGCAGGGTGTGCCGCTCTCCGCTGGCCGGATCCTGCCAGTGGCGGCGATAGCTGATGCGCTCGGGGTCGTCCCCATCCAGCAGCTCGAAATTGCCGTGGCGAATGACCGGGTGAGCCTTGCGCAGGGCGATGAGCTGGCGATAGCAGTGAAACGGCGAGTCGGGGCGGGCCAGCTGTTCGTCAGCATTTA
This sequence comes from Aeromonas finlandensis, assembly GCF_000764645.1. GTDB lineage: Bacteria > Pseudomonadota > Gammaproteobacteria > Enterobacterales > Aeromonadaceae > Aeromonas > Aeromonas finlandensis. The sequence continues at coordinate 12,020 of NZ_JRGK01000013.1, forward strand.
TCTCGACATGGTTGGCATTGAGGGCAATCCAGGGCGTGGCCGTGCTGAAACCGGCGTGGGGGCCAGCGTCCCACTGCATTGGGGTACGGGCGTTGTCGCGGCCGATGGCATCGAGCCGCCGACTCAGCTCGGCAGGAGCCAGCCCTGACTGGCTGGCGCGATAGTTGATGGCTTCCACATCGCGCAGCTCGCCCGGCTGCCAGTGGCGGTTGGACATGGCGAGCTCCTCCCCCTGATAGATGAAGGGAGTGCCCTGCATCATGTGCAGCACCATGGCCCACAGCTTGGCGCTGGTTTCACGCCACTCGGGCCTGTCGTCGCCAAAGCGGGAGACGGCGCGGGGCAGGTCGTGGTTATTCAGAAACAGGCTGTTCCAGCCACGGCCATGCAACCCCTGCTGGTGGCGGGCCATAGCCCGTTTGAAGGCGAGGGGATCGAAGCGGGAGGTCCACTTGTCACTGCCCAGCCCCAGATGCTCGAAGTTGAACACCATGCTGAACTCGCTGCCATCGTGGTTCGAATAGTTCTGCATATGGGCGAGATCGGCTCCCCAGGTTTCCCCCACCGTAATGATCCCCTTGCCGCCGAAGCTGGCGGCATTGAGCTCGCGGATATAGTCGTGCAGGCGCGGGCCATTGCTCATGGCAAGCCGGTCCCACTCCTTGCTCACCATGTCGATCACATCGAAGCGAAATCCCTTGATCCCTTTGCCCAGCCAGAAGTTGATCACCTCTGCCATCTCGGCCCGCACCGCCGGGTTGTCCCAGTCCAGATCGGCCTGACTGGGATCGAAGTTGTGCAGGTAGTAGCGATCAAGTTGGGGTACGTATTGCCAGCCGCTGCCGCCAAAAATCGAGGTAACCGGGTGGGCGTCGACGAAGGCCTGGTCGCGAAACACGTAATAGCTCTGATAGCGGGGATCCCCCGCCAGCGCCTTCACAAACCACTCATGCTCGGTGGAGGTGTGGTTGGCGACGATATCCATCATGATGCCGATGCCGTGAGCGGCCGCTTCGGCTATCAGCTGCTCCATCTCGGTCAGGGTGCCGAAGGCGGGGTCTATGGCACGGTAGTCCGCCACGTCATAGCCGTTGTCCCGTTTGGGGGAACGATAGAGGGGGGTGAGCCAGAGCATATCGACCCCCAGGGTGGCCAGATAGTCGAGGCGCTGGCGGATGCCGTTGATGTCGCCCATGCCGTCGCCATCGCTATCCTGAAAACTCATGGGGTAGATCTGGTAGATGACGCAGCTATCGAGGTCGATATCGGGCGTGTGGAGGGGTTGCGGGTTCATCAGCTTGGCCGGTTGGGGGAGAAGATTTTCTATCTTACCCAGATGAACGGGCAGTCAACAGGGCAGGGGAAACCTTGAAAAGGGTTCCATAGTTGGCTGATTGCCAAAAGTGAGGGGAGGGTCACAAAGGGCACCCCGAGCCACGGGTGTGGTCGGGGTGGGGGTCTGCTCATATGCCTGTTGGCATGTGCTGTTATCGGGTGGCCCCGGTCTGCTCGGCGCTTGGCTCCTGCTGGCGCTCTGCCTTCTCTTGCTGGCGTTCCGCTTGTGCCTCCAGCTCCTTGCCGAGGAAGTAGTTCAGGAAGGTGCGGATCACCGCAATGATGGCAAGGCGGATCAGCTCCTCCTTGCTCGGCGCGACCGTGGTGGCCAGGATATCGGCGGCCAGCTGGAACTCCAGCGCCAGGATCAGCCAGCTGCCAAAGCAGAGGCGAATGCGCGGGAAGCCGGGCTGGTGATCCCGCACCCGCGCCGCCAGCCAGAGAGTTTTAAAGAGGCCAATGACCACACAGGCGATGGAGATGATCTCCAGCAGCAGCTGGAACAGCTCGACCCCGTGCATCATCCCCTCTCTCAGGCTCGCTATCTCAAACACTCGGGTCACCTCCCTGATTCAAAAGAGGACACTATTAACATATTGCTCGGCAAAGGCCAAATCCGGCTCAGGCAATCATTTTGAATTCAATCACATAGAGCGGCGGCAGATCGGGGTAGATATCGCGGATCACCTGTTTAAGCTCTGGGAGGGTCATGTTCTCCTGACGGGCTTGCTCGTCGCTCAGTTCATCAAAGGCGACCGGATTGACCGAGATCACTTCGATAGTGCCAAAGGGCTGGTGTTCCGGGTTGGTAAACAGCGCCAGCCGTTGGCCGGGTTGCCAGTTGGCTTCGCTCTCGTCGCGGATGGTGATGGTCTTGCGGCCCGCCTGAATGTCGGCAACGAAGCGGCTGAAGAAGGTGAACTCGGGATAAGAATGGGTCGTCATGGATACTCCGATAAGGATTGAAGTGTGAATCGAGATTAAAGGTTCAGGTCGGTGCGCAGCTTGGGTCGGCCACCACGTTCCACTGCGCAGGGGGGCGCTGAACAACACCGTCTCGTCGAAGATCTGGCCGTGGCAGGCAATCTCTTGAGGGGGAGGGCTGTTGCTGCATGACTTGCCTGTTGCACCGGATAACGAGGGCCGTGAGGCTAGCAAGAGTGCGGGCCGGATACCAGCTCTCGCTGTGGCGGATGTGCCGCAGTTAACGGTTTGCTGCTTATTACGGGGCCTCCAGCCATCGGTTGATAGCGGGCTCAGGGTCAAGAGTCTGTATCCCGCTGCGCAAGAACGCTGTTGAAAGGCTGGGAATATCGGGGTATTCGGCGAGGTATCGGTTCAAGCAGTTAATGGCAGGCAACATCACGTTGCGAAAAGATAACGGTCAGGTGGGAGAAGTGATGGCGTCTGTGAGCGCAATAAACAAATTGAACCCCCTTGGGCAGCCTGTAAGAAAGCCCCAGGAGTAGCGTGCTCGTGGGGCTGGGGAGTAGGTAGCTTGCTGGTTGATTTAGGCAATAATGCCGTGATCAACCTGACTGGAAACAAAAGCACTATTTGGTACATCATCAATAAACTCAATGTGCTGTCTCATATTGTCCGGTGTTAGCCAAATACACTGTTATTGAATGTAGCGTTTAAGCTCAACTTCTCGAGTCTTGAACAACTGATAATCACTGACGGATCTGCTTTTTGCTGCGGTGAACCACTGCACACCGACTTCATCAGAATATCTAAACTCCAATCTGAACTCATATTTACTACTGATTACCAAAGCCACACAGGCACCGATAACAAATGCAATAACGGGGAGAAACAATGTGATGACCTGACCTTGTTCATTCGTCGGGACAAATATAAACAATAGACTGGAGGCAATGGCACCCAGTATGATCATATTGAGTAGTTTATCTTTCCATGAAAGCGTCTTGACCTCGACATTGGCTATCTTGCTCAGGTCATAGTTTTCCTTATCGACCTGCAGTTTTTTTTCTGACTGATTGATGAAAATGAAACATGACATGGGATAAATCCTTATTTAGCTATACGTAAATGACTTTTTTGTAATTAATGGCGACTCACGCGGTGATTTGTCACTCCCCAAATATATTTGTGACCGGACGCTATCATCTGCACACGATGCCGCAATCCCTTTATTTCCTGCCTGGTTTATACAGTGACGACAACCTGAAAGGGGTTGCCTCCTGTTGAGAGCTAGAGTTGTGATAACTAGAAATGGTACCGTGTGGCACCAATCTTGACAGTAAATTGAAGAGAAAAAGTGAGATGGATCTACTTATTAATCTGGAACCTCAGCAGCTCCACACAAAAATCAGCTAGCAATACTCACCGGCCATTGAATAAAAACGCCCCCCATCTTGCGATGGAGGGCGTTTTATTTTCCGGCTATTGGGCCAAGTTGGCCCAATGTTCAGGAATTACAGGGGCTATTACAGGGATTCTGCTGTCGCAACCACGTTTTCCACGGTAAAGCCAAATTCCTTGAACAGCAGCTCGGCCGGTGCAGACTCACCGAAGGTGGTCATACCGATGATCTTGCCGCCAAAACCGACGTACTTGTACCAGTAGTCAGCGATGCCTGCTTCGATGGCCACGCGCTTGGTGACGGAAGATGGCAGTACGGACTCTTTGTACTCGGCAGACTGGGCGTCGAACACGTCGGTAGCCGGCATGGAGACCACGCGTACGGCACGGCCCTTGGCAGTCAGCTGCTCATAGGCGGCAACGGCCAGTTCCACTTCGGAACCGGTGGCGATCAGGATCAGCTCCGGAGTACCGGCGCAATCCTTCAGCACGTAGCCACCCTTGGCGGTGTCGGCCAACTGCTGGGCAGTACGATCCATCTGGGCCAGGTTCTGACGGGAGAAGATCAGCGAGGTCGGGCCGTCGGTACGCTCGATGGCGTGTTTCCAGGCGATGGCGGATTCAACCTGGTCACACGGACGCCAGGTGCTCATGTTCGGGGTCAGACGCAGGGAAGCGATCTGCTCAACCGGCTGGTGAGTCGGGCCATCTTCACCCAGACCGATGGAGTCGTGGGTGTAAACGAAGATGGAACGCTGCTTCATCAGGGCGGCCATGCGCAGAGCGTTACGAGCGTACTCCATGAACATCAGGAAGGTGGCGCCGTAGGGGATGAAACCACCGTGCAGGGCGATACCGTTCATGATGGCGGACATGCCGAACTCGCGTACACCGTAGTGGATGTAGTTGCCGGAGGCATCGTCGTTGGTCAGGGACTTGGAACCGGACCACATGGTCAGGTTGGACGGCGCCAGGTCAGCAGAACCGCCCATGAATTCCGGCAGCAGCTTGCCGAAGGCTTCCAGTGCGTTTTGGGACGCTTTACGGGTTGCGATCTTGGCCGGGTTGGCTTGCAGGGTTTCGATGATCTTGGCGGATTCAGCAGCCCAGTTGGCTGGCAAGTCGCCTGCGGTGCGGCGCTTGAATTCGGCAGCCAGCGCCGGGTGAGCGGCTTCATAGGCGGCGAACTTGGCAGCCCAGTCGGCTTCCAGTGCAGCGCCCTTCTCCTGACCATTCCACTCGGCAGCGATGTCAGCCGGGATAACGAACGGTGCGTGGTCCCACTTCAGGAAAGCGCGAGCAGCGGCGATCTCGTCGTTGCCCAGCGGTGAGCCGTGGCAGTCGTGAGAACCGGACTTGTTCGGGGAACCGTAACCGATGATGGTGCGGCAGCAGATCAGGGTCGGCTTGCCGGTCTCGGCCTTGGCGGCTTCGATGGCGGCATTGATCGCTTCCGGGCTGTGACCGTCAACAGCCGGGATAACGTGCCAGCCGTAGGCTTCGAAACGCTTGGCGGTGTCGTCGGTGAACCAGCCTTCAACGTGACCGTCGATGGAGATGCCGTTGTCATCCCAAAACGCGATCAGTTTGCCCAGTTGCAGGGTACCTGCCAGGGAGCACGCTTCGTGGGAGATACCTTCCATCAGGCAGCCGTCGCCCATAAAGGCGTAGGTGAAGTGGTCAACGATGTCGTGACCCGGCTGGTTGAACTGCTCAGCCATGGCCTTTTCAGCGATCGCCATACCAACGGCATTGGTGATGCCCTGACCCAGCGGGCCAGTGGTGGTCTCGATGCCCGGCGCATAACCGTACTCCGGGTGACCCGGGGTGCGAGAGTGCAGTTGGCGGAAGTTTTTCAGATCGTCGATGGAGAGGTCATAACCGGAGAGATGCAGCAGGGAGTACAGCAGCATGGAGCCGTGACCGTTAGACAGGATGAAACGGTCGCGGTCGGCCCACTTGGGGTTGTTCGGGTTATGCTTGAGGTGGCTGCGCCACAACACTTCGGCGATATCCGCCATTCCCATGGGGGCGCCCGGGTGACCGGAGTTGGCTTTTTGAACGGCATCCATACTCAATGCGCGAATGGCATTGGCAAGCTCTTTACGAGAAGGCATCTGTATCTCCTGCGATTGCTTCATTTGATGGCCAAGATTAAGGCGCGTTATTGTCCCAGCAGGGGACGCGGCGTGCAAATACTATCTGGATGAATAAAGTGGCTTTGGGAGGACAATCGCTTTTCTTTGTCGCGTTTGACCAAAACGATCATAAGAAAACGTTTGATTTCCCTCCCGTTTGGAATGGGGGAGGACCATTGGAAACCCATCTGCGGTTGCGCGACAAAATAGTGCTGGCAATCGGGGGGGGAGCTATTTAAGATAGACGTCCAGATGTAGATACATCTACTATTATTCCATTCATCCGGTTATTGCTCTGGCGATAACCCAGACAAGCTGAGATTCCCATCATGGCAAAGCTGTTTACTTCCGAGTCGGTCTCCGAAGGCCATCCCGACAAGATTGCGGACCAAATCTCCGATGCGGTACTGGACGCGATCCTCAAGCAAGATACCAAGGCCCGTGTAGCCTGTGAGACCCTGGTCAAGACCGGTATGGTCATGGTGGCTGGCGAAGTAACCACCTCTGCCTGGGTTGATATCGAAGAGATCGTGCGTGATACCGTACGTGAAATCGGTTACACCCACTCCGATATGGGTTTCGACGCTGACTCTTGCGCCGTGCTGAACGCCATCGGCAAGCAATCCCCGGACATCAACCAGGGTGTTGACCGCAGCGATCCGCTGGAGCAGGGCGCTGGCGACCAGGGCCTGATGTTCGGCTACGCCACCAACGAAACCGACGTGTTGATGCCTGCCCCCATCACCTACTCTCACCTGCTGGTGAAGCGTCAGGCTGAAGTGCGCAAGAACGGCACCCTGCCGTGGCTGCGTCCGGATGCCAAGAGCCAGCTCACCTTCGCCTACGATGACGCAGGCAAGATCATCGGTGTGGATGCCGTGGTTCTGTCTACCCAGCACAGCGAGTCCATCAGCCACAAAGATCTGGTTGAAGCGGTACGCGAAGAGATCATCAAGCCGGTGTTGCCGGCCGAGTGGGTCAACAAGGACACCAAATACTTCATCAACCCGACCGGCCGTTTCGTTATCGGCGGCCCGATGGGTGACTGTGGTCTGACCGGTCGCAAGATCATCGTCGACACCTACGGCGGCATGGCCCGTCACGGTGGTGGCGCCTTCTCCGGTAAAGATCCGTCCAAGGTTGACCGCTCCGCTGCCTACGCCGCTCGCTACGTTGCCAAAAACATCGTTGCCGCCGGTCTGGCCGATCGCTGTGAAATCCAGATCTCCTACGCCATCGGCGTAGCCGAGCCGACCTCCATCAGCGTCGAGACCTTCGGTACTGCCAAGGTCGCCGAGGCGCTGTTGGTCAAACTGGTACGCGAGCACTTCGAACTGCGTCCGTATGGCCTGATCCAGATGCTGGATCTGAAGCGCCCGATCTACCAGGCTACCGCTGCCTACGGTCACTTCGGTCGCGACGAGTTCCCGTGGGAGCAGACCGACAAGGCCGAACTGCTGCGCTCTGCCGCTGGCCTGTAAGGCTCGCTGTTGTGATAAAAGGGGAGCCTGGCTCCCCTTTTGCTTATCCGCTACCTGACGAGATGTTGATGTCTGCCACCCCTGCCCAGCTTGCCTCCCTGCTGCAACAACGCGTAGAAGCCTGTTTTGTGCAGGCCGAGGCGCGCCTTGGCCGCACCTTTGCCCGCCCGCGGATCTACTGCAATATGCGGGGCCGGGCGGCGGGATCGGCGCGGCTGCAAACCTGGGAGCTGCGTTTCAATCCCGCCCTCTATCAGGCCAACCAGCAGGCGTTTCTGGCCG
>NZ_JRGK01000130.1 GCF_000764645.1 Aeromonas finlandensis
GCTCAAGAGTTGGGTTTGCCTTATTGGCAGCTGGAAGATGGCTTTATCGGTTATATCGGCCACCCCGCCAAGGGGGGCAAAGCGGTCTCGTTGATCGCCGATCCGGTTGGCATCTACTACGATGCGCGTCAGCCCAGTCAGCTTGAGCAGTTGATCACGAGCCCTTGTGAGCCCGAGATGTTGGCGCGGGCCAATCGACTGATGGGTGAGTTGGTGCGCGTGGGGGTCACCAAATACAACTGTTATGCCACAGCGCCTGCCCAATGGGCCGACAGCGACAGTGCTTCTGGCGGTTTGCCACCGACATTGGCCGCGCGTCTGCAGCAGAGTGCCAAGCCCCGGGTGCTGCTGGTTGATCAGGTGGCAGGTGATCTCTCCATCCCGGGTGCGCTTGCCAGTGAGGCGGATTTTGTGGCGATGGTGGAGGCGGCGCGCCGCAATCATCCCGATGCCCGTCTGCTGCTGCGTACCCATCCCGATACCCGCTTTGGCAAGAAGAGCGGTGTGTTAGCCCGTCTGAATCTGGATGATGTGGAGATCGTGGCCGATCACTGCCATCCCCATGCGCTGCTCAATCAGGTTGTGGCTGTCTATACCGTCTCATCCCAGCTCGGTTTTGAGGCGCTGCTGCTTGGCAAACCGGTTTATTGCTTTGGAATGCCATTTTATGCCGGTTGGGGACTGACCCAGGACAGCAAGCACTGCGAGCGGCGTCAGGTTGCCGTCTCTCTGGCGCAACTGGTCGCGGCTGCCTTGATCCTTTACCCCCGCTATCTGGATCCCGTACTGGGTCAGCGCTGTGAGGTGGAGGAGGTGATCGCCATTATTGCCAACCAGCATCAGACACCACCGCGCTGGCGTCGGCTCTATCTGGTGGGGTTCTCCCTGTGGAAACGAGCCTTTATGCAGGCGTTTTGCCATCACCTGGCCGATGAGTTGCGGTTTGTGCGCCAGCCACCGAAACGGTTGACCGGTGACGAGCAAGTATTGGTGTGGGGCAGTCGTCACCCCGACCTCACCTCTGCTATCCGTGTGGAGGATGGTTTTATTCGCTCGAAAGGGCTTGGCTCCAATCTGTGTCGTCCTTCCTCGTTGTCACTTGACCCGGTCGGGATCTATTTCGACAGCCGCACCCCCAGCGGTCTCGAACAGTTGCTGAATTATCAAGGGTTGACGGAGGCTGACATCAAGCGAGGCACTGCATTGATCGCCTTGCTACGCGAGCACAGGGTCAGCAAATACAATGTTGGCGAACCGCAGCACTACTCTCCGCCGGGCGATGGTCGTGAGCTGGTTCTGGTCGTGGGGCAGGTGGATGGCGATGCCTCCATCCTGACGGGCAGCCCGAACATTCGCAGTAACGAGCAGCTGTTGTGGGCGGTGCGCGCCGCCAAACCGGAGGCGCATATCCTCTACAAGCCGCATCCGGATGTGGTGGCGGGTAATCGCGCGGGGGCAATTTCAGCGGCCTGTCTGGCGGAGTGTGTCGATAGCCAGGTGCTGGATATCGGCCTCACCAGCCTCTATCCCCATGTGGATGAGCTGCACACCATGACCTCGCTCAGTGGTTTTGAGGCGCTGGTGCAGGGGGTCAAGGTCACGACCTGGGGCCAGCCTTTTTACAGTGGTTGGGGACTGACCATGGATGCCAATCCCCCCGCCAGACGTCAACGCACTTTGCCATTGGCGGCACTGGTCTATCTGACGTTGGTCGCCTATCCGCGTTATATCGATTGGCAGACGGGTCTTTGGATAAGTCCGGAGCAGTTGATCCGCCAGCTGGCAGAGCAGGGGCACTCATCAACCCAAAAAGCGAGCCGCTGGCAGCGCTGGAAAATCAAGCTGGGTTACCTGGCTCAGACGTTAATACAACGCCCCTCTCTCTCCCCGTATTTGAGATAACTCATCCATGAATATTTTGTTGCTGCAAGGACCGCTCGGCCCCTTCTTTCAGACCCTGAGTCGACACTTGGTCGACGCGGGGCATCAGGTGGTGAAGATCCATTTCAACGGGGGGGATGAGTGTTGGCCCTGTGTGGGTGAAAACCTGCGCTTTCGCGGCAAACCTGAGGGGTGGAACGCATTTTTGCGCCGGGTGCTCAAGCAGCACGGTATCGATTCGGTGATCTGCTACGGCGATTGCCGTTACTACCATCAGGTTGCTGGTCGCATTTGCAAGTTGAAGAAATTGTCATTCTGGGCAATGGAGGAGGGGTACCTCAGACCGGATTACGTCACCCTGGAACAGGGGGGCGTCAATGCCTTCAGCCCCTGGTATGAGCGTCGTGATCAGTTGCCACGGCTTGATTGGTCAGAGCCCTATGATTCCTCACTCAAGGTGGGCAAGACCTTTGCCGTACGGGCCTGGTATGCCAGTCGCTATCACATCAACAAGGCGTTGCAGCATTGGCGATATCCCCACTTTGTCAATCATCGTCCCTGGAGTCTGGTGCAAGAGGCGATGGGATGGGTATGTGGCGGGATGGTCAAATACAGGAATATGCGCGCTGACCGATCATTGCTGCGGGCATTGCCACGGCATAAAGGGCATATCTTTTTTGTCCCTCTCCAAGTGACCGAAGATTTTCAGATCAGGGAACACTCTGATTTGAGTGGGGTAGAGGAGATGGTCGGCCAAGTGATCAACTCGTTTGCGGAACATGCCAAGCCTGAAGATGTGCTGTTGTTCAAACATCACCCGATGGATCGGGGCTATGTCAGTTATCGGGCCCAGATAAACCGGCTCTGTGCTGTGCTGGGGCTGGAAGGGCGGGTGTTTTATGGTTATGAGCTGCCGCTGCCGACCCTTTATCCGCTGCTGAAAGGGGTCATCACCATCAACAGTACGGTGGGGTTGTCGGCGCTGCTGCATGATGTGCCCACCTTCTGCATGGGGCGGGCGCTTTATGATATCTCGGGCTTGACCACCAGAGGGTCATTGGCGTCATTTTGGCATCATCAGAGTCCGGTTTGCTCCGAGACGTTCAAGCGGCTGCGCCACTCCTTGCTGCACTTGACCCAGCTCAATGCCAGTTTTTACCGTCATCTGGATATCAGTGCACAGGCGTTGATGAATAAGATGGCGCTGCCTGAGGTAGAGCAAAAGGTTGCTCGTCCAAATAGCACACAACGCGCGTTGAGGAGTCTCTTCTTTTTCCCATCGACCTATCTGCTGGCCATGCAATACATCGTTATGAGCAGTGACAACCTGATGGCTGAGCTATTTTGATATGTTGCTGTTTTTATGATGCGCTTTTGTGGTTTAATCATGTTGCGTGATTAATAACAAGGAGTGGTTAAGATGAATATAAAAAGTGGCATATTATCTGTCAGTTTGCTGTGCTTGCCAAGTTTTGCCATGGCTTCAGATAATGACCTCTCCCTCTTGATCCATGGTGCATCGATTCATAGCGGCTGTGAGAAAGGAACAGGGAAAAAGAGTAAAACCTGTGACTTTAATGGCGTTAATCCCGGCTTGGGTATGGCATGGGTTTTTCTGGGAGACAACGATACCGGCAAACTGGCTCTTCGTGGTGGTTTCTATAAAGATTCTTATGAAAAAACAGCTGGTTATGCAGGTTTTTCATATCGCAAAGAGTGGTATTTTACCGAGCATGCTTTTGCCGGGTTAGGCGTGCAGGCTGGCTATCTTAATGGCTCTGGCACGGATGGTTTTGCTGCACTGCCGATGGCGACCATAGGATACAAGTCGTTGGCTTTAGAGATAGGTTATGCGCCCAAGGTTAACTGGGTGGTGGGGCGAGAGCATGTTGCGGTAACGACCTTCTCGTTACGCTGGACATTTATGTAACAGCTATATCACCAGGATATGGTGTTATCAGTGAACATCCGGATTGTGTGATGAACGCGTGAAATGGATAAATGAGCGTTGATAATGCGATCATGACTGATAGAGTCGTTTTTGGGCATATTTTTCTGAACCGCCATCGAATATCTGCAATCAGATTGTTAAGAAAGTCAATTCAATTTAAACGCTATGTTTCATGTTGCTTTTGATATTTTTGTCAGATGGTTTTCGCGATTGAATAATTAAAAAGCCCTTCACCATGGTGAAGGGCTTTTTGCTATCTGGCGTTATCCGCTCTGGTTGACCGTTCGGGCTTAGTAGCCCTGCTGGTGCACGTCCATCACGGCGCGGCCGGACGGGTCGGCCATCTCCTTGAACTTGGCATCCCACTCCAGCGCGGTGGGGGTGGAGCAGGCGACCGACTTGCCGTAGGGCACGGTGCGGGCAGCGGCTTCCAGCGGGAAGTGCTCGTCGAAGATGGCGCGGTAGAAGTAGGCCTCCTTGGTGAGCGGGGTGTTGATGGGGAAGCGGAATTCCGCGGCCTCGAACATCTGGTCCGTCACCTCTTGTTCTACCATGGCTTTCAGGCTGTCGATCCACGAATAACCCACGCCGTCGGAGAACTGCTCCTTCTGGCGCCATGCCACTTCGTGGGGCAGCAGATCCTCGAACGCCTCGCGCAGGATGTGCTTCTCGATCTTGCCCTTGCCGCACATCTTGTCAGCCGGCTGCAGGCGCATCGCCACGTCCATGAACTCCTTGTCGAGGAAGGGCACGCGACCTTCTACACCCCAGGCGGCCATCGACTTGTTGGCGCGCAGGCAGTCATAGAGGTGCAAAGAGGCGAGCTTGCGCACGTTCTCTTCGTGAAACTCGCGGGCGTTGGGCGCCTTGTGGAAGTAGAGGTAGCCACCGAACAGCTCGTCGGAACCTTCGCCGGAGAGCACCATCTTGATCCCCATCGCCTTGATGTAACGGGCCATCAGGTACATCGGCGTGGAGGCGCGGATGGTGGTGACGTCATAGGTCTCGAGGTGATAGATGACATCGCGCAGGGCATCCAGACCCTCCTGCACGGTGAAGTGGATCTGGTGGTGGATGGTGCCCAGATGATCGGCCACCTTGCGGGCGGCGGCGAGATCCGGCGAGCCTTCGAGGCCAACGGCGAAGGAGTGCAACTGCGGCCACCAGGCTTCGCTCTTGCCATCGTCTTCCACCCGACGGGCGGCGTAGATCTTGGTGATGGCGGAGATCACCGATGAATCCAGCCCGCCGGAGAGCAGCACGCCATAAGGCACGTCACACATCAGCTGGCGTCTGACTGCCGCTTCCAGCGCGGCTTTCAGCTCGGCCTTGTCACTGACGTTGTGCTCGACCGCGCCGTACTCCATCCAGTCGCGCTGGTACCACTGCTTAAGCTCGCCATCCTTGCTCCACAGGTAGTGTCCCGGCGGGAAGGTTTCGACGCTCTTGCAGACCGGTACCAGCGCCTTCATCTCGGAGGCGACATAGAAGTTGCCGTGTTCGTCGCGACCGGTATAGAGGGGGATGATCCCCATGTGGTCACGACCAATCAGGTAGGCATCCTGCTCGGCGTCATAGAGGATAAAGGCGAAGATACCGTTGAGATCGTCGAGAAACGCCGGGCCTTTTTCCTTGTAGAGGGCCAGCAGCACTTCACAGTCGGAATGGGTCTGGAACTTGAAGTCGACCTTGAGGTTCTTCTCCAGCTCCTTGTGGTTGTAGATCTCGCCGTTGACGGCCAATACGTGAGTGCGCTCGGGGTTGTAGAGCGGCTGGGCGCCATTGCCCGGATCGACGATGGCCAGGCGCTCGTGCACCAGAATCGCTTTGTCGGAGCTGTAGACGCCGGACCAGTCAGGCCCGCGGTGACGAAGTCGCTTGGACATCTCCAGCGCCGATTTGCGCAATAGAGCCGGGTCGGTTTTGATGTCCAGAATGCCGAAAATTGAACACATTGGCGGTAATCCTCTTGATTTTTATATGAGCCCCCCACGTCCGGGCTCGAAATTCCATTTACATTCCTCGTCAGACACAATGCCTAGCGGAAAAACCTTTTGCAAGCGGGAAAACCGCAGAAAATCATGCCGTAAGCGTCAAGCAGATCAACAGGATAAGGGCTGCTGCAACGGGGCAGGGTGACGTGAACGTCAAGCCGAGGCGGGTTCGAAGATCACATAGACCTTGCGACAGGAAGTGAGGGTCTCCCACTCTCCGACAAAGCCTGCGGGAATGACGAATTGATCGCCGGGTTTGAGGGCAAGCTGGCCGCCCTGACTGTCGTGGATCACCACATCCCCCTCCAGCAGCTGGCAATACTCGTGCTCGGTGTAGTGAATGGCCCAGCGGCCGGGCTCGCAGGCCCAGAAGCCGACGTGAAACTGCTGGCTGGGATCGGAGTAGTGGTTCCACACCGTCTGGCTCGGGTTACCCGCTTTAATGCGCTCGGGGGCGGGCATCAGCGGGGTGGGAGCAGTCTCGTGGCGGTCGAGCAAAATCCAGTCGTTGAGGGTCTTCATGGTGCCTCCTTGGCAACGGTAGATAAGCAAGCGGGGCCATCCCGGCCCCGCGTTCGTTTTATTAAACGAGGTTGTGCATAACTTAAACGATGCACATTCCCTTGCCAAGAGCCCTTGCCAAGGGCTGCTGGCCGACGATTCAACGCGGCTGCAAACGGCGGATCACATGGCGGGCAAAGCCGCTGCCCGCTTCGTTGTAGACGTTGAACACCGCATCCACCCCCTGCTCCTGCAGGGAGGCGATATCATCCTCGAAGCGAACGATGGCGGCGATCTTGCCGTTAAAGCCGTGGCTGCGCAGCTTCTCGATGGCGTAGAGGTTACCCGAGTGGTGGGGCATCGCCAGCAGCACCAGATTGACCTGATTGGAGAGCAGCACCTTGTCCCAGAAGTCGGTATCGGTGGCATCCCCCTCGATGACGTTCATCCCCTGTTCGCGCAGGGTGGGCAGCTTCTCGCTGTCGTTCTCCACCCCTAGGATGACGTTGCCGTATTTGTTCTCCAGCTCGAAGTAGGCCCCCTGACCGATCCGCCCCATGCCGAGAATGATCACCTCCGCATCGCCAAGCTCGATGGGCCTGTCTTCCGGATGGAGGTTGCTCGCCTGCAATCCCCGCAGCCAGTGGCCGATGCGGTGATAAATTCGCTCGCTCTGGGCATTGAGTGGGGCGGAGATCATAAAGCTCGCCGCCAGCGCCAGCGAGACCGCCACCAGC
>NZ_JRGK01000131.1 GCF_000764645.1 Aeromonas finlandensis
CGTGTATGAGGCGACTTATTGATCGTCGGAAGAGCATTATGGGAGTGGAAAGCGTGTTTTTAGTTCGGTGATCATCTGTGGGCTCAGTTGTTTAAACAGTTCTGCATTGTAAGAGGCATTGTAAGGAACCGGCGGTTGGCTATTGCCGAGATCTACAAATTGAATGGATGGATCTAGCACCTTTAATGCAGGAGGTGATGATTGATCACCGGTTTGTGGTCGGGTTGGGTCCATGGTCGGGATGGTGACCCCTTTGAAGGTTGCATAGTTTTGTACATTGAGCGTGAGATCGGTATTTATGATCTGCTGTGTGGCTATAGCATAATTACGCGATGTTGCTGCTGGCGTTCCCGCAGCAACAGAGGGATCAACGTTTACAGTCACGATAGAGATGGTGTAATCGCTGTTCAGAAATATATCAAAGGTTCTAAATTGCTGGGGGAAGTCCCGTAATGATGATGTCTCCACCTGCCAGAATCCACGCTCTGGTTCGGTTGAAATAGGAGACTTGAACGCTTTCACTGTATTGAAATGACGATGTCCCGCTACCCACAAGAGTAAATTGGGCGTGTTTTGCAGTTTAGTGACCAGTGTTGCAAGATCGACGGCATTCTGATATTCGGGTGCAATATTTTCTTGCGTTGGCCACCACCACTCCATTTCTGAACCGATCCCTGCTACGCCAAGTGGAATATGTGAGGCGATGATCATTAGCTGGTTGTTGTTTTGACCCTTGTCGAGTTCGGCTTGCAGCCAAGCCCAGCGTTTTTGATCCAGATAGCCATGGCCATGTATGTCGGTTGACCCATCATGTTCTGACTGAGTGTTGTCCAATACGATGACTTTGAGTGGCACCCTGTCGCTTGGTTCGAAGGTGTAGCAAGCAAAGCCTTCATCCCAGGCCGGGTCTGTGGTATCGACCAGATTGAATCCATGCCCCTTCGGCCAGGTTTTTTTCGTGTTGAAAAATTCATTGATCCATTCAGTTCTCAGCAGTGAGCGGCGGTCTGGATCCGCGGCCACTTTGGGGGCTCCATCTGCGAAGGCACTATCGGTCGTACTGCCCGCGCCGGTAATGACCCCTGTCATAGTGTTGCCGCTCAGGTATCCAGGGTAGTAGTCGGGGGTCATGCTGAACGTTGTCATATCAAATAAGGTGGGGAAATTATCGATGTTTGGCACTAATGGATTACCAATGGCCCAAACCGAGTCAGCTATATAGGATTTGCGAAAACCAAGGCTGGGAATGGCATCGACAGGAAATGAACCCAGGAAAAAGTGGTCGTGGTTACCCAGCACCTGATACCAGGGGATCTCGGTATCCAACCCTGCCGCTTGGAAGGGTTTTTGGTAGTCGATGGATTCGTTACCTTGGTGTTTTCCGGAGCTTGGGGCGATCTTCTGCCCATCCAGGACGTCAATATACCAACGTAATTCATTATATGAGGTGCTATTACAGGTATCCCCCAATGAAAGAGCGAAGTCAAAGGGGTGTGTCTTGTGTAAGACATTTGCTGTTTGTATCGCCGCATCGAGCACATGTGTGGTATATGGCATCACAGGTGAATAAATCGAGGTGTTGGGATAGGCAAATGGTTCTGACTGTTGAAAGTAAATGAGCTGATTGGGTGCTTCTTTATCCGTGATATGTATGTCACTGATAGTAAAAAAACGGATAAGTTGTCTGTTTCTTTCCGGTGTGGAATTGGTATAGGCGGCGGGCATGATATCATTACGTAGTACTAACGGTAATGGTGCACCATAACTCCATGAACCATATCCATATTTTTCGTAGAGTTCTGTGTGTGACAGCTCATTGGGCTTTAATCCCGCCTTGATTAATGGAAATGAAATCATCCTTTGCAGTGTGGTTTGTACATCTGGATTGATTGCATATTTTTGCAATGTTGTACTGTTATTGCCATTACATCCGAAAGTAAATGAGCCTAATGATGCCGAACCTAGCGTCCAAGCAGAATACTTAAGAAAATCTCGCCTTGATAGTGGGCATGATTCTTGGTTGAAAGGATGTTTTTCCAAGTCACTGTTGTCCATAACCAGTCCTTCTTTAAGAATTAATTAACACTATATAAAACACATGCTACATCATAGTCTGAAGTGATAAAGTTTGTGTGCAAGTTAAGTTAAATTGCATCAATATAACTGGTGTCTATGTTTAAGATATGGTTGTACGTGAAGAGTGGTATTGTTTTTATATGTTTTAACTTGGCATAAAAATATGTTTTTTCAGTTTTATGCCAAGTTATACCGTTTCTGACCAAGAAAAATAATATATTTGCCTGCTTTGGCGTTCTTGAGCGTCACTTTGAATAGTTAAATTTAAATAAGGTGCATTTTAAAAGGATGAAACCATGCTCATTCAACGTCATATTTTTGCATGTCTGGTGGGGTTGCCCATGTACGTCTGGGCTGGCACTGCGCAGGTGGCAGAGCCGTTACTCGTCATCGGACATATGAATCCTGATACTGACTCAATCTGTTCTGCAATTGCGGTGGCACATCTCAAGACAGTTCAAGGTATCGCAGCGCAAGCTGTCGCGCAGGGACCAGCGAATGCCGAAACGCGCTATGTTCTGGATTCATTCCATTTGCCACAACTACCAATAGTGACTCACGTCACTGGTCGAAAGGTCTTTTTGGTTGATCACTCGGATTACACGCAAGCACCGGCAGATTTGAAATCGGCTGAGTTGGTCGGATTTAGCGATCATCACAAGTTGGGCGGATTGACCTCCGACCGCCCTGTCGAAGTTTGGGCTGCCCCTTTCGGTGCATGCGGTACAGTAGTGACCCGGATGTATGATGC
>NZ_JRGK01000132.1 GCF_000764645.1 Aeromonas finlandensis
ATTAGTGCTCACCAGCAGGATGGCGCCAAAGCCGATGATGAAGGTGAGGATGTAGAAGTAACCGATAAAACCGGTGGCGAAGAAGACGCTCTTGCGCGCTTCCTTGGCGTCACTCACGGTGAAGAAACGCATCAGGATATGGGGCAGACCGGCGGTACCGAACATCAATGCCAGACCGAGCGAGATGGCGGAGATGGGGTCGGCAACCAGACCACCCGGACTCATGATGGCGATCCCTTTCTCGTGCACCTTGACCGCTTCGCTGAACAGGGCACCGATGTCGAAGTTGACCGATTTCATTACCATGATGGCCATGAAGCTGGCACCGGAGAGCAGCATCACGGCCTTGATGATCTGCACCCAGGTGGTGGCCAGCATGCCGCCGAACAGCACATAGAGCACCATCAGGATACCGACCAGCACCACGGCAATGTGATATTGCAGGCCGAACAGCAGCTCGATCAGCTTGCCTGCCCCCACCATCTGGGCGATCAGGTAGAGGGCGACCACCACCAGCGAGCCGCAGGCAGAGAGGGTGCGCACTTCCGTCTGCTTGAGGCGGTAGGAGGCGACATCGGCGAAGGTATATTTGCCAAGGTTGCGCAGCCGCTCCGCGATCAGGAACAGAATGATGGGCCAGCCCACCAGAAAGCCGATGGAGTAGATGAGACCATCGTAGCCGGAGGTGTAGACCAACGCGGAGATCCCGAGGAAGGAGGCAGCAGACATGTAGTCACCGGCGATAGCCAGGCCATTCTGGAAGCCGGTGATGCGGCCACCGGCCGCATAGTAGTCGGAGGCCGAGCGGTTGCGTTTGGAGGCCCAGTAGGTGATGAACAGGGTGGCGGCCACAAAGACCACGAACATCAGGATGGCAGAGATATTGAGAGGTTGGCGATGAACTTCGCCACTTATCGCATCGGCGGCCAGCAGGGGTGAAGAGGCCAGTGAGGCCAGCAGCAAGAGTTTGCCTTTCATGCTTTTTGTTCTCATGACCGCACTCCCTTGAGGATCTTCTGGTTCAGCTCGTCAAACTCGCCGTTGGCACGGAATACATAGATGCCGGTCAGTACAAAGGAGGCGATGATCAGCCCCACGCCCACTGGAATACCGCGGGTAATGGTCGAGCCCTCGCTGAGCGGGGTGCCGAGCCAGCCGGGATCAAAGGCGATAAGCATGATAAAGGCCAGGTAGAGTCCCAGCATCAGAGCCGAGAGGGCCCAGGCAAAACGCTGGCGTTTGGCGACCAGCTCCTGGAAGTTGGGATCTTGCTGGATCCTCAGGTAGCTTTGCTGTTCCATTGCAGTTCTCCATGACATGAGTGTCAGCGGTGGATGGGGTAACCCCGACGAGCAGGGGACCTGCTCATGTAAGCGAAATGTGAATTAAATGTTATTGGTGGGCAATTAGACTTTGGGATAAGCCAGCGGCGAGCCGCAGGTAAGGCGCAGGTAGATGAGCGCGGCCGTGGTGGCATCGGCAAGGGCATCGTGGGCGGGCAGGGGAGGCAGTTCAAGATGGCTGCAGATGGCGCTCAAGTGCAGGTCAATGGCCGCATCGGGATAGCGACGATAGAGGTGGTCGTGATAGAGCTGGCTCACCTCGATCCCTCGCTGGGGCAGGGTCAACCCCCACAATTTCTGGCTGGCGAGATTGAGAATACGCAGATCGTAGGCGATGTGATAGCCCACCAGTTCGCGCGGGCCGATATAGTCGAGTAGCAGGCGCAGCGCGGCTTCCAGCTCCATCCCCTGTTGCAGATCCTGATGGCGCAGACCGTGGATCACCACCGATTGGCCGGTCAGGCTGGCCGGTGGCTGCACCTTGATGGCGAGGGCCTCGCCGGTTAGCAGCCGGTTACCCTGAATGCGCACCGCCCCGATGGAGACGATCTCGGCCTGCTCGGGATCGAGACTGGTGGTCTCGAAATCGAGGGCGATCCGTTCATCTTTCGGTGGGGTGGCAAAGAGCGGCGCGAACTTGCCAGTTCGGAACGCACGGCCATACCAGTAGCGTCGAACGCGGCTCAACATGGCTATTGTCTCAGACGAAAGTGCAAGGTGAGCCACTGCTGGAATTTCTTCACCTGATGCAGCGCCTGGCGCAACAGATCCCGCTCGCTGTGGCTGAGCTCGCTTGTCTGCACCCGGCTATTGCCCCCCTTGAGCTGGCTGCGCAGCCTCAGCCGGATAAAGAGCCGAAACGCCTCCGCCAGATTGCTGCCATAGTCGGCGCTGAGCCGCTCGGCGGCCACCAGTGCGTCGATGCGACCCAGGGTCGAGGTCTCCAGAATACCCGCCTCAATGGCCAACATGCGGATGCCATGAACCAGCGGGAACAGGCCGCCCCGCTTCAGATCCAGTCCTTCCGGTGGCTGCTCCAGTCGGCCAAACAGGGTGAGCGGGGCATGAAAGGCCACCGCCGGTCGCACCATCTCCGCCAGCAGATCCCGCCTGTCGGCCAGCTGCTCGCGCAGCGCTCTGGCAACCGGCAGATGCAGCTGGCGATCCCCCGCAATGGGGTGGGCATCGGCCAGGGTGGCGAGCCAGAGCAGCTCATCCTCTTTTGCCGTGGTGCAGGCGCTGGCAATGGCCCGTTGCCACTCGCTGCCCGCCTTTACCCAGGCCGGATTGTTCACCATCACCTGCCCGGGGCAGAGGGGATAGCCGAGGCGCTCCAGCAGGGCGCTGAAGGCTGCCAGGTCGGCAGCTTGGGTGGGCCATACCAGCGTTTCGGGCAGGATCAGGGCGTTGTCCTGATCGGTTTTGAGGATCTGCTCGCCACGCCCCTCCGAGCCCAGCATCAGCAGACAGACCTTCTCTTGCACCTCGGGCTGGATCACCAGCGCAAAGGCCTTGGCGATCAGTTGCTCGTTGATGGTGGCGATGAGCTTCATCAAAAAGGCGGTGTGGATACCCTGGGCAAACAGCGAACGGGTCAGCTGTTGCTGTTCGCGGGCGACCGCCTCCAGCGCGGGCAGAGTGTCGGCGCGGGCGATACGCAACGTCAGTACGTGGGAGTGGGTAGAGAAGAGTCCCAGCACCTGAGTCAGCTGCAGGATCCCCGCCACCTCGTTGCCCTGCCAGATCACCAGTCGCTTGATGCGATGGCGGGTCATCAGCAGCAGGGCATCAAACAGATAGCTCTCCAGCGGCAGACCAATAAGCGGTGTGGGGGTCAGCACCGAGAGGGGAGCCGTCAGCGGCAATCCCTTGAGGGTCAGGGCGTGGAGCAAGGTCTTGCGGGTTGCCAGCGTGAGGGAGCCGTCATGAGCGGGGTAGAGCAGGCAATCAGTCCCCTTGCTCACCATGGCTTCGGTCGCCGCCAGCAGTGACAGCTTGCTGTCGACGATAAGCGGTGCCTGCAGGTGGCCGGGTTCGATGCGGGTCAGGATAAATTCCGCCAGATTCTTCTGGCCCAGTTGTTCGCGTTGTTCCTGCTGTTGCTGCCGCTCGGCCAGATTGGCGGTGAAGTAGCTGGCAAACTGCGGATCCTGCTCACAAAGCGCTAGAAAAGTGTGGCGAGGGATGAGCTGGCAGAGGCTATCTTCCAGTGCGGTGAAGCGGTGGCGGCAGCGGCCATCAAACTGGGCGCGCACATCGAACAGGTCATCAACCCCGTAATCACCAAACTGGTGGTGAGGGGCCGACTCTTCCACGGCCCCCTTGATGATGAGATAGAGACCGGGGGGCTCGTCCCCCTCCTTGAGCAGCATATCGCCAGCGCGAAAATAGCAGAGCGAGAGGTGGCGGGAGAGCCGCTCGCGCGCCTCCTCATTCAGTCGGTCGAACGGTGGTCTGGCAAAATTGAACAGGGTTGACATGACGGCGTCCTCTGCTGGCTTGCGGCACTCATGCAGCTCCCAGTGTGACAAAGGGAGGGGGAGGCGACCAGCCGACTTTAGTCTCAGCTGTACCGGATGTTCACACTCTGATAACGTGGTGGTATGACCAGTAGGTCAATAACCCGGATCAAGGAGAGGACAGGGAGATGGAAAAACCAAGGATCAAGTGCGAGATCCACGACGGGATTGCCGAAGTGATGCTGACGCGGGGGGATAAACTCAATGCGCTGGACCGTGCCATGTTCAGCGCCATTGACGAGACGCTGACGCAGCTCGCCCAGCATAAGGGGCTGCGGGCGGTGATCCTGCACGGCGAGGGGCGGGCCTTCTGCGCCGGGCTGGATGTGAAATCCATGCTGAGACAACCGGTGGCGGCACTCGATATTCTCAAGCGCGAGGCGGACGAAGCGACCAATCTGGCCCAGCGGGTTGCCTATGGCTGGCACCAACTGCCGGTGCCGGTGATTGCGGTCACCCAGGGGGTTTGTTTTGGCGGTGGTCTGCAGATTGCGCTTGGGGCCGATTTTCGGTTCAGCGCCCCCGATTGCCGTTTTTCGGTAATGGAGATCAAGTGGGGCATCATTCCCGACATGAGCGGCAGTGTCACCATGCGCAACCTGATGGGGCTGGATACCGCTATGGAGCTGGCCATGAGCGGACGTGAGCTCGATGCCGTCGAGGCGAAATCCCTCGGGATGGTGAGCCGGGTTTGCGCCGATCCGCTGGTGGAAGCGCGGGAGTTTGCCCGCACCCTGATCACCAAGTCGCCGGATGCGCTGGCGGGGATCAAGCAGCTCTACAGCCAAGCCTGGGCCCGCAGCGATGAGGCGATGCTCAAAGAAGAGACCCGGTTGCAAAAGCAGATCCTGGGACGCCCCAATCAGTGGCGGGCTACCTTCAACAGCCTGTTTCGCTGGCGTCTGCCATTCGGGCCGCGTCGCAATGCGCTCTGAGATGAGGTGACAGGAAAAAGAAATGGCAGCCGAGGCTGCCATTTCTTTATGCGCATTTGAGCGGTTTACATCAGGAGATCTTGCGATCCTGATCCGGCTCAAACGGATGACCTGCTTTTTCCTGCTCCAGATTATCTTCGGAGCGGTGGCCAGCCCAGTAGTCAGCATTTTTGATACCGAGTTTTTCCGGGTGGAATACGGGGTCAATACCTTGTGCCTGCTGCGCTTCATAATCCTTCAGACAGGTGAAGGCGGTCTTTTGCAGCAGCAGGATGGCGACGATGTTGAGCCAGGCCATCAGGCCGACCCCGATATCACCCATGCCCCATGCCAGCTCGGCGGTCTTGACGGTACCGTAGACGGTAGAAGCCATCAGGGTCAGCTTGAGCACAAAAGTCAGCCAGGGACGGTTCACCTTGCGGTTGATGTAGGCGATGTTGGTCTCGGCGATGTAGTAGTAGGCAACGATGGTGGTGAACGCGAAGAAGAACAGCGCGACGGCCACGAACATGCTGCCAAAGCCCGGCATCATGCTCTCCATAGCGGTCTGCACATAGCCCGGACCCGCTGCCACACCGGCGATACCGGTATAGAGGGCTGCACCGTCCGGCCCTTGCACGTTATAGAGGCCGGAGATCAGCAGCATAAAGCCGGTGGCGGAGCAGACGAACAGGGTGTCGATATAGACGGAGAACGCCTGTACCAGACCCTGCTTGGCCGGGTGGCTCACTGCGGCCGCAGAGGAGGCGTGCGGTCCGGTACCCTGACCCGCTTCGTTGGAGTAGACCCCGCGTTTTACCCCCCACATGATGGCCAGACCCAGAATGGCACCGAAACCGGCATCCAGACCGAAGGCGCTCTTCCAGATCAGCAACAGCACGCCCGGCAGGGCAGAGATGTTGAGGGCGATGATGACGCAGGCCACGATGATGTAGCCCAGCGCCATAAAGGGCACCACGGTACTGGCGAAGTTGGCGATACGCTTGACGCCACCGAAGATGATGAAGCCGAGCAGCAGCGCCAGACCGGCGGCAGTGACGTTCGGATCGATATCAAAGGCGGTCTGCAGGCTGGCACCGATGGAGTTGGCCTGCACACCAGGCAGCAGCACGCCGCAGGCGAAGATGGTGGCGATGGCGAAGGTCCAGGCGTACCACTTCATGCCGAGCCCTTTCTCGATGTAGAAGGCCGGGCCGCCGCGGTATTCGCCGTTGATCTTCTCTTTGTAAACCTGACCCAGGGTGGACTCTACGAAGGCGGAGCTGGCGCCGAGGAAGGCGACCATCCACATCCAGAACAGGGCACCTGGGCCACCGAAGGTGATGGCGGTGGCCACACCTGCGATGTTACCGGTACCCACGCGACCGGCCAGGGTCATGGCCAGCGCCTGGAAGGAGGAGACACCGGCATCGGTGCTCTTGCCATCGAACATCAGGCGCACCATCTCTTTCATATGACGCAGTTGCAAAAAGCGGGTGCGCAGGGAGAAGTAGAGACCGACCCCCAGACACAGGTAGATGAGCGCAGGGCTCCAGATTACACCATTGATGGCATTGACGATTTCATTCATGTACAACAACTCCTTTGTTGTGTTTGTGGCGCTCTTTTGGCGAGATCTTGGCCTCGCTCTCTGTCACTGTTTTCGGCCCTGTCTGTTAACAATCCGGTTAACAAATGAGCGCGAGGTTGAGGGGTTAAGC
>NZ_JRGK01000133.1 GCF_000764645.1 Aeromonas finlandensis
CTCGTGAATACGATCACACAAGGTTTCGAGCTTGGTTGCCTTGTCGACCACAAATTCCGGGGTGGTGACTTTGCCACAATCGTGCAGCCAGGCCGCGATATGGATTGCTTCCCACTGTTTCTCATCAAGTGAGAAGTGCTGGAATGGTCCCTCTTGTACCTGGCAAGCCGCCTCTGCCAGCATCTTGGTCAGCTCGGGTACTCGTTGGCAGTGACCACCGGTGTAGGGGCTTTTCGCATCAATGGCCCCAGCGATGAGCTGGATAAAGGCTTCCAGCAGGTTGCGTTGCTCTTCCAGCAGCCGTTGGGTGGTCAGGGCAACGGCTGCGGAAGAGGAGATCGCTTTCACGAACGCCATGCGCTGCGGGGTTAGCGCTTTATTGCGCTCATCGATAAGCAGCACCATGGCGCCGAGCAACTGGCCATCGCGGTTTTTCAGGGCTATCGGCCAGAAGGTCAGCGGGGTGGCGGTCTCATCGATGTAAGGGAACAGGATGGGCAATTCGCTGGCAACTAACGCAACCGGCTCTAATTCAACCCCTTGCAAGGTCTGGAACAGCGGATGCTTTGGCTGATTGAGGGGGCCAATGCTATGAGTGGGCAACTGTTCCAGCACCTCGCCATTCCAGCACAACCCGGCCAGCTCCAGTCTCTTGTTGCTGCTATCGGAGAGATAGATCATGCACCCTGTCGCCCCGGTGAGTTGCTGCATTTCGGTGAGCAACCGCACCAGCAAGCGCGGGAAGCTGGTCTCGCAGGAGAGGGATGTAGAAAGCTGCAAAAAGCGCTGGATCGTCGACTTCATGTTGCCCATGGCATGGGAGAGATCGATGATCTCGGCAATGTATGTGTTGACCCTGATCGGTTCATTGAAGTCAAAGTGGGCAATTTTTCTGGCCTCTTGCGTCAGTGCATCAATGGGTCTGGCAGCGGTTCTGGCCAGCACGATGGCTGCGAAGATGGCAAGGATCAGGAAGATCCCCGACAAGAGGAAGGTCTCATTGCGGACGGCAATTGCGCTAGCAAGTAGTTCATCAACTGGTGCAGTGATCCAGAGTGACAGTTTTGTTCCATTCGCTTTCGGAAGATCAACGCGCATTCCTTGCCAATCTTGTTCCCCTGATTGAAATGTCAGTCGCTCTCTCTTCTGTACTTTGCTGGCCTCCATCAGGTGCTGGATCATGGGAAGCTGTGCTTCGGTGATGTTGGCCATGCGATAGGTGCCATTCTTACCTTGAATGATCATCCCCCCTTTATGGCTTGTGACCAGCTCCCCCTGTTCATTAACGATGGCCAGCCGGGTATTGGGGGTGAGCATGGTGGACTTCAGCAGGCGTTCAATAGAACGCAGGCTCAAGTCCACCCCCACAACACCGGCCCCGTTATGCATCGGCTTGGCAAAGCTCATATTAACTTCTTGCGTATCCATAGAGATATAGGCGGGGGTCTGCACCAGATGGCCAGCTTGTTTGGCCTGTATGAACCAGGGCCGTTCTCTGGCATCAAAGGCTCGACCTGGCCTTTGTGTGTGTTCGATAACGGACAGATCGTCGGCCAAGGCAAAGACATCTGTAAGGGTACGTCCTTCCACATGCCGGATGCTCTTCAAAATCCAGTGAGTATGTGCAGGAGGGGTAAGGTGCTGTACCTCGGTGTCTGTAGGCCAGCGCAGGAGCCAGAACATATCGCCATTGTTATAGCTAGCATAGACGCCATTGGCGGAGGGCTGTCCTTCCAACAGGGTTGCCATATAGGGAAGGCTAACCATACGCTGTTCCAACGTATCGGATTCGGTCAGACGCTGTTGTGCCAGCATATTGGTGCTGAGGGCGGCGGGGAGAAACAGTCCTTCCAGCTCCTGAGTTGTCAGTTGACAGATCAGGCTGAATCGATCTTCCGCCTCTTTCATCAGCATGATTTTGGTTTGTCGGTATTGGTGGCTGAGGGTGATCAGGGCGAATACCAGCAGCAAGCCCAGAAACAGGTGGGCAATGTGGACATACAAGGGGATAACGCGGCGAAAGAGGTTCATGTTATCTCCTTAATACCGGGGGCCGGGGAGTGAGCTGCCACGTTGGAAGCAAGAGGGGATAGCGGATGGCATCACGGTGTTGGTGCGCAGTGCAGAGTGCATTGGATATCCCCTTTGCTTTAACCAATTGACACGATTTAATCGAGCATCTGTTTTTATCAATCTATGGATTGTATCCACGGCTTACTGTGGGTGGATAGTCACATTGGCATAACCTCATATTGTGTATGGGGTAAAATCATCTTTATGAGGGAAGATAATTGAAATACTGAGCTGGTGATTTTCCTCATCAAGAGAGAGCGCCATGGTAGCACCATGAGTTGCCAGCATGACTTTACCGTGGTAGCCATTGTAACTGGTGTTCCCTTCACGGTTGGATAATGAAAATTTGTCGAGCAGCGTTGATACACGGATAGCATCCAGCAATGTTGTACTATCAATTTTCACAGTGATGTTGTCTGGGTTTTTTAGACAAATAATGTCCACTCGTGATGCGGGTGTAGCGTGTTCACATGTGAGCCTAAGCAATATTTGAAAGGCGGAGTAACAGATGAACTCATCTCCAGAGATAAATAACTCATCATATAAATAGTTTTTTGGCTTGGTCAGTTTGATATCGGTATTTTTCCCGGAATATATATTCTTGAACTGTACTGCGAGTCGATTGAAAATATCAAACAACTGAACTTTCCCGGCCTTCATAACAAAGGTGCCGGTTTCAATTTTGTAAATTTCAGAGGCAAGCCGGGTTAGCTCAAGTGCGTCGATCACCGATTTTTTGGCGATCGATATCTGGGTTTTCTGAGTCATGTTGAGTGCGGGTTCCGTCGCCAGCTCTTCAAGCTGAAGCACCGCATTGAGCAACGGCTCCTTGATTTCGTAGCGAATGTTGAACTCGAGGCTCTCTTTCAGAGCATTGAGTTCCAGCATCTGATCAAACTCTCTTTGCAGGTTTCGTCTGGCGTGAACCAGGCGCATCAGGTTGGCAATGCGAAAGCGCAGCATCTCGATATCTATCGGCTTGGTGATAAAGTCAACGGCCCCCAGTTTCATTGCCCGTTTACGTGAATAGCTATCATCCAGCGCAGTCATAAAGACGATCGGGATATGTTCGGACTGGGGGTGCTCACGCAAAATCCTGGCAACATCGAATCCGTTCAGATTGGGCATCATGATATCCAGTAACACCAAATCAGGCGGTGTATCGGATTGGCAAATCCGGATCGCCTTATCACCTTCTTTTACCAACTTAAGGTGAAACTCTTTACGAAACACCGAGGTAATGAGCATCAGATTATCAGGAACATCGTCGACCACCAGAATAGTCGGACTATCCTGGTTGCTGGCAATCAGGTCAGCATCTGAGAAGCGTTGCAAGCGGCCAACATCGAGTTGTCCTGTGCGCTGTGGTGAGCTTTTTATTGCAAGAACCCGAGCAATTCTGGCTTTGAGTGTATCGGTGGTGAACGGCGTCAAGATAATATCGGATACCCTGGCGTGGATAAATTTCTCGATAAGCTGGCGATCAGTCCCCGAAGTCAGTGTCAGAACCGGGCACTGTTTATGATTGGATGAACGGATACGTTGCAACTGTGTGAGGAGCGCTTCAGGCCACGGGTCAATATTGCAAATGAACATGGCAATATGCTCATCTGCCGGTATTGCTGCTAGCTGTTCGATATTTTCTAACGCGTGAATATGGGTAATCCCGATAGCGCGCAGCTGATTACAGAGTGTCTCGCGATATAAAATATCCTTTTCCAGCACAATGGTTGGGCCAGAAATTATTTTTGCTATGTCAGCATGACGATTATTCAAGATCATTTGTCGCTGTATCCTGCCAGCCCATTTTTCAGCATGATAATCTAGAGAGTATGGTTGCGGTCAACCGATACCTGAGCCTGTGCTGGCGGTTTTATCTGCATCGGTAAACCACTTTTTTCTGGCCGATGGCAAGGCTGATGGTGTGTGAACGACCCGGCATAAAAAAGAGTACGGGTTCACACAAGTCTTTGTTCTGGCGCAAGAGAATGGCAAGCCTGAGCGTTCACGCTTTCTGCACATGACCTACCGCCACCTTTTTGATTGCGTTTTGCTCATCTTGTCATGGCTGCCGCTTGGGCGATCCGTTATCGTGAAGAGAGTATTGGCCTGATATCCAGAAGGTCATCACCTTTCATAACACCAGGGAGAATAACGAGATATGGAACATCTTGCCCTTGACTCTTCCCGCCCTGTGGTACTGGTTGTGGATGACGACCCAGGTACACTGAATTTGATGAATGCGCTGCTCACCGGGCGTTACCGGATCAAGCTGGCGACCAGTGGTCGCAAGGCGCTGGAGATAGTTCACGCTGATCCGCCGCCCGATCTTGCCTTGCTCGATATCATGATGCCGGATCTGGATGGTTATGAGGTGTGCCGTCAGCTTAAAGCCGATGCCCAGACCTGTGAAATCCCGGTCATTTTCCTGACGGCCCGCGCCGAAGTAGACGATGAGCGACAGGGATTTGCCCTAGGAGCGGCCGATTACATCACCAAGCCTATCAGTCCTCCTATTTTGTTGGCGCGAATAGAAACCCATCTGATGCTAAAGCGGGCAGCCGATCAGTTGCGGCAATCCCGTGAGCGGTTGGATGCACAAAAACAGCACAGTCGATCGGCGAGCCAGATTATTGATCAGGGGGCAGCCTTGTTGCTGGCCTCTGTGACTGAGCGCCGCGGTCTTGACGCTTCCCATCATGCATTACGCACGCAAGCCTATCTGCGTGCGCTGGTCGCTCAGATGATCACTCATCCGCGCTATCGGGAGGCGCTGGCCGGGCTGGATCTTGAGTTGTTCTGTCAGGCTGCCCTCCTGCGTGATCTGGGGATGCTGGGCATACCGGAGTCTATCCAGTGCAAGCCAGCGGCGCTGACCCCCTCAGAGCAGGAGTGGATTGCTCGTCACCCTGAGTTGGGAGAGGCTGCAATTGCCCGGTTGGAACAGATAGTTGGAGAGCCTCACGCCGGTTTTGCCCTTGCCCGAGTGCTTGCCCGTCATCACCACGAAAAGTGGGATGGCAGCGGCTATCCGGATCGATTGGCGGGAGAGGCGATCCCGCTGGTGGCAAGGCTGATGGCGATTGTCGATGTGTATGGCGCATTGACCAGTGAGCGTCCATATCGTCAGGCATATACCCGAGAGCAGGCGCTGGGGATGATGGTGGCCGCACGGGGCAACCAGTTTGAACCGGCGCTACTTGACGGGTTTGTCGTGCTGGCACCGGCACTGCAACAGATTGCCGAGCAGTTCGGCGAGGCCGGTAGCCAACCATGAGACCAGCTCTTTGGCATGTGGCGCTCGTGCTGCTGGTCTCCCTGATGGTGGCCGCGCTTGTTGATGGGCTGTATCTGCAACTGGAGCGGCAAGGTTATCAGGCATCGCTGGATATGCGCATTCAGCGGGAAACGGATGATTTGCTGCAACTGACGCTGACTAGCAAAGGGATGGGGGCGGTACAACTGGCAGGACGGCTCAATCGCGAGATACAGCGCTCATCGCTGCTGACACGGGGAAATCTGCTCCCTAGCGAGGAGCTTCAGGTGTTGGCACAAGGGGTGGGAGCCAACCACGCTTTTGTGGCCAATGCGGCAGGTATCATAGTGCGTGACTGGGATTCGCTCGGTCGGCATGTGGTCGGGCAGGATATTTCGTTTCGCTCCTACTTCAAACAGGCGATGCGGGGACGGGAGACCATTGATGCGGGCGTCAGCATCAATACGGGCAAGCGCATGTTGTATGTCGCTGCGCCAGTATCACGGGATCGTGCCAAGGATAGTGAGGTCACGGGGGTTGTGGTCGCCCGCTTCGATATGACGCTGCTCGATACGTTTCTGGCCGGATGGGACGATACCATCGGCTTGCTGGTTGCCCCTGACGGGGTGGTGATGGCCAGCAACAAGAGCGAGTGGCAGATGGGGGTTGTGGGTTCACTCTCTGCGGCCAGGCAACAGCAGCTTTTTGCATCACACCGATATGGTCATTACTTTTCCCCCGACAGTCACCCGGTGGTGCTTCCTGCCATTGATGGCACTCGAGTCAGCATCGGATCAGAGCGATATCTGGTGAGTCGAATGCCTATCGAATGGCATGATGAACACGGTACGTGGACGCTGCTGCTGCTGGGTAATGAAGATAATGCCGTGACCGGATGGCGACGCGTCATGCTCTTTGTCACGGCCATGCTGCTCTGCCTGATCTCGGCCCTGTTGTGGTATGGGCGGGTATTGCGTCAGCAGAGTATTCGCGAGCGTGATGAACAATTTGCCTTTCAACAGGCGTTGATCGATACCTTGCCTCACCCCTTGTTTTATACCGACAGGCATGCCCGGTTGCTGGGGATAAATCGTGCGTTTACCGAGGTATTTGGGGTCTCCCTGCCTGTTGCAGGCAAGGGCGTTGAAGAGTTGTCGCAGCTTGCGGATCTGCTGGCTGTTGATTCCATATCCACCCCACAGAAAGTGGCGGGCAGTCAAGCCAGAGAGCAGCATGAAGTGCAGCTGAGCACGCAGGATGGTCAGCCACGGGATATGCTCTATTTTCTTTCCGGTATCGCTATTGCCAACAGTGAACGGGGCGGGGCGGTTGGCAGTCTGGTGGATATCACCCCGATCCGTGCTGCCGAGCAGGCGATGCGGGAAGCCCATGACCGTATTGCAGCCGATCGCCAGCGTTTGCATGAGAGCGAACAACGGATCCACTCCATGGTGCGCAACGTACCGGGCATGGTTTATCGTTGTGTGCCACATCATCCCTGGACCATGTTGTTTGTTAGCGAAGAGGCGGAAAAGTTGACTGGCTATCCTGCCACCGAGTTTGTCGGGGCCGCCAGCAGCAGGGATTTCAGTGATTTGATCCATCCCGACGACCTCGAACTGAGCAACCGCAATACCACGGAAGCCATTGCCGAACATCGGCAATATATCAACGAGTACCGTATTTTTGATCGCTGGGGCCAGATGCGCTGGGTCTACTCCATCGGGCTGGCGACTTACGATGGACAGGGTGAGGCCGAGTATCTGGACGGGATCATTTTCGATTTCAGTGATCGCAAGGCAGCAGAGGTCGCCATCCTCGAGGCCAAGCAGCTTGCCGAGGATGCGACCCGTACCAAGAGCGAGTTTTTGGCCAATATGAGCCATGAGATCCGCACCCCTATGAATGCCATCATCGGCATGGCCCATCTGGCGTTGCAGACGTCGCTTTCCCCCCAGCAGCACAACTATGTGAGCAAGATAGACAGAGCGGCGAATAACCTGCTCGGGATCCTCAACGACATTCTCGATTTCTCCAAGATGGAGGCGGGCAAGCTGCAACTGGAGCAGGTGGCGTTCGGCCTTAACGAAGTATGCGAATGGCTGGCGGATCTGACGGCGTTTCGGGCGCGGGAAAAGGGGCTGGCGCTGTTGTTCGATCTGGCCGGTGATCTGCCTGAGCGTTTGCGCGGTGATCCCCTGCGGCTTGGCCAGATCCTGCTCAATCTGACCAGCAATGCCATCAAGTTTACCGAGCGGGGAGAGGTGATTGTCCGGTTGGCGCGCGGTGAAGAGCATGGTGACGGGATCTGGTTGCAGGGCAGTGTACAGGATAGCGGGATCGGTATGACTGCCGAGCAGTGCCAGCGTCTCTTTCACTCCTTTGAGCAGGCCGACAGTTCGACCACCCGCAAATATGGCGGCACCGGCCTCGGGCTTGCCATTACGCACAATCTGGTTCAACAGATGCAAGGGGAGATCCGGGTGGAGAGCGAGCCCGGGCAGGGCAGTGTGTTTTCCTTCCGGATCCAGCTTGCTCTGGCCGAGCCGGTGGTCACGCTGGGCGAGGGGACGCTGAGGTCCCATCGCACTCTGTTGCTGGAACCTCACACGGCCTCAAGAGAGGTGATCTCCCATCAGTTGGCAGCCCTCTCCTGGCCAATCGCCTATGCTGACACCCATTCGGCCGTGGGTGATGTGCTGCGTCAGGGCATGGCTGATGGCCAGCCTTACGATCTGCTGATCCTGGGGTGGCAATCGGGCAATGAGTGGTTACCAGATCTCCTGAACGAAGTGGCGGGATTGGCAATGCCTCCCACCATGCTGGTGATCACGCAGGGAGATCCCGAGCTGTTTGTGGCCTATGCCCGCGAGCAGGGGCTCCCCCCAACGGGGCTGCTGGCTCACCCGTTTACCC
Source organism: Aeromonas finlandensis (assembly GCF_000764645.1). GTDB lineage: Bacteria > Pseudomonadota > Gammaproteobacteria > Enterobacterales > Aeromonadaceae > Aeromonas > Aeromonas finlandensis. Next base: position 8,246 of record NZ_JRGK01000133.1, read on the forward strand.
CGCAGTCACTGCAACAGGCGATCCGTGGAGATAGCGAGCCTGGTACTCATGCCGATCTGACCCTGCTGCGTCAGGCAGCGTTGCCCGGCCATTCCCTGGTCGGTGCGCGATTGCTGCTGGTGGATGACAACGATATGAATCGGGAGGTTGCTCAGGCCCTGCTTGGCAAGGAGCAGATCACGCTGGTGTGTGCCTGCCATGGGGAGGAGGCGCTCGCGATTTTGGCTCAGGACAAGGCGTTTGACGGCATTTTAATGGATTGCCAGATGCCGGTGATGGATGGTTACACCGCCACTCGCCTGATCCGCGAGAACCCCGCACTGGCCGGGATCCCCATCATTGCCATGACCGCCAGCTCCATGGCAGGAGACAAGGAGAAGGCGCTTGCGGCAGGCATGGACGATCACATCGTCAAGCCACTGAATATGCAGTTGATGTTGGCCACCCTGTCGCACTGGATCAAACCCGCGGGTCAGATGGCCACGATGACCCGCCCGCAGTTAGCGGAAGAGGTTTCTCCCTTGGCGGCCGTGCCTGGTCTGGATACTCGCAAGGGGATGGCAGTCATGGGTGGTGACAGTTCGTTGTATCACAACATGTTGCAGCGTTTCTGGCAGGGTCAGCAGGGTTTTGCGACGCAATTCCAAGCCGCTTGGGAAGGACATGACAAGATCACTGCCCGTCGTCTTGCTCACACCCTCAAGGGGAGTGCCGGGACCATAGGCGCATCCGGGGTGGAGGCGCGGGCCGCAGAGCTCGAGTCTGCGTGCGAGCAGGACAACGCGCGGCGCGTCAATGAGACGTTACCCCGTTTGATGTCTGTTCTGATGCCCTTGCTGGCCGGGTTGCACGCGCTGGTAGAGGAACAACAGCCTGCGGCGATCACGACTTACGGGATTGATGCTGACGCGCTGGCGGCGCAATTGCAGCTGTTAGATAGCCTGCTCGCCCAGAGCGATGCACAGGCGCTGGAGTTGTGCCAGCAGATCCACGCTGCGCTGTCAGCGTCCTCTTCATCGCTGCGAGAGCCGTTTTTAGCGGTCAACAGAGCTGTTAATGAGTTCGATTTCGATCATGCCTTGCAACTGCTTCAGCCATTACTTCGCTGATCATCCATCCATTTTTGGATGCGGTCAGTCATTTTTGCAGAAAAATGGTGTAGCCCACCACCAAACAAGAATTATTATCATAAATATGGTTTTTGTTTGATATTTCCGCTTTGGTTAATTAGTCAGGGTGACGTGAAGGTAAATATCGCAACGTGGTGTCGGTAACATCTGTAACAGAGTGCGCAAATAATCGGCTGTTAAATATTGGTGTGATGTTGCAGCGGGACAATTGGCCAAACTTAATTCTCGATAGAAATTTGAATGACGATGCAAGGCCTTGCGTAAACATATCTTGGGATGAGCTATTTTATGGTGTCCAATATGTATTGGGTAACATGTGCCTGTCATGCATCTGCTGAGGTTGCCGAACTGTAAGTGAAGGCAATTGGCAAGAGGGTATACCGCTGGGGGC
>NZ_JRGK01000134.1 GCF_000764645.1 Aeromonas finlandensis
CTCCAGTATCAATACCTGAATCTATCTTGTGAAGTGTTACTCCCGTTTCAGCTTCACCATTTATTATTGGCCAGGCTGATGTATACATTCCTTTATAAGCTGGAAGCTTAGAAAAGTGAATATTATACAAATATTCACTTTTAAATAAATACGGTTTTATTATCTTATCGAACTCTAAAGATAAAAAAACCAAATCATCTATCTCGTATGCTTCTGAAAGATCAATGATATTAATGTCATGCAACTGACAATATTTTTTAAATGAACGTTGAAAACCATCAACACCTTTATCGGTTGAGTTAACAACCGCTTGGATACTCACCCCAGGATAATTTTCCCTGATATACTCAACCACATTAACTGCAATATTATTTTTTCCTGCTACAACAACTGAACGCTCACAGTTCATTTTTAGCCACACTCAAAAAATAATCATAATCACGAATGTAATCAGACTCATCATACAACTGATCAGCAAGAACCATCAGCACACAGTCAGCAGAAAAGTCATGCATCTCCCGCCACATGAACGATTCAATGAGGAGACCTTGAGCTGGATTGTTTAGTATGACACTTTCTTGTTCCTTGCCATTGTCTAATCTGAACCGACATGACCCGCAAATAGCAATTGCTACCTGCTTTAATGTCTTATGGGCATGGAAGCCCCTTGACACTCCATGCTTAGTATCATAGATATAATATATTCTCTTGATATCGAAAGGGATACTTATGTCACTTTCGAGAGAAATCAGTGAGCCTCTATCATCACCAAGCACTGGCAGGTCAATTAAATTAACCAATCCCATAAATTAACCTTTTAATAAATCGAAAAGATATTTACCATAGCTATTCTTTTCCATCAACTTTGCGGTCTTTAACACCATGTCTGATTCTAACCAATCATTTCTCCATGCGATCTCTTCCAAACAAGCTATCTTGAACCCCTGCCTTGCTTCTATTGTTGCGACAAAATTAGATGCTTCCAATAAGCTTTCGTGAGTTCCGCTATCGAGCCAAGCAAATCCACGGCCCAATAACTCAACATTCAGCTGACCTTGTTCCAAGTATGCTTGATTGATACTGGTTATTTCTAGCTCCCCTCGCTTGGAAGGCTTCACCTGCTTGGCAATATCTATCACTTGATTATCATAGAAATAGAGCCCTGTAACAGCAAAATGGGACTTGGGGTGTGCTGGCTTCTCCTCAATAGAGATGACACTCTGTTTATCATCAAACTCCACAACCCCAAATCGCTCAGGGTCCTGCACTTTATAGCCAAACACTGTGGCGCCTTCTTTTCTTTGTGCAGCCTCACGCAGCATAGGGGAAAAGCCCTGTCCCCAGAAAAGATTATCACCCAAGATAAGGCATACTGAATCACCGCCAATAAATTCTTCACCGATGATAAAGGCTTGTGCCAATCCATCAGGGCTTGGCTGAACCGCATATTCTATAAAGATACCAAATTGACTACCATCCCCTAGCAGACGCCGAAAGCTAACTTGATCCTCAGGAGTGGTAATGATAAGAATATCCCTGATACCAGCCAACATTAATACTGACAGCGGGTAATAGATCATGGGTTTGTCATAGACAGGTAATAATTGTTTAGAAACCCCCATGGTAATGGGGTAGAGACGAGAGCCAGAACCACCTGCCAGAATAATACCTTTCATTACTTCTTCTCCCCGTACTGCTGATCAATCCAAGACTGATAAGACCCATTTTTTACGTTATTGACCCACTGCTGGTTATCCAGATACCACTGTACGGTTTTACGAATGCCCGACTCGAAAGTTTCTTGCGGTTGCCAAGCCAGCTCAGCGCTCATCTTGGTCGCATCGATGGCATAGCGGCGATCGTGACCGGGGCGATCGGCAACATAGGTGATTTGATCGCGGTAAGAGCCCGCTTTGGGCACCATCTCGTCGAGCAGGTCACACACAGTATGCACCACGTCCAGATTCTGCTTCTCGTTGTGACCGCCGATGTTGTAGGTCTCTCCGACCAAGCCAGTGGTCACCACCTTGTAGAGCGCGCGCGCGTGGTCTTCCACGTAGAGCCAGTCACGGATCTGGTCGCCCTTGCCATAGACCGGCAGCGGCTTGCCATCCAGCGCGTTGAGGATCACCAGCGGGATCAGCTTCTCGGGGAAGTGATAAGGGCCGTAGTTGTTGGAACAGTTGGTGACAATGGTCGGCATGCCGTAAGTACGGCGCCAGGCGCGCACCAGATGGTCGCTGGAGGCCTTGGAGGCAGAATAGGGACTGCTTGGGGCGTAGGGGGTGGTTTCGGTAAAGAGCGGCAATGGCTCACCGGCAGCCACTTCATCCGGATGGAGCAGATCGCCATACACCTCGTCAGTGGAGATATGGTGGAAGCGGAAGACCGCCTTGCGGCTTTCATCCAGACCGTTCCAGTAGGCGCGGGCCGCTTCCAGCAACATATAGGTGCCGACAATATTGGTCTCGATAAAGTCAGCCGGGCCTGTGATGGAGCGGTCAACATGGCTCTCGGCAGCCAGGTGCATCACAGCATCCGGCTGGTACAGGGCAAACACCCGATCCAGCTCGGCGCGATTGCAAATATCCACTTGCTCAAACGCATAACGCTCGCTTGTCGATACATCGGCCAACGATTCCAGATTGCCGGCATAGGTGAGTTTATCGAGATTGATAACGGCATCCTGAGTATCACGGATGATATGGCGCACCACGGCAGAGCCGATAAAGCCTGCGCCACCGGTAACTAGAATTTTCATATAAATTATACTCTTACGAGAATTTTGAGTTCGATTTAATCGGACACATCGGATAACAACAATCAGGAGGAAATATGATGTGGGACTTAATGAAATGCATTGGATATTAGCAATGCAACACATATATAGCAGCGCTCATAATTTATGCGGCTATAGACAACGGCCATGGCTACCGCACTGGGTTACAGCTCCCGGTTTGCTGCTTTTCACCACACTGCTCACGCTGTTGGTCATCATGTCCTCCAGCTTTGTTATCTCTTGTCAGCGACAATCGTGATAAACGTTCACGAATTATTCGAGGATTTACACGCTGCACCAGCCCGATTTATTGCAAGATTCTATCCCGTTTCCCCCGAAGATGAACAGCTAAAAATGTGTCACGAACAAGCGCCACTCAGACCCCTTCGCAGTGCTATCTACACAACGTCCACTGTCCATATGGCAGCTTCCCGGCGAGTTAACCATTCAACTAGAGCTATTTGCCGAAAAAAACAGGGCAACCCATGGGGTTGCCCTGTTTTTTGTCACCTAGACCAAACCAAGTTGGCGATTTATTGAACTCTGTTCAAATTAGCTCAACCTGCATGCCATCAATCACCTTTTGACTCAACTGCAGCAGCCATGCGCGCCTCTTTGCTCTGGTGGCTGGTGAAGTAACGCATCACCAGCACAAAGAAGAGCGGTACGAAGAAGATGGCCAGCACGGTGGCACTGATCATTCCCCCCATCACGCCGGTACCGATGGCGTTACGGCTGCTGGCGCCAGCGCCGGAGCTGATAACCAGCGGCAGCACCCCGAGGATAAAGGCGAGCGAGGTCATCAGGATCGGACGCAGACGCAGGCGCGCCGCCTCCACTACGGCTTCACCCAGTCCCATCCCCTTGTCATAGAGTTCTTTGGCAAATTCCACGATCAAAATCGCGTTTTTCGCCGACAAGCCTATGGTGGTGAGCAGACCGACCTGGAAGTAGACGTCGTTCTCCAGCCCGCGCAGGGTGGCAGCCACAATAGCCCCCAGTACCCCGAGCGGCACCACCAACATCACCGAGAACGGAATGCTCCAGCTCTCGTAGAGGGCCGCCAGACAGAGGAACACCACCAGCAAAGAGATGGCGTAGAGCGCGGGCGCCTGTGAACCGGCCTGACGCTCCTGGAAGGAGAGCCCGGTCCACTCGATGCCCACCCCTTCGGGCAGCTGTTTCACCATCTGCTCGATGGCGGCCATCGCATCACCGGTACTCTTGCCGGGCGCCGCTTCCCCTACGATCTCCATCGCCGGCACGCCGTTGTAACGCTCAAGGCGCGGCGAGCCAAAGCTCCACTCGGTGCTGGCAAAGGCGGAGAAGGGCACCATCTGACCAGCGCTGTTGCGCACATACCAGAGTTTCAAATCTTCCGGGTTCATCCGGAAGGGGGCGTCCGCCTGCATGTAGACCTTCTTGATCCGGCCGCGGTCGACGAAGTCATTGACGTAGGACGAGCCCCAGGCAGCGGCCAAGGTGTTGTTGATATCCGCGATGGAGAGCCCCTGCGCCAACGCCTTCTCGTAGTCGATCTTGATATCGAGCTGCGGCGTATCTTCCATCCCGTTCGGACGCACCCGCACCAGAGTGGGATCCTGCGCCGCCATGCCGAGCAGCTGGTTACGCGCAGCCATCAGCTTGTCGTGGCCGATGCCGCCGCGATCTTGCAGGAAGAAGTCAAAACCGGTCGCCGTCCCCAGCTCAGGGATGGGAGGCAGGTTGAAGGCGAACACCTGCGCCTCCTTGATGCTGAACAGATAACCCATGGCGCGGCCGATGATGGCATTGGCGCTGCGATCCGGGCTCTTGCGCTCGCTCCAGTCCTTGAGCTTGATAAAGGCCATACCGCTATTCTGGCCGCTACCGGCGAAGCTGAAGCCCGATACGGTCAGCACAGCGTCGACGTTATCCTTCTCGTTTTTCAGGAAGTAGTCGCGCATGTCTGCCAACACCACCTCGGTGCGCTGCTTGGTGGCGCCCACCGGCAGTTGCACCATGGACATGATGACCCCCTGATCCTCTTCCGGCAGGAAGGAGGTGGGCATCCGCATAAAGAGCACCGCCAACACCGCCAACATGGCGCCGTAGATGATGCTGTAGCGCACGCCCTGCTTGATCACCTTGCGCACGCCGCTCTGGTAGCGGTTGGTACCGGCATCAAAAGCGCGGTTGAACCAGCCAAAGAAGCCACGCTTGGCGCCAAACTCACCATGTTTCATCGGCTTGAGCAGAGTGGCGCAAAGCGCCGGCGTCAGGATCAACGCCACCAGCACCGACAGGGTCATCGCCGATACGATGGTGAGCGAGAATTGGCGATAGATGGCGCCGGTCGAGCCGCCAAAGAAGGCCATCGGCACAAACACGGCGGAGAGCACCAGGGCGATCCCCACCAGCGCGCCGGTGATCTGGGTCATCGACTTGCGGGTCGCCTCCAGCGGGGAGAGATCCTCCTCGCTCATCAGCCGCTCCACGTTCTCCACCACCACGATGGCGTCATCCACCAACAGACCGATGGCCAGCACCATGCCGAACATGGTGAGGGTGTTGATGGAGAAGCCGAACGCCGCCATCACCCCGAAGGTACCGAGCAGGACCACCGGCACCGCAATGGTCGGGATCAGGGTGGCGCGGAAGTTCTGCAGGAACAGATACATGACGCAGAACACCAGGAAGATCGCCTCGATCAGGGTCTGCACCACCTCCTCGATGGAGATCTTCACAAACGGCGTGGTGTCGTAGGGATAGACGATCTCCATGTTGGCCGGGAAGTAACCCGACAGCTCATTGAGCTTGGCGCGCACCTTGTCGGCGGTATCCAGCGCGTTGGCGCCGGTGGCCAGCTTGATGGCGACTGCAGCAGTGGACTGGCCGTTGTAGAGCGCCTCGGCGTCATAGCTTTCGCCAGCCAGCTCAACCCGGGCCACATCTTTGAGCCGCACCTTGGAACCATCCTGAGTGACTCGCAGCAGGATGTTTTTGAACTGATCCACGGAAGAGAGACGAGTCTGCCCCATGATGGTGGCGGTGAACTGCTGATCTTTCACCGACGGGGTGCCACCCAGCTTGCCGAACGCCACCTGGGCGTTTTGCGCCTTGATGGCGGCCTGCACATCACCCGGGGTCATCTGCACCCGGTTGAGCTTGTTGGGATCGAGCCACACCCGCATGGAGTACTGGCTGCCAAACAGGGTGATCTCGCCCACCCCGTCCAGACGACTCAGGGGCTCCTTGATGTTGGAGACCACATAATCCGCCAGATCGTCGTTCTTCATGCTGCCATCGCTGGAGATGAAGGCGGCCACCATCAGGAAGCTGCTGGAGGTCTTCTGTACCCGGATCCCCTGCTGCTGCACCTCTTGCGGCAGCAGCGACATCGCTTGCTGCAGCTTGTTCTGCACTTGCACCTGGGCGATATCGGGATCGGTCCCCGGCTGGAAGGTGAGGGTGACCGACACCCGACCCGCGGAGTCAGACTGGGAGGACATGTAGAGCAGGTGATCCAGCCCGGTCATGTTCTGTTCGATGATCTGGGTCACCGAGTCTTCCACCGTCTTGGCGGAGGCGCCCGGATAGCTGGCAGAGATGCTCACTGCCGGGGGCGCAATGCTCGGATACTGGGCTACCGGCAGCTTGATGATGGCCAGGCTGCCCGCCAGCATGATCACCAACGCGATCACCCAGGCAAAAATGGGTCTGTCTATAAAAAATCGAGCCATGAGGCGACTACTCCATCCTACTTGTTGGCCGGGGTGTTGGACGCTGCTTGAGCAGACGGCGCAGCAGCACCCTGCTCAGCCGGGTTGACCACGACGCCCGGTCGCACTTTCTGCAGACCCGCCACGATCACCCGCTCGCCGGAGGTGAGCCCTGACTCCACCACCCAGTTGCTGCCCACAATGCGGCTCAGCTGGACATTGCGCAGCTCAACCTTGTTATCAGCAGTCACCACCATCACGGTGGCGCCGCCATTGGGGGTGCGCGTCACGGCCGTTTGCGGCACCAGCAGCCCTTGCGCCCGCTCCCCCTCTTGCAAGGTGGCGCGCATAAACATGCCCGGCAGCAGCAGATGGGTGGGGTTAGGCACAATCACCCGCAGGGTCACCATGCCGGTGGTCTCATCCACGGTCACGTCGGAGAACTGCAACGAGCCCTCTTCCCCGTAAGTGGAGCCATCTTCCAGCTGGAAGGTCACCTTGGCGCCCTTCTGCTCGTCCTGGGTCAGCTTGCCCTCAGCCACCAGCCGCTTGAGGCGCAGCAGATCGGCGGTGGACTGGCGCACATCCACATACATGGGATCGAGCTGCTGGATGGCGGTCAGGCTGTCAGCCTGCTGGGCGGTCACCAACGCCCCCTCGGTCACAGCGGATGTACCGATGCGGCCACTGATGGGGGCGGTGATGCGGGTGTAACCGAGATTGATCTCGGCGCTGCGCAAAGCTGCCTTGCTCGCCATGATCTCGGCTTGCGCCTGCTTCCAGCTGGCGTCGGCGTCGTCATAGTCCTGACGGCTGATGGAGTTGACCTTGAGCAGCTCCTGATAGCGCTTGGCCTTGAGGCGGGCACTCTGCTCGTTGGCTTGCGCCTTGGCCAGATTGGCCTTGGCGCTGGCGACCGCCGCCTGATAGAGAGCCGGATCGATCTGATAGAGCAGATCGCCAGCCTTCACGTCGCTCCCTTCGGTAAAGAGACGCTTGAGGATGATACCGCTCACCTGTGGACGCACTTCGGCCACCCGCAGCGGGGCGCTGCGACCGGTCAACTCGGTGGTCAACATCAGCGGGCTGGTCTGCAAGGTCACTACGTTGACCGCGGCGGGAGGCATGCCCCCCTGTCCCTGGGTTGCGCCGCCCTTGTCACCACAACCTGCCAGCAAGCCCGTTGCCAGCAAAGCGAGACCAACTGAACGAGCAAGAATATGTTTATGCATGAAACACCTGAGCCTTTGCCAGTCAATGAACAATCAGGGCCGCATGGGCCCTGTTGGTAAATAGTCTAAAGATGAGGCAATATACATACATTCATAAATGTATGTAAGTCACTTTTTGCTTGCATGAGGCACAAATTTCGATGGCCAGACGAACCAAAGAAGAGGCGCAGCAGACGCGCTGCCGCATCATGAGCACGGCGCTGGATCTGTTCTGCTCGCAGGGGCTGGCCAAGACCAGCCTGACCGATATCGCCAGGGCGGCAGACCTGACGCGCGGGGCCATCTATTGGCATTTCAAGAACAAGGACGAACTCTTCATTTCGCTCTGGGAGGAGCTCTGCAGCCCCCTCGCCCATCAGCTCGATGCCTGCCTCAGTGAGGAGGAGCCGGATCCGCTGGGGCAACTGCAGCTCTTTTTCGAAGGGGTGCTCCACAACATCAGCCACAATCAGGCCCAACAGCAGATGTTCACCATCCTGTTCAACCTCGAATCGCTGGAGGGGGAAGCCATCTCATTGCGCGAACATATCCGCAGCCAGTCCGCCCACTTCTTTCGGGATCTGGAAACCACCCTGGCCAACGCGATACGACGGGGCCAGCTGCCCGCCAACCTCAGCCTGCAGCGCGCCGCCACCCTGCTCCACTGCACCCTGGATGGCTACATCATCAACTGGCTCCACTTTCCCGAGCGGATCGATCTGCCGCGCGAATCGGGCTTTCTCATCGACAGCATGTTCACCATGCTGTCCCTGCCAAACGGGCCAGCCACCCGGGGTTATTAGGGCCGCCCGGGCACGCCCTTTCCCCTTTGGCAGTGAGACGCCCAATTTGTTAACCTGTGCGCCCCCTGCTTGAGGTAACCCCTGTGCCACACTCTGACGCCATCCCCGCTCCCCAGCCATTGCACGACCTGCACGCCCCCGTTCGGGCCGCCTTTGTGACGCGCCTCAAGCCCGGCGCTCACCTGCTCAATGGTCAGTGCGGCACGGGAGAGGATCTGCGCTGGCTGCGTGCAGAGGGGTATGTGGTCACCGCCTGTGAAGCGGTGCTGGCCGACGCCAAAGTCGCCTCGCAGCAATCCGGACAAGCGGTGCGGGTCTGCCCCCTCGCGCGGATGCACTCGGTGCTCCCTTACGATGGCATCTGGCTAAGCCGCCCGCTTGATAGCGACGCGACTACCCTTGCCACCCTGTTGTCACAGCTGGCGACCCTGCTCAAAGCGGGCGCCCCGCTCTGCTTCCCCCTGCAGCCAACCGGCGAGATGAGCCACGACCAGCAGATCCTGCATCTGCAGCAATGCATCACCACATCCGGGATAGCGCTGCAACTGACCCAGATGGAGCCCGCTCCGACCAACACGCCACAATACGCCACTCAACACGCCAGCTACTACGTCATGCTGCTGCGTGGCGAGCATCTGGCTACCTAACGGGCTAATTCATCACGGATTTTTCAGCTCAACGCCAAACCGACAGCTAGTCGGCGCTCATGGTTATCGACAATATTTAACTCGGCGTTAACGCAGCAAAGGCAGACATAACACGGTTTCTGTGTTAAAAAGTTCGATTAATATCAAAAATTAGTAACAAGACAGACAATACAACCAACTCCGGATTTCCTTATGAAACTTGTCCTGAAACTCATTGCTGGCATCCTTGCCGGTCTCTTGCTCGGTCTCTACGCCCCTGAGTGGGTGGCGCGCGTGCTGTTTACGGCCAAGACAGTGATAGGTCAGCTCATTACCTTCACCATTCCGCTCATCATTCTGTTCTTCATCATGAGCGGCATCGCCAGCCTGCCGAAAAACTCCGGCAAGCTGCTGGGCAAAACCGTGGCCCTCTCCTACTGCTCCACCATTCTGGCGGGGCTGTTCGCCTTTACCGTGGCGAGCCACCTGATCCCGCAGCTGACCACCGCCGCCGAGCCCACCACGGCCACGGCAATCAAGCTCGCCTCCTACGTCAATCTGGAGATCCCGCCGCTGTTTGGTGTGATGTCGGCACTGGCCGCCGCCTTCGTGTTCGGCATCGGTATCAGCGCTACCCAGGCCACCGATCTGCGCCGGGTCGCCGATCAGGGCCGTGACATCATCGACCGGCTGCTGGCCAAGGTGATCATCCCGCTGCTGCCGTTCCATATCGCCGGCGTCTTTGTCGAGATGACGGTAGAAGGCACCGTGTTCGCCACCCTGAAAACCTTCGGCGTGGTGCTGGTGATGGCGATCCTGATGCACTGGATCTGGCTCTCCGTGCTGTTTATCGGCACCGGTCTGGCCCTTGGCCGCTCACCGGCCCAGCTCATCAAGAACATGCTGCCCGCTTACTTCACCGCGCTGGGCACCATGTCGAGCGCCGCCACCATTCCGGTTGCCCTGCAATCAAGCAAGAACAACGGCGTGAGTGACGGCATCGCCAACTTCACCGTGCCGCTGTGCGCCACCATTCATCTCTGCGGCTCCACCATTACCCTGGTGACCTGCGCCACTGCGGTGATGTTCCTCTCCGAGCATCTGGCCATTCCGGGTATCGAGACCATGCTCCCCTTCATCATGATGCTGGGTGTCATCATGATCGCCGCCCCGGGCGCACCGGGTGGTGGCGTGATGTCGGCACTGGGTCTGCTCACCTCCATGCTCGGTTTCGGTGAAGCCTCCATCGCCCTGATGATCGCCCTCTATCTGGCGCAGGACAGCTTCGGCACCGCCTGCAACGTCACCGGTGACGGCGTAATTGCCCTGTGGGCGGATCGCTTCGCCAACGGCAGCGAGAGCGCAGCCCCCGTGGCCGAGGCCGAACAGGCGTAAGCTCGCCGGGAAGGCGCCCGCCACCCTCGGTAAAAACCGCAGGCCCGAACCGTGTTCGGGCCTGCGTCGTTTCTGCCTCAGCCAATCCCGCTGAAGCCCGTCAGGGCTCCCTCACGGCACCATCGGCACAAGTCGGCGAGCCGTGCCATCCCGCCCGCCAGCTCAAACCACCCGCAGCATTCGCTCCATTGTCGCACTGGCGCGACAGTTAACCAGATAGTTGTCGCACTACAGTAACAATCAGGCACATCCATCGCCGCAGGGCCATACTTGCTGCCAGCATCACGGCCGCCCGCTCACCGCGCTGGCGACTACCATCACCGCAAGGAGGAAAAATCATGTCCATCTGGTTGCTGAGTCTGCTCGCCTCGTTTGTGCTGATCCTTGCCATGACCACCATCATCTGGTGGCGCCAGTATCGACTGGCCCAAAAGCGGCCGGACAAAGAGATACGCCCCTGCGGCTGTGCGAGTGCCAACGCCGACCACCTGAGCCAATCAAGCGAACCGCCACCCAAGCCATAACGGACTGCGGGCGACGAGCTGGAGGACAGTGGCTACCCCAACCTGATAAATAGAAAAGGGGACGCATGATAGCGTCCCCTTCTCTTCCGAACCTTTGATTCTCTTTCCTGCCCTTTATCCCCTTTGCTTTGGCTTTGCCTCACCCATGCCACTCAATCCGGTTTCACATCGTCCGCTTCCTGTGTACTGGCCGGATCCTGATACTGCTGATAGATGGCATAAAACTCAGCCTTGTTGTGCAGGGCCGCGGCGACACAGGCAGGATCAAACTGGCTGCCGGCATGATCCTCCAGATAGGCAAAGGCCGTCTCGAACGGCCAGGGCTGCTTGTAGGGGCGCTCGCTGGTCAGGGCATCAAACACATCGGCCACCGTCACGATGCGCGCCTCCAGCGGGATCGCCTCCCCCGCCAGCCCTTGCGGATAGCCGGTGCCGTCGAAGCGCTCGTGATGGCAGGCGATGATGTTGGTCAGCATATCAGTGTGGTGAATGCCATCGAGGCCAAACTCGTTGATCATCAGGCTGATCATCTCCCGCCCCTTGCCGGGGTGGATCTTCATGATCTCGAACTCTTCCGGCGTCAGCTTGCCCGGCTTGAGCAAAATGGCATCCGGCACCGCAATCTTGCCGATATCGTGCAGCTCCGAGAAGAGGTAGATAAACTCCACCTCCTCGTCGCTTAGGCCGCAGGCGGGGGCCAGCGTCTTGGCGATCAACCGGGAGTAGGCGGACATCCGGTGCAGATGGTTGGCGGTCTCCTCATCCCGATAACGGCTGAACTCCCGCGCCGTGGTCAGCGCGCCGCCAAGGGTCTGGATGGAGAAAAACTCCACCGCAATGATGGCCGACAGCACCTGGGCATAAGCTGACAGCTCGCTTCGGATCGGCTCGTTGAAGTAGCCCGGCTCCATCGCATCGCAAAACAGAAAGCCAAACAGCTTGCTGTTGAACAGCAGCGGCTCGGTATAGCTGGAGGCATAGCCCGCCTCCAGCAGCTTGCGGCTGTGCTCCGAGCCGGAGTCGCGCAGGGCATCGAGATTGCCGAGCACCCGGGGCTGCTTGTGCTCCGCCAGATAGCGCAGGGAGGGGACATCGCTCAGCTTCACCTCATACTGCACCAGCGGCGAGTGCCCCTCGGTGCTGTGAGCGAAGGTCTTGAGCTGATCGGTATGGGGATCATAAATCGCGATGGCCACCCGGCTCAGCTTGCCAAAACGCTCGCGCAGTGTGGCATGCACGCTCTGCATTCTCTCGCCAAATGAACTTTCCATCGCCTTCTCCACCGGGTCACCGTGATGGGAGTATAGTGACTCCGGTTGCCGCCCTCCCTGCCATCGACCGCAAATTGACAGGAAAATCAATAAAGCGAGATCCCCGCAACAACCCGCGCGACAGGCGCAATAGCCCCATCAAGAGCGAGCCATCACCGCCCCTTCCCCCGGCCCAATCCTGCCTACTCGGAGATATTGTTCGGTTCTGTCATGCTGGCTGTATAGTTTTTGGTTAACCATTCCGGTAAAATTCGCGCCCTTAAAGAAGAGCCACCTAAGAGTGATTGAGCGATGTCCAACACAAAACAGGCCCCCAAAGTAGGATTCGTCTCCTTGGGTTGCCCCAAAAACCTGGTCGATTCAGAACGCATCCTGACCCAGCTGCGTACCGAAGGGTACGATGTGGTGCCCAGCTATGACGATGCCGAGCTGGTCGTCGTCAACACCTGCGGCTTTATCGACAGCGCGGTGCAGGAGTCGCTGGAAGCGATCGGCGAAGCGCTGGCCGAGAACGGCAAGGTGATCGTCACCGGTTGCCTTGGCGCCAAAGAGAATCAGATCCGCGAGATCCACCCCAAGGTGCTCGAGATCACCGGCCCCCACGCCTACGAAGAGGTGCTGGGTCACGTCCACAAATATGTGGCCAAACCGGAGCACAACCCCTTCACCAGTCTGGTACCGGCCCACGGCGTCAAACTGACCCCGCGCCACTACGCCTATCTGAAGATTTCCGAAGGGTGCAACCACCGCTGCACCTTCTGCATCATCCCCTCCATGCGCGGGGATCTGGTGAGCCGCCCCATCGGCGAGGTGCTGGCAGAAGCCAAGCGCCTGAAAGAGGCGGGCGTGAAGGAGATCCTGGTGATCTCTCAGGACACCTCCGCCTACGGCGTCGATGTCAAACACCGCACCGGTTTCTACGATGGCATGCCGGTCAAGACCAGCATGGTCGCCCTGTGCGAAGAGCTGGCCAAGCTTGATATCTGGGTACGCCTGCACTACGTCTACCCCTATCCGCATGTAGATGACATCATCCCGCTGATGCGCGATGGCAAGGTCCTGCCCTACCTCGATATTCCGCTGCAGCACGCCAGCCCGCGCATCCTGAAACTGATGAAGCGCCCGGGTACCGTCGAGCGCACTCTGGAGCGTATCCAGAAGTGGCGCGAGATCTGTCCGCAGATCACCCTGCGCTCCACCTTTATCGTCGGCTTCCCGGGCGAGACTGAGGAAGAGTTCCAGATGCTGCTGGACTTCATCGACAAGGCGGAGCTGGATCGGGTCGGCTGCTTCAAATACAGCCCGGTCGAAGGGGCGCTGGCCAACGAGCTGCCGGATCCGGTACCGGAAGCGGTGCAGGAAGAGCGCTTCCAGCGCTTTATGGAGCTGCAACAGCAGGTCTCCATCCGCAAGCTGGCCCGCAAAGTGGGTCAGGAGATGACCATCATCATCGACGAGGTGGACGAAGAGGGTGCCACTGGCCGCTCCTTTGCCGATGCACCGGAGATCGACGGTCTGGTCTACCTCAACGGTGAAACAAGCCTCAAACCGGGCGACATGGTCAAGGTGCGGATCGACGAATCCGACGAATATGACCTGTGGGCCAGCCTGATCGGCTAACCCTGCCATGGGTAAACACGCAGCATGTTGAGCCGATAGCGTTCAACGTAACTAAACAAAAAGCGCCTGATGGCGCTTTTTGTTTAACAACTTTCTTAACAACAGTGGGCGATAAACAGCTAGCTGAGATCGTGCAGCGCCTTGCCAAGGGGCGGTGTGAGGCGCAAGTCAGAGAAGTGCACCGCCAACCCCTGCCGCTCCGGTGTGCAACACATAACCCCGATAAAGCAGCGCTCGCCTGGTGGGAACGGGGCGAGGCGCAACAGCGGCCACACCTTGCCATCGGTGGAGTATTGCAAACGCAAACAGTCCGCCAGCCGGGTCAGCCGCAACCAGAAGCGGCGCGGATTGCCGGGGAAAATGCCGGTGGCCCAGTCAGAGCGCGGATTGGTCAGCACGCTGCCGATCATCGGCTGATCATCGTTGTACTCGATCCCCGCTTTCAGCCAGTGCGCTTCGTCTTGCAGCAGCATCAGCCCCGCCTGATCGTAGAGGGTGGTGAACTCCCCCTCGACGCAGACCTGAAAGGTAAACTCACCCGCCACCTCGCAGCCATAGACATGGCCGCTGTGGCGCTCGAAGCCATACCAGGTGCTGCGCCAAAAATCGGTCTGCTGGTCCGTTACTACCTGCAAACCGCCCTCTGTCTGGTGCCACTCGGCCGGTTCATTGAGCCAGCGCCATTGTTGCCCTTCCATCATCCTGTTCTGCTCCTCTTATCCCGTCCTGCGAATGATCCCGCCAGCGCCCCCCGCGCTGGGTGGGTCACAGCCACGCCTCTCTGACCTGGCGGTCACGGGCCGCGGCGACCCGCCTGTTTATTAAAGGGAGTCAATAGTGTCGCCATCATGGCTCGCAGGCAAGCCGTTGGCGCCAACCTTGCGACCGGCGTGGCAATCGGACAAGAAAAAGGGGAGCCCATGCTCCCCCGATGCCAACCTTGACGCGGTTACTTGCCCTGCTGAAACAGCATGGCGGTGTATTTGCTCTCTTTGGTGCGCGGAAAGTAGCGATCCTTGTAGCACTGCTGTTCACTGCTCTCGCAGTGCACGCCATTGCTCAGGGTGTAGCTGCCCATATCGACCCCGTCGGTCGAACCGAACACCTTCAGCAGTTTGGCCTGCTCCTTGTCGCCCAGATGGATCTGGGTCAGCCCCATGGAGATCCCCTGAGTGTCGGCACAAAACCCCGCCTTCTTGTCGCACAACACACCCGCCTCGGGAGAGAAGACCGCAGGAGCGGCCTGAGCGGCCCCCGTCAGCAGCAGAGTGACCAGCGCTACAGATACGTTTGTCATTGAAAGCACCTTGATAAACCTTACAAATCAATAAATTACTCTATCACCCCAAGGAAAGTGCGAACAGGGCCCTGATATCAGATCCAGAACTCTATTTGGCGCCACCGATAAGGTTCAGCATGGATCACCCGCTCACCTTCGCGAATCGTGAATGTAATGGTAAACGCCGCCAAGCCCGCAGAGAGGGTGCCCCCTCATCCCGCACAAGGGCGCCTGCGGACCTAAGCCACCCGACAGAGACGAAAAAGGCCCGCACCATCTGGTGCGGGCCTGTTGCCTGGCCGGTTGCGCGTGGCTTGACAGCGCGCAGTACGCGACGAGTGGTCGCTTACTTGCTGCCGGTACCGGAGTTGCGGGTAGAGGCTTGCGGCTTGCGACGGGCTGTGGTGCTGCGCGCACGCGGCTCTTTGCCCTGCATATCCTTGTGGCGCTGGACGGCACGACGGATCTGGGCGGCCTGCTTGTGACGGCTGGTTTTGCCATCCTGCTGCAGATCGACCTTGGATTCGGTCTCCGGCGGCAGGTTGACCAGACCACGCAGGTAGTTCACTTCCGGCAGTTTCAGCTCCTGCCAGCCGCCGCGCGGGATACCGCGGTCCAGCTTGACGTCGCCGTAGCGGATACGCATCAGGCGGCTCACCTGCACTTCCTGGGATTCCCACAGGCGGCGCACTTCACGGTTGCGACCTTCGGTCAGGGTGACGTTGAACCACTGGTTCAGACCTTCACCGCCAGCCGGTTTGATCTTGTTGAACTTGGCTGTGCCATCTTCCAGCTGCACGCCCTTGCGCAGACGCTGCAACATGGCTTCAGTGATTTCGCCAAAGACACGGACCGCGTATTCCCGCTCCACTTCGTGGCTCGGGTGCATCAGGCGGTTGGCCAGTTCACCGTCGGTGGTGAACAGCAGCAGACCGGAGGTGTTGACGTCGAGGCGGCCGACCGCGATCCAGCGGGCACCTTCCATCTTGGGCAGACGATCAAACACAGTGGGACGACCTTCCGGATCGTGACGGGTACACATCTCCCCTTCCGGCTTGTGGTAAGCCAGTACGCGGCAGATCACTTCCTCTGCGGCACGGGTCTTGATCTGGTGACCATCCACCCGGATCACGGCGTTCACTTCGACGCGATCCCCCAGTGTGGCGACCTTGCCATCCACACTGACCCGACCTGCGGTGATCAGGGCCTCCATCTCACGACGGGAGCCGTGACCCGCGCGGGCCAACACTTTTTGCAGTTTTTCACTCATCGGGGTTACCTGATTGTTGATCGCTGCCCGCTAATAAAGGGGGCAACGGGGTTAACTGTCGCAAACGCCGGTTGGTGCATTCGCCACGGTTGAAAAATGTCCATTCCGGTGAAATCGGCCCGCTTGGGCGCCATTTACCGGGCATCGCTCTCCCCGTCCACCGCAGAGGGCAACAGGGGTTGCAGCTCCGGATCCAGCTCGGGGAGCTGCTCCAGACTCTGCAGATTAAAGTAATCCAGAAACTCTCTGGTGGTGGCGAGCAGCTCGGGGCGACCCGCCACCTCTTTGTGGCCGATGCTGCGCACCCAGCCACGCTCTTTCAGGGTATTCACTATCTGGCTCGACACCGCCACCCCGCGGATCGCTTCGATCTCGGCCCGGGTGATGGGCTGGCGATAGGCGATCAGGGTCAGCGTCTCCATCACGGCGCGGGAATAGCGCGGCGCCCGCTCGCTCCAGAGCCGCGAGAGCTCCTCGGCATACTCCTGACGCGCCTGAAAGCGCCAGCCGGAGGCGACCTCTTTGAGCTCGACGCCCCGCGTACTGTAATCTTGCCTGATCTCGGCCAACAGCAGCTGAACATAGCGGCTGGTCACCGGATAATCCGCCAGCACGCTGCTTTTCAGCTCGCTGACATTGAGCGGGCGACCGGCCACGAACAGCGCCGCTTCGATCAAGGTCTTGAGTCGTTCAGTGGGCAGCGCCACGGTTGCCCTCCTCGCTCTGCTCGGCCAATGCGAAATGCACTGTGACCCAGGGATTCTGGCTGCAACGAAACAGACTGGATGCGCGCTCAATGGGTCTGTTCACGTTTCTCACTCTCTTCCGCAGCCAATGCAAAATGGATTGGTCCCAACGGTTCTGCCTGCAGGATCCAGATCAGTTGCTCCTTGCACAGCTCCAGCAGGGCCAGAAACGTCACCAGTACCCCCATGCGCCCCTCTTCGGCGCGCAGCACCTGCTCAAGGCGCAGGGTCTGCCCCAGCGAGAGCATGGCGAGGATCTCCGCCATGCGCACCCGGGTCGGGATCTGTTCGCGGCGGATCTGGTGATGTTCGAAATGAGTCGCGCGTTTTACCACACTTTGCATGTAAAGGGCGAGCTCAACCAGCGAAACATCGGGCGCCAGTGGCTTGAGGGCGCCAAAATCGGGGGGCAGGGCAGCGGCGATAAAAATCTCCCGCTCCACCCGTGGCAGTTCGTTGAGGCGCTCCCCTCCCACCTTGTAACGCTCGTACTCCTGCAGGCGGCGAATCAGGGTCACCCGCGGGTCTTCCCCCTCCTCTTCATCCTCCAGCTCCGGTGCCTTGGGCAGCAGCAGGCGAGATTTGATCTCCGCCAGCCAGGCCGCCATCAGCAGATACTCCGCCGCCAGCTCAAGGTTGAGCCCCTGCATCAGCTCCACGTACTCCATGTACTGGGCGGTGATCTGCAGGATCGGCAGATTGAGGATATCGAGTTGCTGGCGCCGGATGAGGTAGAGCAGCAGATCGAGCGGCCCCTCGAAGGTATCGAGGAACACCTCCAGCGCATCGGGCGGGATGAACAAGTCCTGGGGCAGCTCGTGGTAGGGCTGCCCCAGGACTTTCGCGATGGGAGGTGTGACGCCCGCGCCGTTCTCGCCGGAGCTGGTCGTCACAGGTTCTGCAATATCACTCAAACGGGGTCGGATCCCCGGCGCCGCGACGACGCAACACCGGCTCGTCGTCAGAGAAATCGACCACTGTGGTGGGCTGCTCGCCCAGATAGCCACCGTTGACCACCAGATCGATCTGCTTGCCCAGCTTGTCGAAGATCTCTTCCGGGTCGAACTCGGCCATCTCTGACTCCGGCAGGATCAGGGTGGTGGAGAGCAGGGGCTCGCCGAGGGCTTCCAGCAGCGCCTGGGCGATCTTGTTGTCCGGCACCCGGATGCCGATGCTCTTCTTCTTCTCGTTCATCAGGCGGCGCGGCACCTCTTTGGTCGCCTTGAAGATGAAGGTGTAGGCGCCCGGGGTGTTGTTCTTGATCAGGCGAAACGCACTGTTGTCGACCTTGGCGTAGGTGGAGATCTCGGAGAGATCGCGGCAGACCAGGGTGAAGTCGTGGCTGGCGTCGAGGCGACGGATGCGGCAGATGCGCTCCAGCGCGCCCTTGTCGCCCATCTGGCAACCCAGCGCATAGCCGGAGTCGGTAGGATAGACGATCACGCCGCCGTTCTGGATGATCTGTACCGCCTGACCGATCAGACGGGCCTGTGGGTTTTCCGGATGTACGTAAAAATGCTGACTCATAGCTTGTTCTCGCAATGGGGGCAGCAATACCTGCCCGCTCGTATGGTCACGGGCCAAAGACCCATGACACTACCTTAACCTGTTTGTGGCCGCTTCGCTGGTGCCGTTAGCGGCTCGCCAGCAGCTCTGCATGCTGCTCGGTGGTGAGCCCAAAGTGACCGGGATAGGCCAGCCAGACGGGCATTCCCTCTTTGGGCAGCCAGAGGTGGCGGCCCAGCTCGGTCCAGTTGGAGGGGAAGTGAAAATCCGATCCCACCGAGATATAGAGGTCGTGATCCTTGGCCCACTGACCCAGATTGGCCCGCTCCTGCGGGCTCTGCTGGGGCAATGACACCTCCATGGCATCGCCACCGGCCGCCTTGAAAGCCACCAGCAACCGCTTGATCCACTTGGCGGTGAGATCGTAACGGCTGGGGTGAGCCAGCACCGCCAGCCCGCCTGCGGCGTGAATGGCAGTGATTGCTTCGCTCATCTCGGGCCACTCGGCCGGGGCATACCCTTTATTGCCACGGCTCAGGTACTTTTTGAATACCTTCTGCATGTTGTCGGCCACCCCGCGCGCCACCAATACCCGGGCAAAGTGGGCCCGGGTCACGGCGGCGTCACCGGCCAGCGCCTTGGCCTCTTCATAGGTGCCGGGGATGAGGCACTTCTCCAGACGGCGCCCGATTTCCAGCGCGCGCGCCTCGCGACGGGCCAGCTGACCGGCCAGAAAGTCGGTCAGCTGAGGATTTTTTTCATCCACCCCCAGCGCCACGATATGAATTTCGTGATGCTCCCAGCCGGTGGAGATCTCGACACCGCTCACCAGTCGCAGCGGCAGTTGCTCGGCTTCGATGGTGCGGCGCACCTCATCAAGCCCAGCAAGGGTGTCGTGGTCAGTAACCGCTAACACTTCGACCTGTTTTTCGGCGGCGCGGCGCACCAGTTCGGCGGGGCTCAACACCCCGTCGGAGGCAGTGGTATGGCAGTGAAGATCGAATCTCATCGGCGTGTTTCGCTCTTGTCTTGGGGCCCGCTTGAAAAAAAGAAGGCTAAAAAGCGACTTGACTTGGCCGCGGCTTTATCGTTTTCTGTAGGCACTTCATTGCAAACATCTTTTTACAGGACTTTATCATGCAAGCGACTTCCATCCTGACCATCTGGTGGTGGCACACTCCCTGACATGCGGGCGTGTGGTCGTTGCTGTACCTGTAAACTGACAGCAAATTAAGAACCCAAAGAAAAAGCCCGCTGACCCCAGCGGGCTTTTTTATTATCCGGCAAATGGACCTGTGATGAAACCGAGAATTCAGACAAGCGTAATGACCAGGCGATGGCGCCTCTACTAAAACCGCCAGAACCCACCTCATTTTCAAGGCACTTTTTCAAGGTATTAGACGTCATGAACATCGGTAAAACGCATCACACGCAAGGGAACGCACTATGACAGCCACACATCGCCTTCCTCTGGGTGAATTCGATACCCTCAAGCTCAACGCCCCTTATGTGGCTGATCCGCTGGCGCTCTATACCCGCCTCTGTCAGGGTCGCCCCAACAACCTGCTGCTGGAATCGGTGGAGATCGACTCCAAGGCGGGCAAGCAGAGCCTGCTGCTGGTCGATGCCTGCCTGCGCATCGAGTGCCGTGGTCGCACCGTGCGGGTGCGCACCCTGAACGACAATGGCGCCCAGTTGCAGAGCCTGCTGGCCGAGCGGCTGCCTGCGGTGGTGGCTCGCTCGCTGGTCAATGGCGAGTTGCAGCTCGACTTCCCGGCCTCCGATCGGGAGCAGGATGAAGACTCCCGCCTCAAGGGGAGCAGCGTGCTGGATGTGCTGCGCACCCTGCAACAGGCGCTGCAGTGCCCGTTGGGTAAAGAAGCGCTCTTTATGGCGGGCAGCTTCGCCTACGACCTGATCGCCTCTTTTGAAGATCTGCCAGAGGTGCCAGAGGGGAGCAACAACTGCCCCGACTACTGCTTCTATGTGGCCGAAACCCTGATCACCATCGACCATATCGCGCGCACCACCCAGCTGCTGGCCTGCATCTTCGGCGGCGACAGCGACGAGAGCCATGTGGATGACAGATACACCCGCCTGACCGAACGGCTCACCGGCTTCAAACAGCTTTGCCAGCAACCCCTCTGCGCCGAGCTGACCACCCAGCCCCTGAGTGGCGGCATCAGCGTGGACAAGAGCGACAAGCAGTTCTGCGCCGAGGTGGAGAAGCTCAAGGGCTTTATCCGCCGCGGCGACATCTTCCAGGTGGTGCCGTCCCGCTGCTTCTCCCTGCCCTGCCCCAGCCCCATCGCCGCCTATCGCCGCCTCAAACAGACCAACCCCAGCCCCTACATGTTCTACGTGCAGGATGAGGGTTTCACCCTGTTTGGCGCCTCCCCCGAGAGCGCGGTGAAGTTCTGCGCCACCAGCCGCGATGTGGAGATGTACCCCATCGCCGGTACCCGCCGCCGCGGCTTCAACCCCGATGGCAGCATCAACCGGGATCTCGACGGCCGCATCGAGCTGGAACTGCGTCAAGACGAGAAAGAGGTAGCCGAGCACCTGATGCTGGTAGATCTGGGCCGCAACGACATCGCCCGCATCTCGGAGCCCGGCACCCGCTACGTCAAGGAGCTGCTGAAAGTGGATCGCTACAGCCATGTGATGCATCTGGTCTCCAAGGTGGTCGGCACCCTGCGCGCCGACCTAGACGCCCTGCACGCCTATCAGGCCTGCATGAACATGGGCACCCTCACCGGCGCCCCCAAGATCCGCGCCAGCGAGCTTATTCGCATGGTGGAAGGCAAGCGCCGCGGCAGCTACGGCGGCGCGGTCGGCTACATCAACGGCGCTGGTGAGATGGATACCTGCATCGTCATTCGTTCTGCTTTCGTGAAAGATGGCGTGGCCCATGTGCAGGCCGGTGCCGGGGTGGTCTATGACTCCAAACCCCAAGCCGAAGCCGACGAAACCCGCGCCAAGGCGGCCGCCGTGCTGGCCGCCATCGCCGCCAGCCATGGCACCTCCCTGCAAGCCCTGAGCGCCCAGCAGGAGCAACATAAGGACGTGAGCCATGACTAACATCTTCCTGCTCGATAACTTCGATTCGTTTACCTACAACCTCGTCGACCAGTTCCGCTCCCTCGGCTATCCGGTGCGGATCTACCGCAACAGCCTGCCAGCGACCCGCATCATGAGCGAGATCGCCGCCTGCGAAGGGGACGCCGTGCTGGTGCTCTCGCCGGGGCCGGGCGCTCCCCATGAAGCGGGCTGCCTGATTGATCTGATCAAGCTGGCCCGCGGTCAGGTGCCGATCCTCGGCATCTGTCTCGGCCATCAGGCCCTGTGCGAAGCCTACGGCGGCACCGTCGGCGCGGCGGGCGAGATCGTCCACGGCAAGCGCTCCCTGATTGAGCACAACGGCCACGGCGCCTTCGCCGGTCTGCCGAGCCCGCTGCCGGTGGCGCGCTACCACTCGCTGGTCGCCACCTATGTACCGGAAGAGCTGACGGTGATTGCCCACTATCAGGGCATGCCCATGGCTATCGAGCAGCAGGATGAGCGGGTGCTGGGGTTCCAGTTCCATCCCGAATCCATCATGACCTCGGAAGGGGCCCGCCTGCTGACTCAGGCGCTCGCCCATATCACCCGTCCAGAAAGCATTTTTTCGACACGCGGCGCGCGGTAAGGAAGACCCTATGCAACTTCATCTCAACACCCTCTATCAGGGTCAGTCTCTGAGCCGTGAAAGTACCCGCGACGCCTTCGGCCAGGTGGTACGTGGCGAAGTGGATCCCATCGTGCTCGCCAGCCTGTTGACCGCCCTCAAGATCAAGGGGGAGACCCCGGAGGAGATCGCCGGTGCCGCCGAGGCCCTGCTGGCGGAAGCGCGCGACTTCCCGCGTCCTGATTATGCGTTTTGCGATATCGTCGGTACCGGTGGCGATGGCCTCAACACCATCAATGTCTCCACCACCTCGGCGCTGGTCGCCGCCGCCTGCGGCCTGAAAGTGGCCAAGCACGGCAACCGCTCGGTCTCGAGCAAGTCGGGGTCGAGCGATCTGC
Source organism: Aeromonas finlandensis (assembly GCF_000764645.1). Lineage (GTDB taxonomy): Bacteria > Pseudomonadota > Gammaproteobacteria > Enterobacterales > Aeromonadaceae > Aeromonas > Aeromonas finlandensis. The sequence continues at coordinate 22,797 of NZ_JRGK01000134.1, forward strand.
TCGACAAGATGGGGATCAAGCTCGACATGAGCCCGGCGCAGGCGCGCCACTGTCTGGACGAACTCGGCATCTGCTTCCTGTTCGCCCCCCAGTACCACGCCGGGGTGCGCCACGCCATGCCGGTGCGCCAAGCCCTCAAGACCCGCACCCTGTTCAACGTGCTGGGGCCGCTCATCAACCCCGCTCGCCCCACCTATCAGCTGATGGGGGTCTATGCCCCCGAGCTGGTGCGCCCCATCGCCGAAACCCTGCTGGCTCTGGGATTGAAAACGGGTATGGTGGTGCACGGCGCCGGGCTCGACGAGATTGCCATTCACGGCCCGACTCAGGTGGCCCAGATCCGTGACGGCGAGATCCGCGAATTTATGATCACCCCGGCTGACTTTGGCCTCGAGACCTATCCGGTCAGCGCCATTCAGGGGGGTGAACCGGAAGAGAACCGCGCCATCACCGCCGCCATTCTGGCTGGGCAAGGCACCCCGGCCCACAACGCCGCCATCGCCGCCAACGTGGCGCCGCTGCTGCTGATGGCGGGCAAGGCGACCGATCTCAAGAGCGCGGCGGCCGAGGTGCTGGCGGTGCTGGCGAGTGGCAAGGCCGCGGATCTCGCCGCCCGGCTGGCCACTTTGAGCCATCAGGAAGCGGGCCATCAGGAGGCATGATGTCAGCCACCATGTCGCACAGCACTCATTCAGAACGCCCGCAGGGCACTCATGCAGAACTCCCGAGCGGCAGTTCGCAGCTTCGCAAGGATAACGAGATGTCAGACCTTATTGCCCCCCATGCTTTTCTGAACATGGCCTCCATCAGCCAGACCATTCTCGGCAAAATCGTGGCGGCCAAACAGGAGTGGGTTGCCGCCCGCAAGCTGGCCCAGCCGCTGGAGAGCTTCCAGAGCGCACTGACCCCCAGCGATCGGG
>NZ_JRGK01000135.1 GCF_000764645.1 Aeromonas finlandensis
GGGTACGCCAGATCCCGCGACTGCAGCCGTAACCATGCACCAACAATACGGGGCGCTGGCAAGGACGCAGCCGGTCGGGGGCCATCAGCAACGGCTCGAATGGCAGCAACCAGGTAAAGGTATAGAGGTAGGCCAGCATCTCCTGAGCCATCATCGTCACCCTGCGCCAGGCGCCGATGGCCGGGGAGGGGTAGAAGCGGGTAAACAGCCAGCTGCCGAGCACCACCAGACAGCGCAAACCAAGCAGGGCAAACACTACAAACAGCATGGTCAGCAACCAGTGGAGTCCCACGACCAAGTGGGCGATGCTCCCGAGGAGCAGCACCTCCACCATCAGCAGGATAAACAGGTGTCGTACGATCGTCATAAGGCCATGATCCGACCAGTCAGGCGTGGAAGTCAAATGGCACTTTCAGACAGCTTGATCCAGCGCGGATTTTGTCGTTAACAACCTGCGATATCTTTTCCGGTGAGGTTATTTGCAATACTGTATATCCATACATATACTCTATTCATCATCACCAAGAGGAGGCCATCATGGCTGTCGAGATCAAATATGTGGTTGTTCGTGGGGGAGTAGAAAAAATGACCTTTGCCAGCAAAAAAGAGGCCGATGCCTATGACAAGCTGCTGGATACGGCCGATGAGTTGATGACCCTGTTAGCCGGCGCGCCGATCGAACTGGCGCCGGATCAGCAAGAGAGTCTGGCATTCTACCTGGCAGAGCAGCGTGATGTGCTGCAAACCCTGCTGCGCGGTGGCAAAGTTCAGGTTGGCGCGAAAGAGGAAGAGGCTCCAGCAGCTAAACGCAAAGAGAAGCCGCTCAAACAGGTGGCCTGATTGTTCAGGCCCTTTCTTCTTCGGGGTAAACAGCACCAGCCATTCACTTGTTTTGCATTTAAACCCATTTTTACGGCTATTTACCCCGAGAATTTTTTAACAAGTGTGCATATCCAATGCATAACTGAATCGCGTGAGGCGATGGGTGACGTCAGCCAAATCAACGAGAAAATAACGAGCAAACAAGGGTGAGATAGCCGTCCAGATCGCTCCCGGTGACCTCAATCAGAGCAACAGCAGAGATAGTACAAACACCAACAGAAGCCGCATTCATGCATCACGAGCCCTTTTCTATCGCCTCGGCTCGCAGCCTCATATCGATTCATCTTATCGCCAACAAGTAACACTATGACTCAACACCCATTATCCTTACCGCCTGCCATGCCGCTGTTTGATAGCCTGGTCTATCTGGAAGCTGGCAACCCGCAGGTCAATCAATACCTTGCCAACCTCAGCCTCAACGATGTGCCCGATGCCGGACTGGTTTACGAACTGGCGGTCGACTGGCTGCTGGAGCAGCGCCACAGCGAAAACAACTACAAAACCTATCGCAGCGAGCTGACCACCTTTTTGCACTGGTGTTTTCGCGAGGCCGCTATCAGCCCGAAAGATCTCACTCGCCGCATCATGATCCGCTATCTCGACTACTGTCAGTCGCCCCCTGACGAGTTGATCGCCTATCGCAACGTGGCGCAGTTTGTCCTCGACAAGGAGTGGGGTGAGCGCTTGCCCAATCCGCAATGGCGTCCGTTTCTCGGCAAACGGGAACTGGGCCGAACCTTGCCCTATCGCCTGAGCGAGCAGGCGATGAAGACCAAGCTCGCCATCTTGTCGGCCTTCTTCCAATTCCTGATCCAGGAGGAGTACATGGACAGGAATCCAGCCCTGCTGTTGCAACGGGTCAAGCGGCCGCAACAACAGGAGGCCGATGATCAGGTGCAAGCTTTCAGCGAGTTACAGTGGTCATACGTGATGCAGGCCGCCGATACCTTGGCCAGCGACCACCCGGAGCAGCACGAGCGCAGCCGTTTTCTCACCATCCTGATGTACGCCTGCTATCTGCGGATCTCGGAAGTCGCAGCGAGGCCTGGCTTTACACCGGTGATGGGGCAGTTCAGGCGGGATCGCAAAACCGGCGTCTGGGGCTACTTCATTCCACAGAGCAAGGGCGGCAAACGGCGTACCGTAGCGGTATCCCAAGCGCTGCTGGCCGCGCTCGAGCGCTACCGCTGCTTCCTCGGCCTCTCCCCCTTGCCGACACCGGATGAACAGACGCCTCTGTTCGTTCGCCATAAAGCGGCAGCCCACGGACGTGAGCAGGGCGAACTTAACGCCAACCTCGGTATTCGCCAGTTACGGGACTTGATCATGGTGATCATCGGCAAGGGGGCAGAACTGGCC
>NZ_JRGK01000136.1 GCF_000764645.1 Aeromonas finlandensis
CATCATATCCTGAGCTGCCAACGCCATACCGGGGGCGACCAGAGCGGCTACCACAGCGGCACTCAAAGCGGCGCGCTTGAAGATCACTTTTTCCATTTTTATTGCTCCTGATTTTATGGACTTAGCTTTTTTTCCGGCAGTTGGCATCGGGCCTACCGCTCGGTATTGGCATTGCAATCAAAACCCCTAAGGGCAAAAAATCTTGTCTTGGTTACCTGCGAACCCGGATGTCTTGGCACATCTGTGGTTGGCGGTCCTGATCATCACATGTTGTTTTTTTATGTTCCGATTCTTGGCTATCGGACAACCTCAAGAGTACGTTCGCGGTGCGAAATATCAATGAAAAGTTCCCTCAACGTTTCAAAAGTATGACCGAGTGCAAATAATCATGGGCAAGGTCGTAAACCGCTTCAAGGCAGGTATCACGGTGATGAGAGCGTTTTCTTGCGGCTGTAGCCCGCGCCAGTGCGGGTTTTCATCAGTACGGGGGAAGATGTGTCAGTTAACCTGTCGGCAACAGATAATTTTGTGCTACAAAAAAACTTTCCCTCTTGTTGAGGGAAAGTGATCTGGTGGGAATGTGGGGGCGAATAGGGGTCAGCCTTGCTGGCCTAGGATGCGGGGGATCTGCTGCGCCTGATGGTGGATATGGGACGAGACCTGCACCGAGAGCTGGCTCACCTGACGGGCGTGTTGATGGATGCGGGCGATCAGATCGGCAAAACTGGCCAGCTTGTGTTCCTGACTTTTGGCATTGTCGGCGCCCTGCAGGGCGATCACCGCGGTGTTGCGGGCGATCTCCCGCACCGCTTGGGTGGTCTGGCGCAGCTGCTCCGCCTGTGCCCGTTGGCGGCTTGATTCGCTGGTGATCCGGCTCAGTACGGTGCCAAGCTGTTCACCAGATTGGGTCAGACGCCCCAGAATATCGGTGATCTGGTTGAGGGATTGCTGGGTATTGGCCGAGAGGTGGCGCACTTCATCGGCGACCACCGCAAAGCCGCGCCCCTGTTCCCCCGCGCGTGCCGCTTCGATGGCGGCGTTGAGGGCCAGCAAGTTGGTCTGCTGAGCGATATGGCCGATCACATCGACAATGGCGGTCACATCGGCAACCGAGCGGGTGAGGGCTTGCAGCGCCTCATCGCTCTCGTCAATCGCCAGCCCGGTCTGATGAGTAGCGTGCAGCATGCTACCCACCAGATCTTCGCTCTGGCTCATCGCCTGCTCGTTGTGGTGGGCATGTTGGGCGATGTCGGCGGCGACCTGATGGACCTCTCCGGCCAGCTGGTTCAGCTCATCCATCATCTGGCCACTCTCGTCGACCACCTGTTCGGTGGTGCGGGTGCTGTGGTGGATCTCGTCAACCTGGCTGACCATTTCTTGCAGACTGAGAGATACCGCTGACAGCTGTCCCTCTTTCTGTTGCTGATCCAGTTGCAGGCGACCGATCAGTCGGTTGTAGCTGGCAACGATATCGGCCAGCTCGTTGCGATCGCGCCCGGCAGGCAACGGTTCGGCCAGCCCCGTCTGATCGAGCTGCATAAAGGCCCGGCGCAGTCGCAACAAGGGGGTGAGCAGCCAGCGTCGTTGCACCAGCGCAAACAGCAGGGCGACCACCACCAGACAGAGCGCCAGCGTGCCGAGGATGGTGGCCAGTTCCTGATTGACTGCTTGCCGCTCGCGGGCCAGTTGCTCCCCCATCTGCCTGGTCGCCAGCAACATCGCCATGATGTCTTGCTGCACGGCCTGGCGGCCAGCCTGTTGCTGTTGCAGCGCCGTGCGGCTGTTGGCCAGCTCCTGCGGATAGCGGCCGAGCAACGAACGCAATTCGCTGCGTGGTTGATCCCCCAGCTCCTTGCGAACCGGCTCCCCCAGCGTGAACTCATCGGCGGGCGCCTCTTCATAAAGGCCGAGCAGCGGCAGGGTTTGCAGCGCTTGTGCCTGTTTTTGCAGTGCCTCCAGCTCGAAGCGGATCCCCTCGAGCAGCTTCTCTTTGCCCTGCTCCATATAGCTTTGGCGCAAATGGGCGAGGCGCGGCAGGCCAGCCAGGATCTCGGCTGCACCGCTGCGATATTGCTGCGCCGCGGCAGATTGTTCAGTGCTGGCGCCTTGCTCCCCATAGCGGATCAGCGCCATGGCCTGGCTGCCCACTTCACTCTCTGCATTTTGCAGCAGCAACTGGCTGTTGCCCGAGAGCTTGCCTGCGGCCTGATAGTCGTGAGCTATGCGCTGCGCCATCTGCTCGAGTTGCTGCCTGAGCGGGGCCGCCACGGCATCATCCTGAGCGGCCAGCGAGGAGAGCGCTTGCTGGCGGATCTTCTCTGCCGCCGTCAGTTGTTGCGGATCGCCGTTGTTGAGGTAGTCACGCAGACTGTTTTGCAGGGTCACGGTCACCAGTTGTTGCAGCGTTTCGTGCTGGTGCTGAGCCTGATTGGTACGGGCAAGCTGTTGCCAGCCGTGGTAGAGGGCCAGCGCCTGTCCTCCCGCGACCAGTAACAGAACCAGGGAGGAGAGGGTGGCGTAATGGGCGATTTTCATGGGGCGATTCCTGTCAGCGCAGACCATGGGGAGCATGGCCCGAGCCTAAACAGGGATGGTGGCGTTTTTATGACAGCGTGGGTCAGGTGGCCCCATTTTGTCGATTTAACTGGCTGGGGATGCCTGCGTGCTGTTGCGTATCCCAACAGTTGCCACGTCGGCTCATACTGGGGGCCAGGTTATTGGCCCGGCAGAAACGGCGCCAGTCGTCACTGCCATATTGGCTACTCTGATCCGACTGCACGATGGCCTCGCTTTCTGGTTTACGCCGCCATACGGCCATCATCAGTGCATCCAGCGCGAGCTCGCGGGAGAGGGCCGGTTTCATCGACCAACCCACCACGTTACGAGCGAAAAGATCGATGACCACAGCCAGATACAGCCAGCCATGCCAGGTGCGGATATAAGTGATATCGGTCACCCAAACCAGATTGGCCCGCATAACCGTAAATGGTCGCAGTATACGATTAGGCGCTACGACGGAAGGTCTACCGGATATCCTGCGTGGCGCTTTATAGACGCAACGGCTTTGAGCCGGTTTAGTTGCATCAGCCGTGCTACCCGATTTTTACCGCAGGTTTCGCCGATCTCATCCAGGTCCATGAACCCGGCGATAGCCATGCACGCCACCGCTCACGGCATATAAATCGCAAATGAGCATCAACAGACGCTGGTTATCTTTATCACGTGCGCAGACCGGATGCATGTAACCATGCATAAAATCCGGCCCGAGCGACATTAAGTACCCGAAACATGGTCATGACATGTCATACAGAGCGGTGTTCATTGATAAAGCGGTACTTCAGTCGGGCTCCCTTGCAAAGTACCGCGTGGCCTTTTTCAAGATATCCAGCTCTTCTTTGTTGTGTCTCAAATGAGCTCATAATTTCAGGTTCTCGCTTTATGATTCCAGTAAATTGCGGGTATGCTGCTCGCTATTATCCGGTTTGATGGGCCTCAACCATTTATAGAGACTGTGTGCAGAAATACCCAGCCGGTCAGGTACCTCTGCCACCGAACAACCACGCTCAGTGATCTAACGTACTGCTTCCACTTTAAATTCAGGTGTAAATCGTAGTGTGCCCATATGCTCCTCCTATGCTCAAACTCTAGGGCTGGAACAGTCCAGGTTCAACAACAGAGTGTCTAGAAAATCAGGACGATTCAGACCCGGTCTATCAGGAGAAAATGGCGAATATCGACGCTGCGCTGGCCTACTGTGATGCCGATAATCCAGTATTTTATGAGGATGAAGTCGATATAGACCTCAATCCCAAATTAGGGGCTGACTTGATGTTCAGAGCGCAGCAAAAGCGGGTTGTCACACAGGGGCAGAATGCAAAACACAACCTGGCAGGCGTTCTCCATGTAGGCAACGGAAGAGTACTTTACGTAAGCGGGATAAAGAAAAACGCATCTCTGTTTATCGCCATGCTGGAAAAGCGGTGTCACCACTACCGACGGGCCAAAACTATCAAGCCAATCCTCGATAACTACATCATTCACAAAAGTAAATAGACGGAGCGATGGTTGAAGAAGAATCCCAAGTTCTGCCCGGTATTCCCACCAGTCTACAACCCCAGGGTTAATCACATAGAACGGCTGTGGTACAGCGAAGGTATAGCACTATTAGGAACAGTTATTTAGAAAACTAGGGGCGATTTCGTTATGAGTTGATTTGAACCCTTACCTCATATTAAATCAACCAATCGAGCTAAGCTCAATAAGGATACCAGATGGTAGTGAACCATCAGTCTGTAATCTTATATAAGTACTCCAATTAGTTGATCACCTTGAAGCTGACTAGATAAAACTACCTCTTCAGTATTTATCAATGATACTTGAAGTCTACCATATCACCATGATTAACTTCACGACAATAAAAGTCACAATAAAGGAAATAACTAAAAACACCTTCATCTCTTGCTGTTGGGTAGGATTAACC
>NZ_JRGK01000137.1 GCF_000764645.1 Aeromonas finlandensis
GTGTAGGCCAGTACCAACAGCATGTTCTTGAATTGCTTGTTAGGGGCCACATCCAGCAACTTTTGAAACTCCCAGAGTTCGAAAGGGTCTGCGCTCTTTCCTGTACTTACTTTTGCCGAGTTGACGCGGACATCAAACTGCCTTTCGATAAGCTCATTTTGGGCTGCCCAGCGCAGCAAGTTTCCTACATGTCCGAGGTAGGTTTTGACAGATCTGGGTTGGCAATCGCTGAGCAGGTGGTTGCGCAGTCTTTCGATATGCATAGGCAGCAAATCGGCGATACGCATTTCCTGACCAAGAAAGAGGGTCATTCTTCTAAAGGCGCTGAGATATGATCGCTTGGTTGAGATACCTACTGTCGGGCCTACACTCTCGAGGAACGCAGTGATGCTCTCGGCCATATTCATGTTGGTGGTGGTCTTCACTCCTAAGCGAATGAGGGTTTTGGAGCTGGGAAAGTGCTTGGCATAGTCGAAATTTCCCAGCGCGATCTCGTGCTTAATCGCAGCAAGTTTGTTTGCTGCGAATTTGATGTTGACCTTGGTCAGGGGGATGTCGAGGACCTCGCGGCAGCGATGTCCTTTGTAGCTGAAGCAAAGTCGTAATTTATTGCCGTGTATCTCTATACCCGGTAGACCTGTAATCAGTGCGGACAGGTTGTCTATGGCGATGACTCGACCCATTTGTCGTACTCCACTATGTTGTACCTGACTTGGCGGTCAGGGGCATAACACCAGATACGGCCTTCAGGCCATTCTCCTTTCAGGCGCCGTCCTTCTGCGGCTTTCTCTGTCATTCCTGTCAGCACTGCAAATAACTTAGGTCTTATCCACTTAGCACAGGGGTAGGCGAATTGATGCATGGTTTGGTCCTCGCGGTCAGTAACAACTCAAGCCGGTGGCGCCCGAGCGGGTTGTAGTAGAAGGTTTGAACTTGCTTGCGGGAGTTTGATGCCTGGTCCAGGCGATATTCCCCCAGTTCGGTGGTTTTCAGGTTGTGTTGGTTGGCCAGCCTGCCGATGGCTTGCGCACTCACCCCCAGCTCCTTGCCCAGAGCGGTGGCGTTCCAGAGCTGGCCTGTTACCCGGGGCGCGTCGATAGGCAGGTCGAAGTGTGCCAGGACGCGTCCGATATCACTGAGCTTGGCTGCTCGGGAAAGGGTGGGGGATAGTATGGTGTTAACCAGTTCGGTGAGTAGTTGGCTGTCTTGGTCGATGAGTTGAAGCTGTTGCATGGTGTGGCCCTCCGGTCCTTGAGGATGGGGCGCCAATTGGATTGATGGAAGGGCCGTTAATGGTCTGAGTATTTGGTGAGAGCTCTGACAAGACGTTCAACTTGCCAGATGTTTGCTGCGCCGAAGAAGTAGATCAGAACGGCAGTCATTCCCCTCGCTGTGATGCTTGGGGTGACAATATTGACCAGCATGCCGACAGCGGTCCCTACAATAAGCAGCGCCAAGATCATCAGCTGACTAACTTGTGAATATGTCATGGCTCTTTCGGGTCATTGCGGCTCGGATGGTGGGGGCTGGAAAATGTATTGAGTCCCACCACTTAGCTGCATCTGATGCTTGAGGGTGACTTGCATGGCATGGAGTTTTTGCGCTGCCTCTTCAGCTTTGTGGCGATTACAGGTAATCCCACCTGGCAAGACGAACTGTCCAGGTTGTGATGGATGGGGCATGACTACGCCTAGCCCAGCGATCACCGCGCCGGGGTAGGGCGATTCAATGTCTTTCATGGGGTGCCTAAAAGTTATCCACTGTTTCTGTGTGCCTGGCAGTGGATGATTTGGGGGTATCAGGCTGCAGCTCTAGTGGGCACTGCTCCTGCGAGCATTAGGGATAGCTTGCTGATATCTGAAATTCGGCAGGTGCCGTGCCAGTTTGGGGCGAAGATGAGCAACATGGATCCTTTGGGGTTGCCCTTCATTTCTTTGCCCGTAGCCTGGTTAATGAAATTGATCCGGCCATTACGCCATTTGCCATGTTCATCGTGGTAACCCTTGATGTGGCGGACTTCGCTGGCCATCTCCCCGGGGTACCACTCAGTGCTGGTGTCCTGCGGTACCAACATGACGGTACCGATGCCCTTACCTTGCTGCTCGACGGCTTTATCTACCCATGGACCGATATCGGAATAGGGTGGGTTAAGCCAAGCCCAGGGCGCGCGGAGAAAGGGGCTGATGAAGTCACCCCAATCCACGCTGAGGGCATCTATACCGGGAGTCAGGTACTGCTGGCATAAGGCTGTCTCTGGTAGGGCTGCAGCATCAAGCGCAAAGTTGAACTCACGGTTCAGGGCTCTAAAAAGGAACATTGGCGTCTGGGTGAGATCTCGGGTGCCTGAGGGGGTGGTTGAACCTCGGAAATCAGCCATTACAGAGCCTCTATCAATGCCTCTATTATTCGCTTGGCTGCCAGAGGTGGTACTGCATTGCCAGCCATGTGAACAGTCAGACGATGGTTGTTGGGACGTAGGATATTTGGTGGAAAGCTCATGGCTAGTAGGTTTTCTTCTGCCATCAGCATACGCATCCGGTCTCCATCAACTACGGCCCAGCGATCTCGGGTTGTAATGGTGCCTATTGGACGTTTGATGCTTCGCCCCGTGCGTGTGTTGCCGTAGTAGCTCATCACAAACCTGGTACCATGAGCCATTCTGCCATTGGCGACGCGTTCTAAGGTTGCGGTTGCTCGACGTGGCTTTTCTATCTGTGACCAGCGACCAGCTGAGAAATCAATGAATGACGATGCAGGAACATGGTCAAAACGTGGCAGTTTTAGTGTCAGAGGGGTAGCGGAGCGCGTGCAGATAATGAACAAGCGCATCCGTTCTTGTGGCACACCTAGGTCTGCACAATTGATGATGTGTGGAGCCAATGAATACCCAATGGCTTGCATTGCAGCAACCCAAGCAGGATAGAGGGGCCACTGTATAAACTCAGGCACATTTTCGACAATAGCTGCTTGTGTACGGTGAAATTCAAGCGCTTCTACCACAGCCCATGCGGTAGCTCGGCTTCCATCGTGTTGCGGGTTCCCGTTGGCCTTGCCGCGAGCTTTACTATGTCCTTGGCAGCAAGGGGAAGCGAGGAGAAGATCATGCTTGGGAACTTGTGTCCAATCTGCCTGCTTTAGGTCTTGGCAGACATGCTGAGTATCTGGATGGTTGGCGCTATGCCAATCGACAGCATCTTTCCAATGGTTTGCTGCCCACAATACTTTGCAGCCAGCTTGTTCGGCACCTGTAGACCAGCCACCTAAGCCAGCAAATAAGTCAATCGCATTCATATTCCAGCCCTTCCTATTGTTATCAGTAGTTGATAGTCAGGTGCGCGATCTGGTTCTTGGCTATGTGGGCGATGAGGCTTATAGCTTTCTCTTCCTCAATGCCGAGCCCCATCATGTCCATCATGATTGAGCCGTGGATCCGGCCGCGGTGATCTTGGTCGGCAAGGCGGCGGGCATCTTCTTCGTCTTTGAGGCGTTGTTCGTCGGCAATGTGCTGGCGTTCCTGCTCTGCCGCGCGAGTCGCTGCTTCTTCAGCTTGTTGTGCCGCGTTGTCTTCAGCTTGTTGGCGGGCCAGCTCGGCAGCTTCTGCATCACATCGGGCTTGAGCTTCGCGCTCTATTGCTACTTGGGTTTGGCGCAGAGCTTCCTGCTCACGGTGCTGAGCAGCTTCACGCTCGAGACGTTGACGGTCTTCTTCCTGGATGCGAGCGCCCTCAGCGGCTTGATCTGCTATCAGGCGTTCGCGGTCGATGCGATCCTGCTCGGCCTGCTTTTTACGTAGTTCCTGCAGCTCTTCCTGCTCGGCTTCATACTTCTGGCGCGCCGCCAGCGTCTCGCTTAGGCGTTTGACTGCCAGCCCCTGAGCAACGGTCGCCTGAGGCAGCAGCTCTTGCCATGTGTCGTCCAGCGCGGTCTGCTCGACCTCCAGCAGCATGGCCTGCAGATCTGCCGCTGCACACTCGGTGCTGGCTGCAGCGCTGAACGCCTTGATCCGGGCGAGGCGGGCTTGCAGGTCTACAACCCTGGTTGCCTCTGCTTTTTCAAACTCGGTGAGCGGTGTGCGCACTTCGTCTTTAAGGGCATCCATGAAATCACGGAAAATCTTGCGGTTGGCGTCGAGCTTGTTGGGCTTCGCCTTGAGATCGTCGGCCAGCTCCTTGCCATAGCTCTCTCCGTACACTTTGAATCTGGCGCAGGCATGGGCCAGGCTCGCGATCTGCTTACGCCCCTTGGCGGTGGATGCGTCTGGCACGATGTTAGTTACCTGCTGACGCACGGCGGCAAGCATTTCGTGCAGGCCTACGCCGTCAATAAACAAGGCATTAACGCTGGCTGGTTCGATGACAACCAGCTGGGTCTGGGCGGTGTCGGTCTTGGCTTGTTCGGTCATGGCGGGTCCTTTGGTATAAAAAAGCCCGCTGGTTGGCGGGCTGGTAGGGTTATTTGGCTTTGTTGAGCTGGGCTTTGCGCTCGCCAGCAACCTGCTTGATGTTGTCGGCTATGGTGTGGTCGCCGGTTTCGCTGGCCCATGCCCACGCTGTGGTGTAGGCATCCGTCCACTCCTCGATAGAAGCAGCGCCCTCAATGGCCGCGCAGTGGTCAGCGTAGGCATTGGCGTGGTCAACCGGCTCGCTGGTATCAAGGGGCAGCTGCGCTTCGGCTTCGATGGTGACAGGCTGCTCCATTCCGCCCTTCATGGCTGCGAGCGTTCGGTTGATGGCCTTCTGCTGTAGCTGTGCGCCAGGGATCTCGTTGATGATTATCTCTTTGCCTTCCATCTCTTCGGCGGTTGGCTCACTGCCAATCTCGGGCCATGCCTTACGCAGTGCCTGCGCCTCGGTACACTTTCCCAGCTGGGCATAGGGTCGCTTGCGCCACATGGAGTTGGGGCACTCAGTCTTATTACTCTGGGTAGCGTAGTTCTCCTTCCAGCGCTCCAAGGCATGGAAAGCCACCCGTTGCCCATTCACCACCTTATAGACGGTGTACTTGCACCACTGCGGATAGGTGATATTGATCTTGCTCTGCGGGTTGTAGGGGTCAGGGAACTCTTCAACCACATCAGGGCCAAACACCGGCTCATCAGCGCCCGCGTAGTTGCCAGAGCGATCGGCCTGAATGCGGTACATCCCAATGCCTGGCATTGGCACATCACGCCACGTCTTATCCTTGGTGCGTGCGTCTGTGACCTGCATTGGTACTAGATGCACTGGCTTGAGCAGGATGTCGAGCCCGCGCGCCTTGCAATAGTCCCATGCCATCAATATCGAATCTGGATTAGCGCCAGGGAACACCGTGTTGCACAAGGCATTCCAGAGTGCTTCGTCGATACCGCGCTGTGCCAGGGCAGGGAACTGGGTGGCGAAGTGCTCAGCCGCCTGCTGTTTGATGGTTGCGATGTTACTCACGCTGCTCTCCTTGCCCATGCAGGGCGGGTAAGTGGTATCAGGTCGTGCCAGTCGTTGTTGACGCGGCACTCGTGGAATTTGCGCAGGTCGCGGCGGTAGAGGTCTTTGCCTTCCTCTTTCCACTCCTGCTCCAGCGGGCGAACCCGCACCGGGTAGCGGCCGCACTCAATGGATGAGCTGACCGCGATAAAGATGAAGTCAGGTATCTCGCCGTAGATTTCCCGATAGCCATCGGAATACATGGCGTCCTGAACGTGGTAGCGGAACTCCTCGACATGGCGCCTAAGGCGACCCATGTCGTCCACCTTCTTCACATCGGCCAGAATGGGGTGGCCGGTCAGCATCCTGTCTGGGCGGCAGCGGCAGAGCTCATCTGTTTCTGAGTCGGTCCAGTACAGCGAGCCTTCACAGATGCCGTCTTGCTCTAGCAGCCAGCGGGCGTCGGGGTGGGCGAACACGCTTTCGCGCATCAGTTGCAGCTTGCGATCGTCCTCGAACGAGATGATGGTCTTGCCAAGTTCGGCGCAGTTGGCCATGAACTCCTTCTCTTCGTCCTTGCCAGCGTTGGTGCGGAGGTTGAATTTAGGGGCGATGATGAAGCGGTCCTTGAACTCTTCCGGCTCCAGCAGCAAGCAGTGCAGGGCGGTGCCCATGTCCAGCGCCTTGAGCTTTTCCTCGTCAACTGGCGCACTCTTGCGCCAGACGTAGGTGGCGGGGCTCTCGGCGATATCGTCGAGTTGGGATTTGCTGATCCCGGGGCCAGAGTGGTACTGCTCGTTTGACAGGCCCTGCACCAGCCCTCGCGGCAGGGCAGTAATGCCAGCACCTAGCAGGTCTAACCATCCTGCTGAGAGCCCATCCTGTAGGACGTTGATGGTATCGACGGCGGCGTTCATGCGGCGCTCCGGTGCTGGTATTGCTCCCACCGCTCGGCGTTCATGGTGTCGTGCAGTTCGGCAACGTGTTCATTCCAAGCCTGCGAGGCGAGGATATTCAGCCCGGCATCCAGCACCCGCTGGATCAGCAGTGTGAGCGGCACTTTGTCGCCAGTCACCATCAGCAGATATATCGCCTGGTTAAGCTGCGTAGCTCGGTCGGCATTGACCTCTGCCAATAGAGTGGCGGCATCGATATCGAGCTGGTCTGATAACAACGGGAGGTGATTAGCCTCTACCCATTTAGCAACCCATTCAGTCTCAGCATTGGCCTCGGCCTCTTCGCTGTCGAGCAGGGCAAGCAAGGTGTGTTCGTTGGTCATGGTGAACTCCTCCGTTAGGTTTCTGCCTGTTCTACTTTTTGGCCTGTAGTGAGCCACTGGAAGTGAATAGACAGTTCAGGATGCTGGGCGAGCAGCAGCAGGGTTCCGCCGCCAATCTCCCGGTAGTTCAGCTCGTAGTTCTTGAGCGTGGTGGCTGGAATGCCCAACAGGTCAGCGAACTTCGGCCGACTCAAGTCGAGGCGTTCACGCAACTGGCGCAGACGCTTGCGGCATTCGTCATTGAGTAGGGGGATTGTCGGGTTGCTCTGTGCGGTATGTTTTTTCATGGTTGGGTCCTTTGGTGGTTATCCGAAGGCGGCCACAGCTTCAACGCTATGGCGTTGCACGCTCCACTGGAGCCGCCTTGGGATAACGGCTCGCAAGCCGGTGCCCTGTCACCTTCCAGCCCCACATTCCGGTTCGAACGGGTTAGCGGGGATCTGCCGGGCCAGCAGATTACGAGCGGTGACGGCCCAATCCAGATTGTTAAAGAGCGAGCTCAGCCGAATTTGGCGTGAGCGAAGCCAAAGCATCCTTGCGGTGCTTGAGAAAGAGGCTTTGGCTACGGCGCTATCAGGGAAGCGCCAGACCCGGGTTAGACCGCGTGGCGGTGGTTCTGTGCTGTCAGGTTCAGCATCAGGCGGTGGCCTTGTGGGATACGGCCAAGGCGCTGGTTGGCGATGACTCGCTTTTCTGCCAGCTTCTGGCGGCGAATATCGTCAGCAATGATGCTGATGCGGCGATGAAGCGCGGCCCGACGAGCCCTATTGCCGTTCAGCTGATCGGAGATGGTCGCTACAATCTGGTCAGCGAATTTAGCCGCTCTGGATAAAATGCTCTTGGCCATGGTACCTTTGCTCCTGTTGGCGGGTTGGTCCCCGTTAACTCCTTCCTCGCCTTTGGCGTGGTTGGGTCCTGTTGCTGGGGTTGGTCCCCTGGCATCCTGACTAGGGGTGGTACCCTGGTTCTTCGAAGCCCGCCTTGTGCGGGCTTTGTCGTTCTTACGCGCTGGTGAGGCGCATGCCCTGGTGAAAGGGCGGGTCCTGTTGCTGGTTCAATCTCAGCAATATCGTTCTCGATAGTTGACGATATCGATTGTTATCGATCGGGAACGATTGGTCAACACACTTTCGTGAATTATTTAAATGAAAAAGCCCCGCCGATTGGCGAGGCTTCTTTAAAATTTGTTGGGGTTGATGAGGTGTTTAAAATTTAAACAATGTATATCAATGAGTTAACCTCTTCGCTCAATCATCTTTCCAAGTACGATGACATCCTTTGCTGCTATTAGCGGAAGGCGCTCATCATCAACACCAAAAGCCCATCCCTCGATGGCCGGTATTGCCCTGAGC
>NZ_JRGK01000138.1 GCF_000764645.1 Aeromonas finlandensis
CAGCCATACTGGGTGCGGCTGCGATTGACGGCGCGGCCACCGGGCTCGGAGAGCGACACTCTATAAGCCACCTCCAGCGGCCCGAGGGCGCGCACCCCATCGAGCTCATCTTGCAGCGAAAAAGTCCCCTGCCCCTGCGCATTGAGGGTGAGACTCCGCGGCTCGAGATCCTTGGCCTGCTCGGCGAGCAGCACATCCCCCAGAGTGAACTCCTGCCATTGGGTAAAGGGCATGGTGGCGCGGCTTAACTTCACTTCCGCCTTCGCCTTGGTTGCACTGGCTGGCGCACCGTAGAGATAGTCCCCTTGCAGCGGCAGGGTGAGTGCCTGTTGCGGGGTCAGCAATTCCCCATCCGGCCCCTTGCCAAGCTGCAGTTTCAAGCGCTCCGGCAAAAACTCCTCCACCAGAAAAGGCCACTCGAAGCGACTGCCGGCGGCGGTCTTGAGGCTAATGGTCCAGCGCCCCAGCGGCGCATCATCCGGCAGACGCAGGCCGTAGTGGGCTGCGCCAAGATTGTCCGGTAGCAGCCGCTTTTGTTCGAGCAGCTGGCCGTCCGGCTGTTTCACCTCCAGCTCCACCGCCATACCCGGCAGCAGTTGGCCATCTTGCCCCTTGAGCAGGATCTCGCTGTCGAGTCGCTCGCCGGGGCGATAGAGGTCGCGCCCGCTAAAGAGATACAACTGCTGGGCCTGCCAGGGCTGGGTACCGAGATCGAAAGTGGAGAGATCGAGCGCCGCGCCATCGAGGCGCAGCACCGCCAGATGGTTGCCCTGTTCGGCCAGCAGCAGGCGAGCACCCTGCACCTGATCGAAGCGACGATGGCCCTGCAAATCCGTGGTTTGCACCTGCAGCCGGTTGCCCTTCTCGTCGAGCAGGGAGAGCTGCACATCCTTGAGGAGGTCGGCGCTGGCCAGCGAGCTGACGAACACCTCCAGCTGATCGCTGTAACGGCGGGCACTGAGCCCCATGTCGCTCACCGCGAAATAGGTGGTCTCCTTGCGCCAGTCATAGTTGCCAAGGGGGGACATCACCGCAAAGTAGACGCCAGCCTCCGCCAACTGCGGCTCTTTCACGTTAATAAGGCGGGTCTCGCGCCGGTTGGCATCGAGCTCCAGCGCGTAGCGGCCACTGAACACCCGCTTGGCCCGCTTGGTGATCTGCTCAAGCTCCCAGTTGCCCATGCCGGCACCGGGGCGATACTCGGCCAGAAAACGGGGCAGATATTCGGCATCGACCCTGAAGAAGTCGATATTGACCTCATCCACGTTGACCGCGCTGATGGGCAGGCGCAGCTCGTCGCGCAGCGGCAATACCATGCCGCTGGCGGTAAAAGAGGCTCCCGCCTCCAGCGGCCGGGTCTTGAGGGTCCAGCTCTGGGGGGATGGGCCCAGCCCCGACTTGAGGCTCACCTCGTAGCTTTTATCGGGCTGGACGTTCGGGAAATAGAGGGTGCGGCCATCTTCGGCGAGGATCCACTCCCCCTGCACCTGTTTGCCACCTTCACTGACCCCGAGCCAGCTCTGCCAGTTTGCCTTGGGCACCAAGGGGCCGGAGAAGACCAGCGCCAGCGCCGGGGCATCCCGATATTGGCGGGCATTGGCTTGCACTACGGCGCTTGGTACGCCCGCCTCTTGCTGGGCAGCGAGTTGCGTGGTCGGCCCATTGGTTGTGACATGAGTGACAGGCTTGTCAGGGCCGCAACCGGCCAGCAGCAGACCAACCAGCCCAGAGAGCAGCAGGGCCGACCAGCGGGGGCGCAAAACGCCGGTTCCAGCGGTAGAGCGGTGAGAAGCAGAGGGAGAGTCGAAGAGGCGCATAGGTTCCATCCCGAGTTGGAGCGCTGCAAGCGCAGCGTGGCAGGAAACAGGATAAGGCATCCTGCTCACCCGACACAAAGCTCATTACCCGGATAGGCACAATTGAGCGCCTCTGCTGCACAGTAACCCCCTTGCCCACTGATTCAGTGCGGCAAGGGTTGTCACCTAGTCGTGGGTGGTCTCGTTCTTTGCCCCGCCTTTAAACCAGCGAAACAGGATGGCCATGACGGCCGCCAGAAACAGCACCAGCGAGGTGATCAGCAGGGCCCGGGTCAACAGCTCGCTGTGGTGGAGGAAGAAAGGGGTATTCATCGCCAGCTTGCCCACCAAACTCAGACAAAGTGACCAGAGCACGGCGCTGGCAAAGCTGGCCACGCACATGCGCACCAGGCTCAGACGGCCAATCCCCATCAGCATGGGGGTCAGCACCCGCACGAACGGGATGAAACGGGAGGAGAACATCGCCAGAAAACCGTACTTTTTCAGCAGCCGGGTCGCCTTGGGCAGGCTGTCGGAAGGCAACATCCGCTTGATATGATCCATAAAACGGGTGCGCTGCAGTGCCCGTCCCTGCCAGTACGCCAGCACGGATCCCAGCCCTGCCGCTAACGGCAGATAGATGAGCGTCACTTCCGTCCCGAGGACGCCCATTCCCACCAACCCGCCGGCCAGCAGCACCAGACTGTCCCCCGGCAGGGGCAGGAAGACAAATGCGGACTCCAGCAACAGTACCAGCATCAGGCAACTGATAAGCAGTGGTACCGCCTGCATCTGAACCAGGGCGTCAAAATCCTGATGCCAAATGGCCATCAGCATATCCAGCATGTCACTCTCCCTACTACACGGTTCATCATGAACGAGGCAGGGGTTATAGCACCCATCCCCTGAACAAAACGTTAATTTTGTCCGGCGCAGGAAAAAAAGTGTGTCGAAATGTTGCTACGGTCGATGGGGCTGTCGTTCGATAACGACAGCCCCAGACAGGGTGCTCACTCAGAAGACAGGATGTGGCTCCTCGATAGCAGCCATAGTACTCCGTTGTCGGATCTCTCGTACCAACATGATAGAGATGATCGAACCAGCAAAAGCAAAACAAGCCATGATGCCAAACACGACCTGATAACCCAGCAGACCGCTGTATTTATCAAGCAAATTGCCATAAAGGCTGAAGCAGAACATGGCCGGAGCATAACCAATGAAGCTCCCCATCGCCATCGCAGAACCTATGTGCTCTTCCTTGATTTTTGCCTCCCCGATAGGGGCAAAAAAGACCGCTCGCTGGGTAAACACCACGGCACCAAAGCCCAGAGTACAAGCCATCCCCAGATAGACAGGCATCTGTTCGTGAGGCAACACGATCAGCAGAACCAAGACCAGCGTGCTGACGATAAAGCTGTAACAGAGATAACGGCTGGGAGATTTCAACACTTTATCGGCAATGATCCCACCGATGGGTCCACCAACCATCTTCAGGCAATATTGATTGATGATGCCATAGGCCCCTACCAGCGCCACCGGCAGGGCATAGACCTTGCTCAAAAAAGGAATGAAGAAAGTAAGACCGCAATAGACGGAATAAACACAGAAGATGTTCAGCGCGATCAACCACACCAGCTTGTTCTTCAGCACTGAAGAGATCCCGGAGGTATTGTCCTTCACTTTGTTCTCGTCCCGGACCCGCTCCTCATCATTCATTAACAAGAAAATGCCGATACCAACCACAATCACCACGATGGAGTAGAACAGAATCCCGGCCCGAAAACCGGCCATCGTGCTGCCAAAATAGGTGAACACACCCAGAGCGCCAAAAGCGATGATGGTATCTACCAATCCGCGGCCAGTTTCAAAGAAACCGAACAACCTGCCCTGTTGGGTATTATCACCCAACGTGCTGACCGACTTGAGCAGAACAGGCCAGTTTAACATGTCACAGGTGACGCCGAATAATGCCCACACCAACAAAATACTCCAGTAACCAGGCATGGTCGATAAATATAAACCAAGCAGGCCAGTGGCCGTCAATGAAAATGACATGGTATATTTCTTTGGCAATTTATCCGCAAAATAAATAGAAAAGAAAAAGCCTATTGTCGCTACCATCGAGTTCACCGACATGGCATTACCAATTTGTCCATTGGTTAGATGGAAATATTCCTGCATTGGAATATAAAAAGCGTCTTTTAACGAAGGTAACTTATATATTGTGCCACCGCACAGTGTGAGCAGGCTAAAAATAGCCCATCTCTTTTTAGTGAGCATAATAGAATCTCTTGGCTGATGTTAAAACAACTGCAATGGGGTTTTATTTACTAAGAATCTCTTTAGCCTGTGCAACCAGCTTGTTCAAAATGGCCCTGACATATTCAATCTGTTTGAGGGCATCCTGCTTTTCTTGTGCTAAACGCAGGGATAATTGTTCCGGTGCTGGCAAGGGGGTTTCACTCATTTCTCGCCATGGGATCCAGGGGTCATTACCCTCATCACTAAAACGGAAGGCTGGAGCATAATAATCTACCTCCTCCTCCATCCCATAAGCGACTACCTGTGGCTTCTCATCCCCCAGACAAATCAGCTGTTTTAGCATCTCCTCAAACGGCATGTCTCCGGAACCCGATGCACAGGCTATATGCCCCAATCCTGTCCCTTCCTGAACTATCTTGGCATCCTTGATGTGCACATGGGTGATCAGTGGTGCCATGATATCCAATGCCTCCAACGGTTGCTCATTGGCATTGATCATGTTACCGAAGTCAAACAACAGGGAGAGAGATGCAATACCACTCTCCCTGACCAATTGCACCAGTTCACCAGACTTCAAGTCCTCGTGCTGTTCGATGGTGAAAGTCAGTTGACGATGGCCGTGCTGCTGACGAAGATGAGCCAAATCTTCCCGGATCCTCGCCAACACAACCGACAGATGCCCCTCATAACGGGGGTAGAAGCGCAACGAGGTGGCTCCTATTTTTTCCGCAACAGCCACTGCTTCATCGATCTCTGCAGGGGCTGAAGAGCTGATCTCCAGATTAATATCCAGCCCAAGTTGCTCAGCCTTGTGGCGAAACGCGGCCAACTCATCGTCACTCATCTGTTGCAGAGAACGGCTCTCCCCATCAAGAATATGTATTTTAACGCCGTGCAAGTGCTGCTGATGGGCAATATCCAGTAAATCAGCAGGTAATATCTGCTCCATGCGCATGTTCATATGATAAGAATAGGCATGTAGATAAAGTGGCAACCGCGCATGCCGCTCGATAATTTTTTTAGCCTGATTTATATTCATTTCAATCCCTCACAAATTAATCACAAAATCTACAGTCTCAAATCGCCAATATTCAATATCGATATGCACAACCACATCGTTCGCATTGGCTCGGTGTTTTTCCACGAGGATAGCGGGGGAGCCTGGCGCACATCCCAAATGCTTGCAAACATCACCATTCATTCTGATTGGACGAAATGTCAGATGCTTTGTTTTCACGTTTTGTGCAAACCGTGTCAACCATAATGATTGCAAAGACTCATTTCCAATGTATTCGATAAAATCAGGTGCATACTCTGGGTTGATATATGTTTCATGATAAAACACTTTATGATCATCCAGTGCCCCCCATCCAGTTATCTGATAAACAGCTTCACTCTCACCGTTAAAAAAAATATCAGCAAGTCGCTCATCATATTCATAGATCTGCGTCTTTGCCAAATAACCCCAACTGGGCACCCGCCCCTGCTCCTCGGCTGAAATGCGAAAACTGGAGGATGAGTTTGGGTTGTATATAAATCTGGCCGGAGTCATAAACCAGCCCCGACGATCTTTTCTAAAAATGCATGAGTCTGACTCAAGGCTCAATAAAGCCTGTCTCAGCGTCATTCTCTTTACCTTGAGCACATCACATAACTCGCGCTCGGATGGCAACTTGCATCCGGGTGGAAGCCTGTTTTCTGCAATCCACTTATCTAGGGCAACTTTGGCTGCCTCGACGGTGTGTATGGGGTCTGACATCGAGCCTTCTTTATTGGTTTAAACCAGATTGGAAAGCACCTTACTATCTCGCCCCCTTAACCAGCAACCGCAGACTGAACTCATGATGCCAAAGTGTGATTTCACTCCCAGAGAAAATGCATTTTTCGACGTACCGAGCAAAAAATTGCAACTTTAATTGAACATTAAAAGATGTATTAATGTGCAAAAAAAGGTGTGGATAATCTCAAGGCAGGTTTCTACCAACGCCAGTAAACGTTCGATTGACTATCCATCATGACAAGATAACATCCATTGAAATAGGGGTTTATGGACGTTATCGTCTCGTTTCAACAGGCGGGGATTCAGATCAGACAGGATTTCATATTGAGGCAATAAACCAGCCCTCACATAGCTAACTTTATGGAAGGGCTGGCAAAAAATGCAAAAAAATTTACTACTAGGTGGCCATCTGCCAGGTTTTAAAGCCGCCGGAGAGATTCTTCACTTTAAAGCCGTGCTGACTCAGTAGGCGGCAGGCGACATGGCCGCGCAGCCCGACCTGACAGCTGATCAGCAGCTCTTTCTCCTTGGGCAGCTCATGGAGGCGACCACGCAACTCGTCGAGGGGTATATGCAGCGCCCCCGGAATGCGACCCAGCTTGTCGAGTTCGGGGCCGTTGCGCACATCCACCACCAGCTGATGGGGGTTACCAGCCTGCACCTCGGCCACGTGGCAGAGCAGGGTGTCCCCCTTCAGGTGATTGCTCGCCACAAACCCGGCCATGTTGATCACATCCTTGGCCGAGCCAAACGGCGGCGCATAGGTGAGTTCCAGATCCTGCAGGTCAAACACCGTCAGTCCGGCACGCAGGGCCACCGCCAGCACATCGATGCGCTTGTCGATGCCATCCTTGCCGATGGCCTGGGCGCCGTAAATCTTGCCATCTGGGGCAAACAGCAGCTTGAGGCTGACCGGGTGGGCGCCGGGGTAGTAACCGGCATGACTGCCCGGGTGGACATAGACCTTCTCGAACGGCAGACCCAGCTGCACCAGACGTTTTTCGTTGAGGCCGGTGCTGGCCACCGCCAGATCGAACAGCTTGCAGATGGCGGTCCCTTGGGTCTTCTTGTAGGTTTCGCTTCGGCCCAACATATTGT
>NZ_JRGK01000139.1 GCF_000764645.1 Aeromonas finlandensis
GTCGATAATCATGTTTAAATTCAAATAAATCCAACGTGAGTCACACGCCAATGAGCCCATATGCCAGTCCCAATGACCATCGGCAATACCATTTTCTGGAGCTGGCCAACCGGCTCAGGGTCTTTTTGATTTGTGATCCCGATACCGACAAATCCGCCGCCTCGCTGGCGGTCAATACCGGCCACTTTGACGATCCCGCCGACCGGCAGGGGATGGCCCATTTTCTGGAGCACATGCTGTTTCTCGGCACCTGCACCTACCCCAAACCCGGTGAATACCAGCAATTTATGAGCCGTCATGGCGGCAGCAACAACGCCTGGACCGGCACCGAATTCACCAACTTCTTCTTCGAGATCGACAACGGCTTCTTTGAAGCGGGGCTGGATCGCTTCTCCCAGTTCTTTATCTGCCCCACCTTCACCCCGGAGTGGGTGGATAAAGAGCGCAACGCGGTCGACTCCGAGTATCGCCTCAAGCTGCAGGACGACATGCGCCGCAGCTATCAGGTGCACAAAGAGACCGTCAATCCGGCGCACCCCTTCTCCAAATTCTCGGTGGGCAACCTCGATACCCTGGCCGATCTGCCGGGGCGGGATCTGCGCTCCGACCTTATCCGGTTTTACGAAGGTCACTACAGCGCGGATCGCATGGCGCTGGTGATGATCTCGCCTGAATCCATCGATACCCAGTTGCAGTGGTGTTGTCGCTATTTCGCTCCCATTTTGAATCGCAATTTGGGAACCCCGACCCTCACCATGCCGCTCTATCGGCTCGATGATCTCGGCGTGCGCATCCACATCAATCCGGTCAAAGAGACCCGCAAGCTGTCGCTCAGCTTCCCCTTGCCCAATGTGGACGAGTTTTACGACAAAAAGCCCCTCACCTTCCTGAGCCATCTGATTGGCTACGAGGGTGATGGCAGCCTGCTCTCCCTGCTCAAGGCGAAAGGCTGGGTCAACCAGCTCTCGGCGGGCGGTGGCATCAGCGGCGCCAACTTCAAGGATTTTGGCGTCAACTTCGGCCTCACTCCCCTGGGCCTTGAGCATGTGGACGACATCCTCGCCGCCCTGTTTGGCTATCTGAAACTGATTGGCCGCGAAGGGTTGCAGAGCTGGCGCTACGACGAAAAACGGACCGTGCTCGAATCGGCGTTTCGCTTTCAGGAGCGCGGCCGCCCCCTCGATACGGTGTCAGGGCTGGTGCTCAACCTCTTTAGCTACAAACCTGAAGATCTGCTCTACGGCGACTACATGATGCGCGAATATGACGAGGGGCTGATCCGCCGCTTCCTCGCCAAGCTCACCCCGCACAACCTGCGCATCACCATTACCGCGCCGGAAGTGGCGACCGATCGGCTGGCCCGCTGGTATCAGACCCCCTACAGCGTGACGACCATCACCGAGGCCGAGAAAATTCGCTGGCAACAGAGCGAACCGGATCCGGCGCTGGCCCTGCCGCTGCCCAACCCCTTTATCAGCAGTCGGCTCGATCCGCGCACGCCAGCGCTTGCCGCCGACCTGCCCGCGTGTCTTATCGATCGCCCCGGTTTTCGCCTCTGGCACCTCCATGAGCACCAGTTCAGCGTGCCCAAGGGCAATCTCTATATCTCCATCGACAGCGAACATGCGGTGAAAAATCCGCGCAATATCGCCATGGCGCGCCTCGCCGTGGAGCTCTTGGCCGATCACCTCAACGCCCTCACCTATCCGGCGGAGCTGGCGGGGCTGGGCTACCAGATCTATGCCCATCAGGGGGGCTTTACCATCAACCTGAGCGGCTTTGCCGACAAACAGCCGCTGTTGCTCGACATGATCCTCGGCAACCGCACCCTGGGGTATCCGGATCCGGGCCGTTTTAGCGAGATCAAGGAGCAGCTCATTCGCAACTGGGAAAACCAGTCCAAGGCGCGCCCCATCTCCCAACTGTTCAACCAGCTCACCAGCCTGCTGCAACCGAACAACCCGCCATTCGAGCAGTTGCTGCGCCACCTGCGCAGCGTCAAGCTGGAGGAGATGCCCGCCTTCGTGGCCCAGCTGTTTGGCGAGGTGCATGTGGAGGCGCTGGTACACGGCGACTGGACGTCCGCCGAAGCGCTGGAGCTGGCAGCCCTGATGGAGCGGCACCTGAGCGACATCAATGGCACCAGCAGCAAGCCGAGCGGCGAAACCCGCCGCCCGCTCATCTCCATTCAGGACAGAGGCACCCTTATTCGCGAGCAGGGTTGCGATCACGAAGATTCGGCCCTGCTGGTCTATTACCAGTCCCGCACCACCCGGGCGCGGGATCTCGCCTGCTTCACCCTGGCGAACCACATCATGTCCTCCACCTTCTTCCACGAGCTGCGCACCCGCCAGCAACTGGGTTATGTGGTGGGCGCCGGCAACCTGCCCCTCAATCGCCACCCGGGCCTGATCTTCTATATCCAGTCACCGGTGGCGGGGCCGCAGATCCTGCTCGATGCGGTGGAGGAGTTTATCGACCTCTTCCCGCTCGCCATGCTCGAATTCACCGAGCAGCAGTGGCAGGAGAGCAAGGCAGGGCTGCAAGCCCAGCTCAGCGAGCGGGATGCCAACCTGCGCAGTCGCGGCCAGCGGCTGTGGGTCAGCATCGGCAACAAGGATCTGGGGTTCGATCAGCGGGAACGGGTCTGTGACGAAGTGGGTCACTTAAGCCGCGCCGATCTGGTGCGCTTTATCACCCAGCTGCGCTCGCGCACCTCCGATCGGCTGATCCTCTGCAGCTATGGTCAGGGGCACGAACATGACGAGCGGATCACTGGCCAGTTTATCGATGATCCCAAGGCGTTTCGGCTCAATGCTGCCACCTTCGAGGCCTGATCAGGCCTCGATATCCTCCGTTTTTCCTTCCCACGGCAAATCGCAGGCAATAAAAAGCCGACCCATCAGGGTCGGCTGGAAAAACCATAACAATTGCGACCAAAGCCGCCAAAAGTGAACATGAGCGTGAAAATCAGACACTGAGTTGCTGATCAGCAAGCGGGACAGACCCGATACTCGCTTTGCAATGCCAACAGTGATTGAGAAACAGCCTCATATTAGGCACTCCCCCCGCCAATCACGTTGATCTATGTCAAAGGTGGTAGCGAAGAGTATGCAGCCCGACAATTTGTCGGCGCAGATCACCCTTTGGCCGCCCGTTAGCTACCCGTTAGCCACGGCGAACCAGCCGATAGGCTACCTCATCGAAGTAGGAGAGCTGACCCGACAGCACCCGCGGGTGATCCACCTCGGCGGCGCGCCCCAGCACCTCGATGCGAAAATCGCGCTCAAACAGGGCC
>NZ_JRGK01000014.1 GCF_000764645.1 Aeromonas finlandensis
CAAACCGTTTGTTATCAACAGAGAACCAGTCGTTAACAAATCAAAAACAATTCAATACACTGCCGGTAGATACATGAAGTCAGGGATTACTCATGGACAACCTCTGCCTGTGGCAACCGGATCCGCTCGGAATGCAGCAATCCAACCTCTACCGCTTTATGGCCGAGGTAAACCGCTTCCACGGCCTGCAACTGCAGAACTATCCGCAGCTTTACCAATGGTCGGTGGAGAAGACCACCCGTTTCTGGCCGCTGGTGTGGCAGCACTGTGGCGTCAAGGGCGAGCTCGGCAACATAGTGGCGGAGAACCGTCAGGATATGCAGCGTACCCGCTGGTTCCCCGACAGTCGCCTCAACTTCGCCGAAAACCTGCTGCGCCGTCAGGATGAGAGCCCGGCTATCATCTCCCGCATCGAAGGGAGTCCAAGCCGCACGCTGAGCTGGCGTGAATTGAGTGATCAGGTGGCCCGGCTGGCCCAGTGGCTGCGCCATCAGGGCATAGGTCGTGGCGACGTGGTGGCGGCCTACCTGCCCAATATTCCGGAAACCGTGGTTGCCATGCTGGCAACCAACAGCCTCGGTGCGATCTGGACCTCCACCAGCCCCGACTTCGGCGAAGCCAGCGTGGTGGAACGCTTCGGCCAGACCCGGCCCCGGGTGCTGTTCGCGGTGGATGGCTATCGCTACAACGGCAAGGGGATCGACATTCAGCAGAAGGTCGCCAGCGTGGTGAGCCAGTTAGGCTGCATAGAGCAGACGGTGATGATCCCCCTGCTCGGCAACCCGCTGCAGTTTGGCCACGACTGGCAGCAACTACTGGCAAGCCAGCACGGTGCCCAGCTCGCCTTCGAGCCGATGGCCTTCAACGATCCGCTCTACATCCTCTACTCCTCCGGCACCACCGGCAAACCCAAGTGCATCGTGCACGGCATTGGCGGCACCCTGCTGCAACACCTGAAAGAGCACCAGCTGCACTGCGATATCAAACCGGGGGAGCGGATCTTCTACTTCACCACCTGCGGCTGGATGATGTGGAACTGGCTGGTGAGCGCCCTCGCCTCCGGCGCCACCCTGGTGCTCTACGACGGCTCGCCGTTTTATCCGGACGGCAACGTGCTGTGGGATCTGGCCCGCGACGAGCAGGTCGCCCTGTTCGGTACCTCGGCCAAGTATCTCGATGCGCTGCACAAACAGGGTTATGCCCCCATCAACACCCACAACTTGCCGCACTTGCGGCTGATCTGCAGCACCGGATCTGTGCTGTCGCCAGAGGGGTTCGACTACGTCTACCAACATATCAAGCAGGATGTGCAGCTCAGCTCCATCTCCGGCGGCACCGACATCTGCTCCTGCTTCGTCATCGGCAACCCGCTCAGCCCGGTCTATCGCGGCGAGAGTCAGGGACGCGGACTCGGTCTCGCGGTGCAGGTGTTCAACGAAGCGGGCCAGCCGGTGCAGGGGGAGAAGGGCGAGCTGGTCTGCACCAAACCGTTCCCGGCCCAGCCGGTAGGCTTCTGGGGAGATGAGAGCGGCGACAAGTACCACGCGGCCTACTTCGAGCGGTTCGACAACATCTGGTGCCACGGCGACTGGATCGAGCTGACCCCGACCGGCGGCATTCTGTTCTACGGCCGCTCCGACGCCACCCTCAACCCGGGCGGCGTGCGCATCGGCACCAGCGAGATCTACCGCTATGTCGAGCAACTGGACGAGGTGGAAGAGAGCATCGTCATCGGCCAGCAGTGGCAGCAGGACGAGCGGGTGGTGCTGTTCGTCAAACTCAAGGCGGGCTGCAAACTGGACGAACCGCTGCGCGAGCGGATCCGCCAGCAAATAAAGCAACACTGCACCGCCCGCCACGTGCCCGCCCGCATCCTGCAGGTGGATGCCATCCCCCGCACCAAGTCCGGCAAGATCGTCGAACTGGCGGTGCGGGAAGTGGTGCACAACAGACCCGTCAACAACACCCACGCCCTCGCCGATCCCGAGGTGCTGAACCAGTATCGCAACCGGCCGGAACTGGCCAGTTGATAACAAACTCACATCCATCAGAGGCGCCGCAAGGCGCCTCTCTTTTGCCCGTTTTGTGATGAGGAGCTTTTACTCGATAACTGTTAAACAAATGTTTTAAATAGGTGTTGAAAATGTCTCCTTTTGGATCAATAGTGAGCCTCGCCCCCTGCTGGGGATAAAGGAGCAACACCCCCCACTGAGTGGGAACAAGGAGACACTCTCATGATCTACCAAGGCGAAACCCTGTCGGTCAGCTACCTCGAAAACGGCATTGCCGAACTGAGGTTTGATGCCCCGGGTTCAGTCAACAAGCTGGATCGCGCTACCCTGCTCTCCCTGAGCGAAGCGATCGCCGCATTACAACAAGAACGTGAACTAAAAGGTCTGATCCTCACCTCCGGCAAAGACGCCTTTATCGTCGGCGCCGATATTACCGAATTCCTGGAACTGTTCGATCTGCCGCAAGAAGATCTGCTCGGCTGGCTGAAAAAGGCCAACGACATCTTCAACGCCATCGAAGATCTGCCGGTGCCGACCCTCTGTGCCATCAAGGGTCACGCCTTGGGCGGCGGCTGCGAGACCATCCTCTCCACCGACTTCCGTCTGGCTGACACCAGCGCCAAGATTGGCCTGCCCGAGACCAAACTCGGCATCATGCCGGGCTTTGGCGGCACCGTCCGTCTGCCGCGAGTGATCGGCGCCGACAACGCGCTGGAGTGGATCACCACCGGCAAGGATTACCGTGCCGATGACGCCCTCAAGGTTGGCGCCATCGATGCCGTAGTCGCCCCCGACTCGCTGCAGAGCGCTGCGCTGCAGATGATCAAAGACGCCATCGCGGGCAAGCTGGACTGGCAGAGCCGTCGCGCCGCCAAAAAAGCCCCGCTGCGCCTCTCCAAACTGGAAGCCATGATGAGCTTCACCACCGCCGCCGGCATGGTTGCCGCCGTGGCGGGCAAACACTATCCGGCGCCGATGACCGCGGTGAAAACCGTCGAGGCCGCCGCTGGTATGGGCCGTGACGAGGCACTGGCTGTTGAGGCACAGGGCTTTATCAAGCTGGCCAAGACCGATGTCGCCAAGGCGCTGGTCGGTATCTTCCTGAACGATCAGCACATCAAGGCGCTGGCCAAGAAGGCGGCCAAGCAGGCAAGCAAGGCCACCGGCCACGCCGCCGTACTGGGTGCCGGCATCATGGGGGGCGGCATCGCCTACCAGTCTGCCAGCAAGGGCATTCCGGCGGTGATGAAGGATATCAACGAGAAGGCACTGGCACTTGGCATGGGCGAAGCCACCAAGCTGCTCAACGGCCAGCTCGAAAAGGGCCGCATCGACGGCATCAAGATGGGCCAGGTGCTCTCTGCCATTACTCCGACCCTCAGCTATGACAACGTCAAGCATGTGGATGTGGTAGTGGAAGCCGTAGTCGAGAATCCCAAGGTGAAAGCCGCCGTACTGGGCGAAGTGGAAGGGATCATTGGCGAAGACGCCGTGCTCGCCAGCAACACCTCCACCATTCCCATCTCCCTGCTGGCCAAGGGGCTGAAGCGCCCGCAGAACTTCTGCGGCATGCACTTCTTCAACCCGGTGCACCGCATGCCACTGGTGGAGATCATCCGCGGCGAGCAGACCTCCGATGAAACCATCAACCGCGTGGTGGCCTATGCCGCCGCCATGGGCAAGTCCCCGGTGGTGGTCAACGACTGTCCGGGCTTCTTCGTCAACCGCGTGCTGTTCCCCTACTTCTTCGGCTTCAACAAGCTGGTCGCCGATGGCGCCGACTTCGCGGCCGTCGACAAGGTGATGGAGAAAGAGTTCGGCTGGCCGATGGGCCCCGCCTACCTGCTGGACGTGGTCGGTATCGACACCGGTCACCATGCCGGTGACGTGATGGCGCAAGGTTTCCCGGCTCGCATGAGCAAGGAAGGCCGCACCGCCATCGACGTGATGTATGAGGTGAGCCGCTTCGGTCAGAAGAATGGCAAGGGTTTCTACGCTTACGAGCAAGACAAGAAGGGCAAGCCGAAGAAGGTGGCCGACGCCGCCAGCTACGAGCTGCTGGCCCCTATTGCCAAGCCGAAGCAGGATTTCGACAAGGAAGCCATCATCGCTCGCATGATGATCCCGATGATCAACGAGGTGGTGCTCTGTCTGGAAGAGGGCATTGTTGCCACCCCAGCCGAAGCCGACATCGCACTGGTCTACGGTCTGGGCTTCCCTCCCTTCCGCGGCGGCGTGTTCCGCTATCTGGACACCATTGGTCTGGATCGCTACGTGGCCATGGCCGACCAGTATGCCGATCTGGGCCCGCTCTACCGCGCCAGCGACAAGCTGCGTGAAATGGCTGCCCAGGGCAAAACCTTCTACTGATTGCGGAAAGGAGATCCATTCATGAAAGACGTAGTCATTGTCGACTGTATCCGGACCCCGATGGGCCGGTCCAAGGGCGGCGCCTTCCGCAACGTGCGTGCAGAAGATCTGTCCGCGCACCTGATGAAATCCATCCTGCTGCGCAACCCCAACCTCGACCCGAACGAGATCGAGGATATTTACTGGGGCTGCGTGCAGCAGACCCTGGAGCAGGGCTTCAACATTGCCCGCAACGCCGCGCTGCTGGCCGGTATTCCCAAGCAAGTGGGGGCGGTCACCGTCAACCGCCTGTGCGGCTCAAGCATGCAGGCGCTGCATGACGCCTCCCGCGCCATTCAGGTGGGTGATGGGGATATCTTCATCATCGGCGGCGTCGAGCACATGGGCCACGTGCCGATGAGCCACGGCGTCGACTTCCACCCCGGCATGGCCAAGTCGGTGGCGAAAGCCTCCGGCATGATGGGGCTGACCGCCGAAATGCTTGGCAAGCTGCACGGCATCAGCCGTCAGCAGCAAGACGAGTTTGCCGCTCGCTCCCATCGCCGCTCCCATGCGGCGACCGTGGAGGGGCGTTTTGCCAAGGAGATCGTCGGGCTGGAAGGCCATGACGCCAGCGGCGCCCGCTTCTTCTACGACTACGACGAAGTGATCCGCCCGGAGACCACAGTCGAAACCCTGAGCCAGCTGCGCCCGGTGTTTGATCCGGTCAACGGCACCGTCACTGCCGGCACCTCCTCAGCCCTGTCTGACGGCGCCGCCGCCATGCTGGTGATGAGTGCGGATCGCGCCAAGGCCCTCGGCCTCACGCCCCGTGCCAAGGTGCGTGCCATGGCCATCGCCGGTTGTGATGCCGCCATCATGGGTTACGGCCCGGTACCGGCGACCCAGAAAGCGCTCAAGCGTGCCGGTCTGACTGTCGGTGATATCGACCTGTTCGAGCTGAATGAGGCGTTTGCCGCCCAGTCCCTGCCCTGCGTCAAGGACCTCGGTCTGCAGGACGTGGTGGACGAAAAGGTAAACCTGAACGGCGGCGCCATTGCGCTGGGCCACCCGCTCGGCTGCTCCGGTGCGCGCATCTCCACCACCCTCATCAATCTGATGGAGGAGAAGGATGCCACGCTAGGGGTTGCCACCATGTGTATCGGTCTGGGTCAGGGCATCGCCACCGTATTCGAACGGGTGTGATGACCAGCCAGATCGACGGGATGCACTACTGAGAGTTGTCCCTTTTCGGGGCCAGTCTGACTGGCCCCTTTTCAAATCTGTGACGATCGCCACACGGGGTGAGCGTCAGTGGTCAGAAGTTGTCTGTTGGCCGTCCCGTTTGGGTCGGCCTTTTTTCGTTTTAAACTTATCAATAGCCTGTTATTACCTTAAACCTCACATTAGATGGGGGGCTTGCTTGCTTTTTACTCCCCCGACAGGTTCAATCTGCACAAAAAAATGGGTGGATGCACATACATATGTCAATGAGCAAACAACTGCTGATCGTCGATGACGACCAAGAGATCCGCGAGCTGCTCAATGAGTACCTGACCCGGGCGGGCTTTCAGGTATTGACGGCAGCGGAGGGCAACGAGATGCGCCAGCAACTCGCCCAGCACAGCCCGGACCTGATTATTCTGGACATCATGATGCCCGGCGAGGATGGTTTTACCCTCTGCCAGCAGATCCGTCGTGACTCCCAGGTGCCCATCATCATGCTGACCGCCGCCTCCGACGAAGCGGATCGGGTGATCGGCCTGGAACTGGGCGCCGACGACTATATCGCCAAGCCGTTCAGCCCCCGTGAACTGCAGGCCCGCATCAAGGCGCTGCTGCGCCGCGCCGAATTCCGCCAGCCGGAAAAAGAGAAAGAGCCGAGCCGCCGCCTGCGTTTTGCCGAGTGGACCCTCGACACCCTGAGCCACCAGCTGACCCATGACGATGGCAGCCTGCTGGATCTCTCCGGCAGCGATGCCATGCTGCTCGGCATGTTCCTGCAACAGCCAGGCGTGGTGCTGGATCGGGACACCATCTCCGATGCCACCCGCGGCCGCGAAAGCCTGCCGATGGAGCGCGGCATCGACGTGCAGATCAGCCGTCTGCGCCAGAAACTGGGTGACAACGGCAAGAGCCCGCGCATCATCAAGACCATTCGCGGCAGCGGTTACATGCTGATTGCCGAGGTGCACGAGCTGCCATGAGCAACAAGTGGTCCTGGGGGGCGCTGGTACCCCGCTCCCTGCTGTCACGGATGATCCTGCTGCTGTTGCTGGCCATCCTGCTCTCCCAGACCATTCTGACCGGCATCTGGATGCAGCAGATCCAGAAGCGGGAGCTGGAGGGGATGATCAGCACCACCCGCAATCTGGCGCTCTCCGCCGCCTCCACCGTCAACTTCTTCAAATCCCTGCCGCTGCAGTATCGCCATATCGCGCTGGACCAGCTGCGCAACATGGGCGGCAGCCGCTTCTTCGTCTCGCTCAACGAGGAAGAGATCCACATCAACGCCATCCCCGAGAGCGAGCGCAAGATGCTGGTGCTGCAGGAGGTGCAAGGGGTGCTGACCCGCAAGCTCTCCGATGCCATGGCGATCAAGGTGGACTTCTCCCGGCCCGAAGATCTCCACGTCTTCAACAATGACACCCTGCTGGCGGATCTCCCCTCCTCCTGGGCCCGCTATACCCTGTCGCTGGAACCGCTCAATCCGCCGGTACTGGTGACCCAGATCGAAATTGAAAAGGGGGAGTGGCTCTATCTGGCGGCCCTGCTGCCCGCCCCCTACATGACCCTCGACGATACCGTGATGCCGAGCAATCAGGTGCGTTTTATCGCCCTGATGACGGTGTTCCTCTGCTTTTTCACCTTTATGCTGGTGCGCTGGCAGACCCGCCCGCTGCGCCGGCTGGCCAAGGCGGCGGTCAACCTCGGCAAGGATATCGACCAACCCTCGCTCAAAGAGGAAGGGGCATCGGAAATCGTGGCGGCCACCCGTGCCTTCAACATCATGCAGCACCGCATTCGCCGCTATATCGACGATCGGGAGCGGCTGTTCAGCTCCATCTCCCACGACCTCAAGACCCCCATCACCCGACTGCGGCTGCGGGTCGAACTGCTCGACGATGAAGTACAGATCGGCAAGTTCAACAAGGATCTCGACGAGCTGGAGCTGATGGTGAAAGGGGCGCTGCAGACGGTAAAAGAGACCGACATTCACGAGAATATCGAGGAGATCGACATCAACGCCCTGCTGGAGCAGATGGCGGAGTCGATGAACCTGCACGACGAACGGCTGACCATCGAAGGCCACTGCAAATGGGCCTATCGCGGCAAGCTGCTGGCCCTCAAGCGCTGCATCGGCAATCTGGTGGATAACGGCATCAAGTACGGCCAGCGGGTCCGCATCATCATCATGGATGACGAGGAGATGCTGATCCTCTTCATCATGGACGAGGGCCCCGGCCTGCCGGACGATCAGTTCGAACGCATCTTCGAGCCCTACTACCGGCTCAGCACCGATCAGGCGGGAACCGGCCTCGGCCTTGGCATCGCCCGCAACATTGCCCACGCCCACGGCGGCGATCTGGTGCTGGAAAACCGTCCGCAAGGTGGCCTGCAGGCCACACTCTCCCTACCAAGGTAGTTCCCCTATGAAGTGGTTCCCTATTCCCCTGCTCGCCCTGCTCTCCGGTTCTGTCTGCGCCTCCCAGGTGGAGGTGCTGCACTGGTGGACTT
This sequence comes from Aeromonas finlandensis, assembly GCF_000764645.1. Classification (GTDB taxonomy): domain Bacteria; phylum Pseudomonadota; class Gammaproteobacteria; order Enterobacterales; family Aeromonadaceae; genus Aeromonas; species Aeromonas finlandensis. The sequence goes on from NZ_JRGK01000014.1 coordinate 8,100, forward strand.
CCGGCGGCGAAGCGAAGGCGGTCGAAGTGCTCAAGTCGGAGTGGATCGCCCAGGGCAACCAGTGGAACGACTTTGCAGTGCAGGGTGGCGGCGGCAAGAGCGCCATGACGGTCTTGAAAAGCCGGGCACTGGCCGCCAACCCGCCCGAAGCGGCCCACCTCAAGGGCTACGAGCTCAAGGAGTGGGCCGGACTCGGCTTTTTGCGCGATCTCAGCCCGATGGCCGATCACCTCGGCTGGTACACCAAGATGCCTCCCATGGTGCGGGCCACCCTCAGCCAGAATGGCGCCCTGATGGCGGTGCCCACCGGTATCCATCGGGTCAACTGGCTGTGGCTCAACCGCAAGGTATTCGAACAGCAGAAACTGACCCCGCCAAGTGACTGGGCCCAGTTTGTCACCATCGCCGACCAGCTTAAAAAACGGGGCATCACTCCGCTCGCCATCGGCAACGAGCCCTGGCAGCTGGCGGTCCTGTTTGAAACAGTGGCACTCGGTGAGGGGGGCAAGGAGTTCTACCGCAAGGCGTTCCTCGAACAGGACAGCGCCACCCTGACCGGCCCCGACATGGTGCGAGTGCTGACCCGCTTCCAGCAGCTGCGCGCCTATGTGCCGCAAAAATACGCCGGTTTGAAGTGGCATCAGGCCACCAATCTGCTGGAGAGCGGTGGCGCCGCCATGCAGGTGATGGGCGACTGGGTGAAGGGGGAGCTGAGCGCCGGCAACTACCGGCCGGGTGAGGATATCGCCTGCCTGCCGAGCCCGGGCAGCACCGGGCTGTTCAGCTACAACCTCGACTCCATCGCCATGTTCAAACAGCGGGATCCGACCCAGTTGCAGGCGCAGGGCGATCTGGCCCAACTGCTGATGACGCCGAAATTCCAGGCGGAGTTCAATCGGGTGAAGGGGTCGATCCCGGCGCTGACCAACCCCGACATGAGCAAGTTCGACCGCTGCGCCGTGCGCTCCTATCAGGATTTCCTGCAGGCGGAAAAACAGGACAACCTGCTGCCGAGCATGGCGGAAGGGATGGCGACGCCGACCAATATGCGGCAGGCGATCCTCGATGTGCTGAGCAACTTCTTCAACGACCCCAAAGCGAACCCGGTGCAGACAGCGCTGCATCTGGAGCGGGCCATGCGCTCGACCCGCTGATCCGGGCACATTGCCAAACGGCAGAAATGACAAAGGCGGAATCGCTCCGCCTTTGTTGTTGAATCGTCATCCGGTTCAGGATTGATCGTTCTCGTCCTCATCCTCGTCATAGTAATCGCTGAGCTCGATCCAGAGTCCCAGCCCGACCATCACCATGGAGCCGAACCAGGTACCGGTATTCCCGATCGGGCTGCCCATCACTATCATGGCGAATGACAAGAACCCCATGCCTGCATAGGCCTGTAAT
>NZ_JRGK01000140.1 GCF_000764645.1 Aeromonas finlandensis
CCCGGCCAGCGACTTGGAGGGGAAGTCGCAACCGTGCTGGTTGGGATTGACGATAGCATCGGCGTCAGGCAACTCCTGACCCGGCAAATGGTGATCGGTAACCACTACCTGCATGCCAGCCGCCTTGGCCGCCGCCACCCCGGCGATGCTGGAGATACCGTTGTCCACCGTGATCAGAAACTCGGCGCCGCGGGCCACCGCCAGTTCGACGATCTCGGGGGTGAGGCCGTAGCCGAATTCGAAGCGGTTGGGCACCAGAAAATCGATGTGGCGGCCACCCATGGCACGCAGGGCCAGCACGCACAGGGCCGAGCTGGTGGCACCGTCGCAGTCGAAGTCACCGACGATAAGGATCCGTTTCTGGGTGGTCAGGGCATCCGCCAGCAGCGGCACCGCCTGCTCCATGCCATAGAGGCGCTGGGGCGGCAACAGCTGGCTGGCGCTGCGCTCCAGCAGGACGGGATCATCTACGCCACGGCTGGCGAAGATTTGGCGAAGTAGAGGATGCAGAGTGGCAGGCAGATGGGAATCATCAACTCGCGGACGACGACGGATTTGCAGGGGCATCTATGTGATCCAGTATCTTGAGCAGCTGTTCGGGGCTCTGATACCCGCGCACCAGATCCCCGTCGGAGGAGACCCAGGCCGGCAGTACCTTGACCCCCAACCATTGGCTCAGGCCAATATTTTGGATAAGGGTCTCACTACATGCCTTTTGAGGCAAATAAGCTTTAAAGGGATCGTTTTGCAACAGGGGATCGTTGCACCAGTCAGCCGCTTGTGAAGCGTGTTCTATGACGGGGTAGACCTCGACACTCACTCCGGACGCCTGCAGATGTTGCAACGTGTCGGGCAGTTGGCGGCGCGCCGCGTCCTGTTCACCGAGAAAGAGTGCAACCCGGTGGCGCTCATTGCTGGCCTTGATCACCAGAGGGGCATGGGCCACCTGAGACAACCCCAGTCGACGCTGACTTCGCATGCCGGAGATGGTGAGGTTCTTCATATCATGGGTCATATCCAGCATGACCCCCTGTACCACATAGTCCCCTTTGGCATCGCTGTAGAGCACTCCCTTGGAGGTGCCCAGCATATAGAGGCCCGTAATAGGTGTCTGATCCACCATATAAACGGGTATCCCAAGCCGAGTGGAAATGGCGGCTTTCAAGGCTTGGGGATCCATCCCCGCTCTGGCAGCAAATGTGCACAGCAGCATCATTCCCAGTAGTAAATACTTCACTGGTTTACTCACGCGGTATGAATGAATGGACTCCGCAAATTACAGTAGCAAAGTTCGTTATTCAACCGGCTACTTAGCAAAAAATTAATATCATGCCATACCAAAAAAAGCATACCGCCCGATTGCCAAGAGAGACCAACCCCAGCAAGCTAGTCAGGACGACAGGAATAACGCGATCTCACCTCCGTTTTCCTGATAAGAGTTCGCCCTTTGGCAGGGGCAAGCAACACCCTATCTTGTTTAATTTCGGAGAAAAAAATGAGCCTGATTCAAGAGTTCAAAGCCTTTGCCGCCCGCGGCAACGTCATCGACATGGCGGTCGGTATCATCATTGGTGCCGCCTTCGGCAAAATTGTCTCCTCCTTCGTCGGTGACGTGATCATGCCGCCTATCGGCCTGATCCTGGGCGGCGTGGACTTCAGCGACCTGGCAGTTACCCTCAAGGCCGCAGAGGGGACGACACCCGCCGTGGTCATCGCCTACGGCAAGTTCATCCAGACCATCATCGACTTTTTGATCATCTCCTTCGCCATCTTCATGGGGCTGAAGGCCATCAACACCCTCAAGAAAAAGCAGGAAGAAGAGGCCGCCGCACCGGCAGGCCCGACCAAGGATCAGGAACTGCTGACCGAGATCCGCGATCTGCTGAAATCCCGGCAAGGGCAATAAGCGCCATCTCCTGTCGTGTAGAGATAAAAAAACCGCCTGCTGGCGGTTTTTTGTTTTGAGGGGGATGACGATCAGGCTCTGGGATGGTGCTCACCGTGCAGTGCCTTGAGCCGCTCGTTGGCCACATGGGTGTAGATCTGGGTGGTGGAGAGATCCGCGTGGCCCAGCAGCATCTGCACCACCCGCAGATCGGCGCCGTGATTGAGCAGATGGGTCGCGAAGGCGTGGCGCAAGGTATGGGGGGAGAGCTCGCCGTTGATCCCGGCCCGCTGCGCGTAGAGCTTGATGCGATGCCAGAAGGTCTGGCGGGTCATCATACGGGCCTGCTTGGAAGGAAATACCACATCCGAGCTGGTGCCGCCCAGCAGCAGGGTGCGCGCCTCCCGGTAGTAACGCTCCAGCCAGTGCATCGCCTCCTCACCCATCGGCACCAGCCGCTCCTTGTTCCCCTTGCCCACCACCCGCACCAACCCCTGACGCAGGCTGACATGCTCGGCGGTGAGCCCCACCAGCTCGGAGACCCGCAGCCCGGTGGCATAGAGCAGTTCAAGCATCGCCTTGTCCCGCAGCTCTAGCGGGTCCTCCACCAGCGGCGCCGTCAGCAGCGCGTTCACCTCGGCCTCGCTGAGATCGGAGGGCAATTTTTTCGGCAATTTGGGCCCCTCCAGCAGTACAGTCGGGTCATCGCTGCGCAGCTTCTCGCGGTTGAGATACTGGTAAAAACGGCGCAAAGCCGACAGGAAGCGGGCGGTGCTGCTTGCTGCAAACAGGTGATCCACCCGCCAGGCGAGGTAGTGCTGGATCTCGTCCATCCCCGCCAGCAGCAGCGAGCTCCCCTGCTCGTCGAGCCAGAGGGAGAACTTCTCCAGATCGCTGCGGTAGGAGCTGACCGTGTTGTCAGACAATCCCCGCTCCAGCCAGAGGGCGTCGAGGAAGGGTTCAATCAGGGGATGGGGGTCGGGCTTGCTCATGGTGTGCTGCAATCAGGGGATCGATGGCCCATTGTAACGCGCCAGCTCATTGGAAAGACAAGGCACTTTTGCCGCCCGCCTTGCCGGGCGGTGAAGGTCGAATGGCAATCTGCTAGACTGGCGCCCTCCCCTTACGTTACCCATCGTGTTGCCAACATGGCGCAGCCCACACGAGCATGCGAGAAGGCGCCAAAAGCAAGCGAGAAAGCGCCAACAGAGAGAAGAGCGATGAAGATTGGTCTGTTTTACGGTTCCACCACCTGTTACACCGAGATGGCTGCCGAGAAGATCCGCGCCCTCATCGGCCCCGAGCTGGTGGATATTCACAATATCAAGGATGTCTCCCTGCGCCGGATGGAGGATTACGAGATCCTGATCCTCGGCATCTCCACCTGGGATTTTGGCGAACTGCAGGAGGACTGGGAGTCCCGCTGGGAAGATATCGCCGATCTCCATCTGGAGAGACGCATCATCGCCCTGTTTGGCCTCGGTGATCAGCTGGGTTATGGCGAATGGTTCCAGGACGCCCTCGGCATGCTGCACGATCAGCTGGTGCCAAAAGGGGTCAAGCTGGTGGGCTACTGGCCCAATGAAGGGTACGAATTCGATGCCTCCAAGGCACTGATCGACGATGGCCGTCACTTCGTCGGACTGGCGCTGGACGATGCCAATCAATATGACCAGACCGATCCGCGCATCGAGCAGTGGATCGAGCAGATCCTGAGCGAAATCCACGCCCTGCTCTGATCCTTCCCCCTCCCCTCAAGGCGGCCACTCGCCCACTGATGTGGCCGCCCGGGCGCAGTTATCGCACCGATTTTCTCAATCGGTATCATCGCGTGACGCTATAGCGACTTTTTTGTGCTGGTCTGCAACAATGGAGCCGATACCCCATAACAATCAGCGCCGGGTGTCGGAAGCAAACAGACAGACCAGAAAAGGATACTCTATGACTCCATTCTCCCTGTTGGCCCCCACCATCGCCCGTGACGTACTCGATCACGCGCTGGCGCTGGGTGCCGATTTCGCCGAGCTTTTTGTGGAGCGCAAGCGCCGCAGCCAGCTCAGCCTGCTCTCCAGCCAGATAGAGAACATCAGCGGCGGCCTCGATTTTGGCATCGGCGTGCGCCTCTGCTACGGCCACAAGGTGCTCTACGGCTACACCAATCTGGCCAGCCGCGACGAGCTGCTGCGTATCGTCACCCTGCTGGCGGCCAAAGACCGCCGCGACCCCGTGGTGACCGCCACCGCCTTCGATTTCAGTCGCCTGACCGACCGCAACCCGATCGCCCTGCCGCTGTCGGCCGACAAGCTGCTGGAGCAGAAGATCGCCTATCTGCACGCCATGGATGCGGTGGCCCGCGCCGAGAGCGGCAAGGTAAGCCAGTTCTCCGGCAACGTGCTGGGCTGGGAGCAGGAGGTGGAGATCTTCAACAGCGAAGGGTTGCAGGTAGCTGATCGCCGCCACTACAACCGCATCATGGCCCAGACCATCGCCCGGGAAGGGAGCGAGCAGAGCGTCGGCTACGAGGCGCCGGGCGCCCTGATGGGTTGGGAGCATGCCGAGCGCATCGATCCGCGCGAGCTGGCGCTCACCGCCACCCGTCAGGCACTGGTGAAACTGGGTGCGGCCCCCTGCCCGAGCGGCACCCTGCCGGTCATCATGGAGAACGGTTTTGGCGGCGTCATCTTCCACGAGGCGTGCGGCCATCTACTGGAGACCACCTCTGTGGCCAAGAAGGCCTCGGTATTCCACGACAAGATGGGCCAGCTCATCGCCAATCCGGTGGTCAATGCGGTGGACGAAGGGCTGCAAGGTAATGCCTGGGGCTCCATCAACGTCGATGACGAGGGGATGGCGACCCAGCATACCCAGCTCATCAAGGACGGCGTACTGACCGGCTTTCTGGTGGACCGAATGGGCGCAATCAAAACTGGCTACGCCCGCACCGGCTCGGGTCGGCGTGAATCGTACAAGTACGCCCCCACCTCGCGCATGCGCAACACCTATATCGAACCGGGCAACCACAGCCTCGACGATATGCTGGCCACGGTGGAGCACGGCATCTACGCCAAGAAGATGGGGGGCGGCTCGGTACAGCCCGGCACCGGCGAGTTCAACTTCAACGTGCAGGAGGCCTACCTCATCGAGCACGGCAAGATCACCAAGCCGCTCAAGTCGGCCACCCTGATCGGTACCGGTCCGCAGGTGCTGAAAGAGATCTCCATGGTGGGCAGCAATCTGGCGCTGGCCGCCGGTATGTGCGGCTCGGTCTCGGGCTCGGTCCCCACCTCGGTGGGCCAACCCGCACTCAAAGTGGACAATATCCTGGTGGGAGGTAATTCCTGATGAATGACACCATTAAGCTCCTGAAAGTGGACCTTATGCTGATCGGGGGGAACGCCTGATGAGCCAACTCGACATGAACCTACTGCTCACCCGTCTACTGGATAAAGTGGCCGACCTCGGTGCCGAGGCAGACATCATCGCCAATCAGGAGAAAGCCTTCTCCCTCAAGGCTGACAAGGGCGAACTCGGTGAATACAAGGTGACCAGCAGCCAACAACTCGGCATTCGCCTGATCAAGGAGGGCCGGGTCGGCATCGCCTACTCGGAATCCCTCGATGAGCTGGCGCTCGATGCCATGCTGCAAGATGCGCTCGATGCCAGCCGCTTTGCCAAGGTGGATGCGGATCAGCGCATCTCGGTGGCCAATAGCCGGCTCACCACAGAT
>NZ_JRGK01000141.1 GCF_000764645.1 Aeromonas finlandensis
AGCTTGCCCAGCCCCTGAAGGCGGGCATTGAAGAACGGCAACACCATGGCCGCCCCTTGAATTGCTCGGGCCGCCCCTAGCATTGAAAAATCCATCAAGTCCTTCGACTCAAAGGCGGCTTGGGCATGGCTCTTGCCAGCCTTGATGGCTGCGTCATAGACCGCTTCACGGTTGGCGTTCTCCAGTCCCTCACCAAGCCTGTTGTACTTCTCCCACACGTCGGCCACTACCCCTTTGGCGTGAGCCGCATTACGGATGATGGACTTCTCATATCTGGCGATCTGCTCTGGCGTCATCCCCTTGCGGCGCAGCGACTTGCGCACCGTGTCAGCCATCGCGGTGGGGTCATTGCCGTTGACGTAGCCGCCAAGGAAGCTGGCACCACTGAACATCACATCAATAGTGCTGCCCTCCATGGCCAGGGTTTTCCTCACCCCCTTGATGGAGTCGATCACCGGCTTGAAGCCATCCTTGCTGATCACCCAGCTGGAGAGTGAGTCGCGCAAGAAGTTGCGCAGCATGAACTCGGGTGATGCGGTGACGCCGGCTGTCAGCAGGCGCTTGGCCTTGGCTGCCACATTAATCATGGTTCCGAACGGCTGACGATCGAAGAAGGTCATGGCGCGGTAAAGGTCAGGATCCTCCACCCGGATCATGTAGTCCTCACCATCCAGCTTGACGGTGATCAGGTCCTTGCCGTTCTTGAGTGCCCGCCAGTCCATCATGTTGGGCTTGGCCACCACCTCGATGAGACCGGTATCTGCCAAGTTCCAAACTGTCTTTTGCGCCGCCATGTTCTTCATGGAGGCATCGATCAGCTTGGAGGTAGAGGTGAAGATGTTCTCGAGCAGATCGTTGGTGTTGGCCTCGCCGCCCTTGAGCTTCTTAATACCGGCGTTCTGGTTGGCGATCCCCTTCGGCTTGAAGGGGGCGATAACGTCGCCATCTTCCGACTCGCGGAAGAAGGGGATATACCACTCGCTCTCGAACTCGGCCCGCGCCTCAGCGGTAAAGAGCCCAGCCTCTTGCGCCAGATCCAGCGTGGCGGCATTAAGCCGGTTCCAGCGTGCCTTGGCCACCATGAATTTGGCCTCTTTGCCCTTGCCGACGCCTTTCAGCGCTGCGATGTCATTGGCATCGAGCAGGTTCTCACGCCCCTGCCCCAGCAGGATTTCAGCCCGGTGACCGGCCATCCAGCCAAGCCAGTTGTGCAGGTCGGCCCCCAGGTCAGAGAAGATCCCCAGCAACGCATCTTTCTCACCGGTTCCGGCTTTGCGCTGGATCACCCCATCCTTCCATTCCGGCAGGCCATAGAGCATGGTCGCCTGCATGGTGGAGGCCGCCCCGGTGGCCATCCGTGCAGCGATATAGCCAGAGTCGGCAGCGTCCGTAATGCCTGCGGCTTGCTCTGCATACTTGATGGGAGCCAAGGCATCGAGCACTTCGGTATTGGCTTTTTTGATGAAGCGGTCAACCCATGACTGGACCACTCCGCGATCTACCGATCGCAGCTTGGCAAGGTTGGCTTTGGTATTATCGATGATGTCAGGCTTGGGGCCCAGATTGAGTTTTTCCATCGCCTTGTCAGCGACGGTATTGGTTTGGCTGAATTTCAGACCATCAGGTGGGAGAGATCCATCGTCTCGAGGGCTTTCATGTTCGCCTCGTGCCGGCGCCGCATGTCCTGCCGCAGCGACTCGATCTCGGACTTTGTCAGCATCCTTGGCAAGGTCTCCTCTGGAGAGTATATTTGAGTCAGAAACCCGTTCTGGTGAACCACGCTTGGGCAATTGGAGCCCTTGGGTCGTACCGAGCGGGTTTTGTTTTTCTTTGGCATATCTCAGCAAGCCCTCTTCTAACCAGCCTCTCAACACACGATGACTATGATCCTTCCCATAAACGCTGGCAATGCGGTTGATATCAATACGTCCCGCTTTGGCATTCAAATGGACAGCAGTAATAATGGGACGACCAGACGCATCACTTGCATCGATCAAGATAGTCTTGGCGCCCTGCTCAGTTTTTGAATCGAATACTGCGATCGGATCATGCAGCAGCTCAGGCAATTGTTCAATCACGGGCATCGGCACATCATGTTTGACCCCGTTTGTGGCTTTGCGAACAATGTCTCTGGTAATACGCAGCGGCAGATCAGGCGCGCCAACGGCTTGAAGCACAGCGGGCGTGCGTCCCATTTCGATAACCATTTCACCGCTTTTTGGTGACGTCATCACCTTGCCTAATTGCCGGCGATATTCCTCTGCCTCGGCTGGATTCGGTTTGAATGTATTCTCACCCGGCTTCTCCTCTTGGCTAAACTTCTTGCCGCCAGAACCACCGTCATCAGAGCCACTACGCTGCATCCTCTTACCCAGCCCCTCGATCAGGGTCCGGGTCTCAGCGGCAGTGATACCATCAGGCACGAAACCAACTGAGCGCAGGGCCTTGGTGACCCAGGCCACCACCCGATCCCAGCCGCGGTCCCAGGCGCTTTGCTCCAGCTCAGCTAGGTGGGCAACCACCTCTTCAGCCTGAACACCTATATCCTCGTCAGCATAATGAGTATCAACCCAGTCCCATACAGCCTTCATACTTGGGTTTTTCTTGGACTGGATCAGGCGGCTCATCAGCTTGGTGTATTCACCATCGCCCAGCACATTGGCCAACCCATAGTGGGCCAGCACCTCATGGCGCAAGATCTCGCGCATCCGGGTAGGATTGGCAATCGTGTCGGCGGCCACATGCAGGGTGCTTGCATCGTCATCGAACGCAGCGCGCCGGATCAACCCCTCTTTGGCATCCAGCCCCAGCGCCCGCTCAAGCTCTGCCTGGGTAGCGTGGATCTGCACATCAATGCCACTGGCCCCCTGGTACTGCCTGAACCATATCTTGGTGACCAGCTCCGCCTCTTTCTGGGTCAGGTGCTTGGCTGGCTTGTCGCCTTGCGCCATGGCCTGCTTGGAAAACAGGATCCGGCGATCCCCTTCCTCACGCTCTTCAATGGTGTCAAAGAACTGATCAAAGCCAGCCCGGATGGCAGGAACCTCCCCGGCTGTCGGGTAGGGATAACTCGCATCAAGCCGCATCCCCAGCGCAGCTTCCGCATCCCAGGACGCCTCACTGACGATGTTGGCCAGGTAATCGTTACTGGCACCCTGGTCTTGCAACTTGGCTATCAGGTACGACTCAAACGCCCGGGCGCTCAGCTCGCGATCGGTGGTCCAGTACGCCTTACTTCGCTTGTCATCCAGCTTGCGTGACCGCTCTTTGAGCGCGGTGCGCTTAATGGCCCGGTTGACGGCACCGAACGCTTCGATCATCTCTTTGCGCACGTCACCACGGTGGACGAATGGGCTCTCCCGGGCCGCCAAAGAGACATCCAGTGCCTCGGTCATCATGTCGCCTGGTTGGCCCCGGGCTCTGGCAAAGTAGCCATCAAGCGCATGCCACCATTCATGGCCCAACGAACCGGCGCCATTCATCTTAGTGAGGTTGATCACCACCTTGCCATGCTCATAGTGAGCCGCAGCCGGATTAACCCCACCAGATCCCCTGGCTCCGAACGCCAGCCCCAGCTCGCCATTGAGTGACAACGCCTTGGGAGAGATCCCCAGCACCGCCGCCATATCCATCAACGCATCGTAGGCATTGTTCAAGTCCCGCTGACGACGGCCCTGCTCCACCCAGTTACCGAACTCCACTCCGCGAAAGCCAAATGCCTCACCGAACAGATCAGGGGTAACGTCGGCCCCACCGCGCATGTCCTCACCCACACGAGGCTGGTTGATGTCACGGCGCTCATGCGGGATCTCCTTGGCCTTTTCCAGCTTGCTGACCAGCTCGTCATAGTGGTCATCACGGTACTTTCTGGCATCACTGACGTTATCGAATGCCTCTGTCAGGTCCAGGTGGTTGCGGCCCACCTTCTTCCCAACGATCCAGCCTTGGCCATCACGGCGGCTGTAAATGGCAAACGAGATGGCTTTGGGTTTACTGTCCGCTTGCGTCAATTGGTCATAACGATGCTTGAACGCAGCAATCACTTCTGCCTTGCTCGCCCCTGAGGCAATGGTTCGCGGCCAGTTGCCGAAGACACTCGACTTGCTCTCTCGGCTCAGGGTCCAAATACCCTTGGGTGGGTTGTACTTCACCCCCTCGTAGAGGCTGTAACTGCCCAGGCTGAGCGTCAGGTCGGCCAAGCTTCGTTGGTGGCCGACCGCCACATAGAGCTCTGCTCGGTGCTGAATTGCATGGGCACTGCGCAGGCCGCTGCTCGAGATCACGCGCTTTGCCGCATCGGCATCAAGGGTGCCATCCATCAGGCCAAGGGACAGGTCGCGCAGCGACTTCACCGCCTGCGCCCAATTACCGACCTTATAACTGACGCGAGGCTTGGCTGGGATAGCATCACGAGCAGCCCTGGCAATGGCTACCGCATGGCGATCCATTCCAGACTCAATCAGCTTGTCGTAGTCTGGTGCTGGCCACGCCTTGGAGAGAGGCAATGCCTTGATCTGCTCAGCGGTATCCCCTTCGACGGTGTCGCGGTACGCCGTCCAGGTATCCTTGCGTGCCCCACCAATCTTCTCGCCAAAATCTGCGATCTTGCTCTGTGGCTCGGCCTTGCCAGCCACCGCCGGCTTGGTGGTATCACCGTCACTGAGCCAACGCTTAAACGCCTCGACTGGCATGGCCTTGATGGCGCCCAGCCCCTTCCATCCCTGCTGATAATTGGCCAGGTAGCCAACGCGGGCGGCAGCTTCATCTGCAAAGCCCATCATCACCTTGTGCTCGTCAAACTTGCCGGTCTTGGGGTCCACCTGATCCACCACATAGACCGTTTCGCTATCCGGCTGGTCACCGATGAACACATCGACGTGATCGCCGTCAGCACCCAGGGTGCGCTTGATGTAGCCGTAGTCGTGAGCCATGGTCGATTGCCACGCCTTGCCGTCCTGATCGGTACCGGAACGGGTGGAGCCCTTGGGGTTCTCGAGTGCGATATCCAGCCCCTGCAGCGTGAGGTGCCCCTTCTTGTAGTTACCCGCCTCTTTCTGCGCGTCGGTGGGCTCCGGCGCTACCTCGGCGCGAGCGGCTTCGATCTGCTGCACCGGCTCACTGGCGGCAGGCTTGGCAAACTCCCGCACCTTGGCAGCTGACGACGTGGCCACTACCAGCCCACCTTTGCCTGGGATCACCTTCACGCCGGTATCCTTGGCCCAGCGCTTGATCATGGGCAGATCGCCTTTCAGGGTGATGGTGCCGTCAGGGTTATCAATGGCCTCATGCCAGGGCTTAGGCTGAGCTACCGGTGTGTCAGCCCCAGAAACAACAACCCCGGCATCAGTGGCCGGGGCTGTTAGTGTCGGGTCATCAAGAGATGGTCCATCTGGTACAGGTAGAGCAGCAGCGAGAGCTGGCGGATCTCCAGCTCCAATTCGGTCGGTGAGTTCGGCAGGGGTTGGCTCAGAACCTGCTGCAGCTGGTTGGCCTGCTCCAGGCTGATCACCTTGTCGCTTACTGCTGACTGCAGGTACTGGGGTAACGGGCTCATTGCTCACCTCTGCTTGTGGCTGACTGGGATGGGGATCGTCGTGTTGCGTGGTTTTTGCTTGCTCAACCTCGACAATCTCGGCTACCCCAAAGCCGCCACCATTAAGCGGCACCGGGGTCTCCTTACCCTTGCGACTGGCAAGCTGTGCCTCTTTTTCACTGGCAAATGGTTTGCCTTTACGGGTAATGCGTAAGGATTGAAGCGGGCCAAAGATCGAGTCTGTCTCACTGCCAGCTCGCGCGATCGCTTGCTCACGAACCTGTGTGGCAACCTCTGCGACATACTGCGACTCAATGCCTGACTCAAACGTGGCACCCTGTAACGCCTCACGTTGAGCCAAGCTCTCTTTTTGCTTCTGCTCGGCCGTCTGCCGATAGCCATCAATCTCGCGCTCTTGCTCGGTTGGTGCCCTCAGTGCGTTCGGTTTGCGCCCCTCTGCTGCAACCTGTGAGGCAGTTTGGTTGCCAGCGAACGGATCGACCCCAAGTGCGCCAGACTGAACCTGCTCATAGAGGCTTGGTCCCTGCTCCCCCCTGTCGATCTGGGCGGCAACCAACTCTTGCACAGACGGGCCGAACTCCCCAGACAAGGCGCGCTGTACCTCTGTATCCTCAGCCATACCTTGGAAGCGCTCGGCAGTATCGTCTTGGCGCAGGTATGCAGGCACATCCCTCACTTCATCAAACTTGCTGGCGCTGGGACCGAGCGGATTTTGTTCAGTATTTGTTGACCCAGGCTCTGCCAAATCATCCACGGCAGTAGCCAGATCAGGCGCTGCCGCCTGCGCAGGATCATCTACTGGAATGGGATCTGCCGCAGGGGCGGCCTCATCCATCACTGGTGAAGCAGGATCGGTGACGGCGTCGCCAGTACTCTGACTGGGTTCAGCAACATGCTTACCACCACGCAGGCCGCCAGCAGCACCGACAGCGCCCCCCGTGCCCATACCGATAAGGCCACCTTCCAGCGCACTCGATACCACCCCTTTCATCGGGTCGATGTCTGCCGCAGCCACCTCGTTGAGGGATTCGTTCACCGCATATTGCTGAACGCCCTCTTCAAGGGTCTCGCCAATGCCCTCACCCACCGCCCCTTTGGCAGCGCCTTTTAGCATGCCGCCTGCAGCCACCTTGCCTGCCAGCATCTTGAACAACATGGCATCGCCCATCATGGAGCCCATGGCAGCGGCGCCCCAAGTCTTGGCGTCGCTCATGGTGGCGCGGCTGGCAAGGTTGGCCGTTTCTTCTCGGGCTAGTGCCAGCTTTTCATCATCGGATAGGTGTTGTGTCTGCTGATCCTGGTCGATGCGAGTGAAGGCCTGGCGGAAGGTGGCACTGGCCGCAAGCTCGTCATAACTCATACCAAGTACGGTCTCCTTGGTATTCACCCCAGCACTGCCGACCGAACCTGTTGCCCCCGTAGTGATGGCCGCACCGGTGGCCAGCTTGGAGACGGTCTTGGCTGCTACTGCCTCAGCTACCTGCTGCGTGGCACCACGTTTGATCATCGATGCCGTCACCGCCCGTCCAATGCTGGCCTTGGCAACAACACCGGTCACACCACCGGCCAGCAGGGTCGGCTCCAAAGAGCCAACGCCCTGCGCCATCTTCATGGCCCAAACATCGATATCACCAGCGCCATCCCCTATGGCGAGGTGCCCCTCTGGGGTCTCATCCACCAAACGACGGTTGATTGCCTCTTTAGCATCAGGGCTCATACCTTCTTTCAGTGATCCGGCCCCCGACGTGGCCAGCTCACCGGCACCCGCAACAAAGTCCAATACGGGACTGAGCTTACGGGCCATGTTGGCACGTGACTGTTCCAGGT
>NZ_JRGK01000142.1 GCF_000764645.1 Aeromonas finlandensis
CACACAACACACCTGAAGAAGATCAGGCATTCACCAGCAAACGCCAAGCTGAAGATCGCCATCTGATGGATAAAGTCCTCGAAATCTACGACCAAAAGCAAGTTGCTGAAAAGTTGCGTGCATTGGGCGATGCCGACTGGACTCGTGAATCCCTGAACCGCTGGCTCAATGGCAAGATCGAACAAAAGCCGCTGACTCATGTCGAAACAGAGATGCTGAAAAGTCTCATCCCTTCTCCCCCGAAGCATCATGGCCATTACGATTTCAAATTTATTGACCTGTTTGCGGGTATTGGTGGCATTCGGAAAGGCTTTGAGGATATTGGTGGGCAATGTGTCTTTACCAGTGAATGGAATGAGCAGGCAGTCAGAACTTACAAAGCCAACTGGTACTGTGACGAAGCGGCACACAAATTCAATTCCGACATCCGTGAAATCACCATGCCGGACAATGATGATCGTGATTTTGTCTATGCCCACATAGATAAAGAAATTCCGGATCACGACGTACTGCTTGCCGGATTCCCGTGTCAGCCCTTCTCATTGGCAGGTGTATCCAAAAAGAACTCTCTTGGACGCGCTCATGGATTTGAGTGCGAAGCTCAGGGAACCTTGTTCTTTGATGTGGCTCGTATCATTGATGCCAAAAGGCCAACAGCTTTTGTGCTTGAAAATGTAAAAAATCTGAAAAGCCATGACAAAGGCAACACATTCCGGGTAATAAAGGAAGCATTGACTGAGTTGGGATATTGGGTTGCAGACCTGGATATCAACGGTTCAGATGATCCCAAAATCATCGATGGCAAACACTTTATCCCGCAGCACCGGGAACGTATTGTACTTGTCGGTTTCAGAAAAGATCTGAACCTGCATGAAGGTTTTACGCTAAAAGATGTTGCAACATTATTTCCTGAAAACAGGATTACCTTCGCAGATCTGCTTGAGCCAGTTGAAAAACTCGACTCGAAATATATTCTGACCCCCAAGTTGTGGTCTTATCTATATCAATATGCGAAAAAGCATCAAGCTAAAGGAAATGGCTTTGGCTATGGTCTTGTTGACCCCAAAAACCCGGCAACTGTCGCCAGGACTTTGTCCGCACGTTATCACAAAGATGGCTCTGAGATTCTGATTGATCGTGGTTGGGATATGACTCTAGCGGAGACTGATTTCAATAATGAGCAAAATCAGCAAAACAGACCACGACGCCTTACCCCCAGAGAGTGTGCACGGCTGATGGGATTTGAACAACCGGGTGAATATAAATTCAGAATCCCTGTTTCAGATACACAAGCCTATCGTCAGTTTGGTAACTCTGTCGTAGTTCCTGTATTTGCTGCCGTTGCCAAGTTGATGAAGCCATACATAATGAAAGCAAAGAAAAATTAATAAAAAAGCCCGTCATATATTCTATGACGGGCTTTTTTATCTACTGGCAGCCTTTTACCTCGTTAATGAAATCTCGAAATGACATTAATTGAGGTTGCTGCTGGGGCGTATAAGTTTGTTGAATAGTCGTAGGTACAACAAGTTGCAAGTTATTTGCTTGCATTTGCTCTGTCTGATTCTCACTGATTGCAGGTTCCATAGTAATCAGATGCTTACGCTCCACCCTCGCAGCCTCTGCCAAGACTTGACGCCATCTGTCTTTACAAGTGGTTTTAGCCCCTAATATTCTCAGCTTTTCGGAAGGGAAATTTTTATCTGCATAACAAGCAGAGCTTGGAAATATGAAATCCGGTTTCTGACGAGCCTCAGTCAAAGCACCTCGTTCAAAGTAAACACCAGACTTGTTTAAAATAAATTCAATATGATTTTCAAAAGCATGACCACTACGAGATTTCCGACGATTCTGCACACTCAGAGAAAAGCGAACAAACTCATCTACGTCATCACCATTTTCCCCAAAACCTGCTAACAGAGTCTTTTTTACAATATGCCTTTCCAATTGACGGAATGC
Source organism: Aeromonas finlandensis (assembly GCF_000764645.1). GTDB lineage: Bacteria > Pseudomonadota > Gammaproteobacteria > Enterobacterales > Aeromonadaceae > Aeromonas > Aeromonas finlandensis. Next base: position 1,960 of record NZ_JRGK01000142.1, read on the forward strand.
AGACTCTTCTACCTCCATCCATTCAATCAGTGCACTATCGGGCTCTTCAACAGGACAAATATCTTTTCCCAATGTTCTGGTAAATGCAGAGAAGTCTTTTGTTTTAGGAAATGCCGCACCAAACCTTTCCAGAATAATGTCAAGATAGTCTGGGCCATCATGGCCAATTTCGATGCCGTAACGAGCAAGCATTAACCTGATGGGAACAGCCAACCCCCTTCCGATATTTAATCGTGTCAGTCCCTTTTCATTGGCTTCCACACTCCTCGCATCGAATAGTGACCGAATTTGCACTTCAAAATCGCTATGTGGAGGACAAAATATCATCAGGAGAGAACCTTCCCGAGTCAGGGCAATCAGGAAAAAATCTCCAGGTTTGAAACGATTGCTGACATCATTTGATTTGTAATAAAGCCGCCACTCAGCCCCTCGATCCTCTTTTTGATACCGAACATCATACCAGGTAACGATATCTTCCGAGACCAGCGGCTCATCATAGCTTTCGCTCAAATAAACCATCGTCGCCCGGATAGTGAGTTGGCTCCCATCATCAGGCATCCCCAATTCCCGACCAATACCGGCATTAACAAGGCCGCCGATTTCATGCTGGTGGGAGCTTTTGAAATCTGCATCAACGACGGACAGGTACTTGAATGCGGCAGAAGAAAAAACGTCAGCAAGCTGTTCGAACATGTTCATTACTCTGTCTACAGGCGAGGAGGCCATAGAGTAACGCGGCTGATTGCGTTATGCATCAATATGTTATGAGCATGTAGCGCCATCACCACCCACAATCTATAAAACTGTGCGAGCATTCACACCATTCCAGAATTGGCTACCGCCCTCTCTGCCCGAAAAGTGCACAGTGCCTCCTGGAACAGTGTTGATATTGGCTATTTGACTAATAACCATGCGGCCTTGCGGTTGTTTAACTGGCCCTAACGTCAGATAATACCGCCCGCCTTCAAACCCGGATAACCCGACTTTCAGTGACGGTAATTGATGACTGAGTACCTGCTTTTATTGATCGGCACCGTGCTGGTTAACAACTTCGTGCTGGTGAAATTCCTCGGCCTCTGCCCCTTTATGGGGGTCTCGGGCAAGCTGGAAACCGCCATCGGCATGGGGCTGGCGACCACCTTCGTGATGACCCTCGCCAGTGCCAGCTCCTATCTGGTGGAGCACTATATCCTGCTGCCGCTGGATATCGCCTATCTGCGCACCCTCGCCTTTATTCTGGTGATCGCCGTGGTGGTGCAGTTTACCGAGATGGTGGTGCGCAAGAGCAGCCCGACCCTCTATCGCCTGCTGGGGATCTTCCTGCCGCTCATCACCACCAACTGCGCGGTGCTCGGGGTGGCGCTGCTCAGCATCAATGAGCGACACGACTTTATCCAGAGCGTGATCTACGGCTTTGGCGCCGCCACCGGCTTCTCGCTGGTGTTGATCCTGTTTGCCGCCATGCGCGAGCGTCTGGTCGCCGCCGATGTGCCCGCGCCGTTTCGCGGGGTGTCGATTGCCATGATCACCGCCGGTCTGATGTCGCTGGCCTTTATGGGCTTTACCGGCCTTATCAAGATATAACCATGATCCATATTCTCTTTGCCATTCTGGTGCTCACCCTGCTGGCGCTGGCGTTCGGGATTATCCTGGGCTTTGCCGCCGTCAAGTTTCATGTGGAAGCAGACCCCATCGTCGATCAGCTCGATGCCCTGCTGCCCCAGACCCAGTGTGGCCAGTGCGGCTATCCCGGCTGCAAACCCTACGCCGAGGCGCTCGCCAACGGCGATCAGATCAACAAGTGCGTGCCCGGTGGCGAGGCCACCATGCGCAAGATCGCCGATCTGTTGGGGGTCGAGCCCCAACCGCTGGGGGGCAGTGACGAGGCCGCAGTGCCGGTCAAGAAGGTCGCCTTTATCCACGAAGATCAGTGCATCGGCTGCACCAAGTGCATTCAGGCCTGCCCGGTGGATGCCATCGTCGGCGCCACCAAGGCGATGCATACCGTGATTGCCAACGAGTGCACCGGTTGCGATCTCTGTGTCGATCCCTGCCCGACCGACTGCATCGAGATGATCCCGGTGCCCACCACGGTCGATAACTGGAAGTGGGATCTCAATAACGTGCATGTTCCGGGCAAGATTCCGGTCAAGATGTTGGAGTAACCATGCAGTCTTTACTTGAACGCATCAAAGCCGGGAATATCTGGGACTTTCACGGTGGCATTCACCCCGCCGACAACAAGCTGCAATCGAGCCAGAGCCCGGTGGTGGACGCCGGTCTACCGCCGCGCCTTATCATTCCGCTGCGCCAGCACGCAGGCCCCGCGGGCGATCTGTTGGTGCAGGTGGGCGACAAGGTCAAAAAAGGGCAGCCGCTGACCCGTTACGCCAAGGGGCGAGTCGTCCCTGTCCATGCCTCCACCTCGGGCACCATCACCGAGATTGGCAACCACACGGTTGCCCACCCCTCCGGGCTCGGCGATCTCTGCGTCATCCTCACCCCCGATGGCGAGGATGAGTGGGGCGAGCGCAATGGCACACCCGATTACCGGGATCTGGAGCGGGGCGAACTGCTCGAGCGCATCCAGCAGGCAGGGGTGGCGGGCCTTGGCGGCGCCGTGTTCCCCACTCACAGCAAGCTCGATGGCCGCGGCCAGCTCACCGAGATCCTGATCGTCAACGGGCTGGAGTGCGAACCCTATATCACCACCGACGATCGGCTGATGCAGCAGTACTCAGGCGAGATCATGGATGGCATCCGGGTACTCAAGCACCTGCTGAAACCCAAGCTGACCCTGATCGGGGTGGAAGACAACAAGCCCGAGGCGATCGCCGAGCTGACCCGCCACGCCACCGATGAGGATGTGCTGGTCAAGACAGTGCCGACCAAGTACCCCTCGGGCGGCGCCAAGCAGACCATCGAACTGCTGACCGGTCGTCAGGTGCCCAAGGGGGGCCGCGCGGTCGATATCGGCATCATGGTGCTCAACGTCGCCACCGTGTTTGCCATCAAGCGCGCCATTATCGACGGCGAGCCGCTGATCGAGCGGATCGTCACCCTCACCGGCGACAGCTTCAAAAAGCCCGGCAACGCTTGGGTGCGCCTCGGTACGCCGGTGCGCTGGCTGTTGCAGCGTTTCGAACTGCAACCGGAAGCGGAGCAGCGGGTGATCATGGGTGGCCCTATGATGGGCTTTACCCTGCCCCACGCCATGGTACCTGTGGTCAAGGCCACCAACTGCCTGCTGGCGCCGACGCAGGCTGAACTGCCCGCCCCCGGCCCGGAGCAGCCCTGCATCCGTTGCAGCGCCTGTGCCGATACCTGCCCGGCCACCCTGCTGCCGCAAGAGCTCTACTGGTACAGCCGGGCCAAGGAGTATGACAAGGCCGAGAAACTCAACCTGATGGACTGCATCGAGTGCGGCGCCTGCGCCTGGGTCTGCCCGAGCGAGATCCCGCTGGTGCAGTACTACAAGATCGCCAAAGACGACATTCGCGAAGCCCGCGCCGAGGCCGAAAAAGCCGAGCGTGCCAAGCAGCGCTTTGAGGCCAAGCAGGCCCGCTTCGAGCGGGAGAAAGCGGCCCGTGAAGCGCGCCATGCCGAAGCCGCCGCCCAGCGCCGTCAGACCATGACGGCCGCAGGCGGCGAAGATCCGGTGGCAGCGGCACTGGCCCGCATCAAGGC
>NZ_JRGK01000143.1 GCF_000764645.1 Aeromonas finlandensis
GCTGCGCACCGAGCAGGGCAACTTGCGCTTTGCCGATCGCAGCCTGAGTCAGGATTTTGTAGCCGATATCGCCTCGCTGGGCGGTCAAAGCCGCCATATCAGCAATATCCCGGGTCAGCGCTCCGAGCTCGCCTTCAACGGCAAGGTGGATCGCTATGCGCCGGTGACCATTCGCGGCGGCACCAACCTGCTGGTCGCCAACCCGATCCTCGACATCGCGGTGGCGTTCAACAATCTGGAGCTCACCACCTTCACCCCCTATTCGGGCACCTATGCCGGTTATGCCATCGACAAGGGACAGCTCTCCATGAAGCTGCACTACAAGCTGGAGGGCAACCGACTGGAGGGGGATAACGATATCACCATCAAGAAGCTGCAACTGGGTGAGAAGATCAAGAGCGAGCAGGCCAAGGATCTGCCGCTCGGACTGGCCATTGCCCTGCTGAGCGATGCCAACGGGGTGATACAGATGAACCTCAAGGTGAAGGGCGATCTGGATCAGCCCGATTTCAACCTGGGCAACATTTTCTGGGATGTGCTGGGCAACACCCTGAGCAAAGCGATCACCTCCCCCTTCTCTTTGCTCGCCTCGCTGGCCGGTAGTAGCGAAGATCTCGACGAAATTGTGTTTTTGCCGGGTGATCCTGACCTGACGCCAACCCAGCAGGATAAGCTGACCAAACTGGCGCAGGCGCTCAAGGATCGGCCAAAGCTCAGCATGAATATTCGCGGCAAGGTCAACTTCAACGAAGAGCGCCCCATCCTGCAGCGCCAGAAGCTGGAACGGGCACTGGCCAAGCTCACCGGCAATCCGGTCGATCTGGACCTTATCGAACAGGATCCAGAGCTGCAAAAAGCGCTGGCACAAGCCTACGAAGAGCGATTCTCCGAAGAGCTGGACGATTTGGCCGATCGCCTCCATCTGGATGAAGAGAGTGCGGCGCTGCGCACCCAGGCAGTGATCCTGTTGCGGGATCAGCAACTGATTACCGCCAAATCCCTGCGCAACCTCGCCATGCGCCGGGCGCAAAATACCAAGGAGTTTCTGGTCGATACACTGGGAATAACCCCGGAGCGATTGTTCGTACTCGACAGCCAGGTCAAGGAAGAGGACAAGGAAGCAAAAGTGGTACTGACGCTGGATGAGTAAACCTGACGGCCCTCACACAAAGCGTAATAAAAATACAACCACTCAACTATTTTGACACCTTTTGCTCACCAAACAGCCTGCTTTGGTGAGCATTTGGTCTCTGATACAAATAATCACGTAGTTTTTTTACGATTTATCCCCCTTGCCCCCTTGCGGGAGCGCCATAGCCTGCCTAAAATCGCGCGTCTTTTGTTAACCCCCACCTCTATTTTTGGAGAACGCCACGTGAGCGAAAAATTGGCCAACCCTGCCCCTCTGGGTCTGATGGGTTTCGGTATGACCACCATCCTGCTGAACATCCATAACGCAGGTTTCTTCCCCATCAGCGCCATGATCCTGGCCATGGGCCTGTGCTACGGCGGTATGGCCCAGATCGTCGCCGGCATCATGGAATACAAACGTGGCAACACCTTCGGTGTGACCGCCTTTATCTCCTACGGTTTCTTCTGGTTGAGCCTGGTCGCCCTGCTCGTCATGCCGACCATGGGTCTGGCCGAAGCCACTCCGCACGCCTACATGGGCTGGTATCTGCTGCTGTGGGGTGTGTTCACCCTGTTCATGCTGGTCGGTACTGTCAACTACCCGCGTGCCAAGCAGTTCGTGTTCGCCTCCCTGACCGTGCTGTTCTTCCTGCTGGCCGCCCGTGACTTCACCGGCAGCACCCTGATCGGCACCATTGCCGGTTTCGAAGGCATCATCTGTGGCGCCAGCGCCATCTACCTGGCCATGGCCACCGTGATCAACGAGCAGTTCGGCCGCACCGTGATGCCGATCGGCGATCACAAGAAAGCCGCCGTACAGCTGAAAGCGGCTGCCTGATAGGCAAGCCATTCAGATTGTAAAAAAGCACCCTCGGGTGCTTTTTTACTATTGCGAATAAACCATCTGCTGATCGGTTATCAGATAAGTGACTCGGAGTCCGTCTCGCCCGCCAACAAACGGGTTGCGGGAAAACGCAGGGCAGGATCCTGACTAAAGAACTGACTCAGTTGCCGATATACCGCGGGATAAACCTGCTGCAGCCGCAGCGGATCGGTAAAAAAGCACTCGCAGCTGACGGCGAAAAACTCCGCGGGATGTTCGGCCGCATAGGGATCGATGGCGGTCACCTCGTCTCTGTCCAGCTGTTGGTGCAACTCATCGAATGCAGCCTGGAACGCCTGCTGCCACAACTGGCGGCTCATTGACCCCGGCAACGGCGGTGCACCATCCGCCTCACCGCCCAACATGTCGAGCTTGTGGGCCAGCTCGTGGATCACCAGATTAAAGCCGTCCCAGTCACCATCCTGCTGCAGCTCGCTCCAGGCCAGCACCAGCGGCCCTTGCGGCCAGGATTCACCGGCGTTCTCCTCTTCAAACTCGCTCACCAACCCGTACTCATCCTGTACCTCCTGCCGCCGCGTGACAGGTTCGGGAATGATGATGATTTCGTAAAAGCCGCGATACCAGTCAACGCCGAGGTGCAAGATGGGCAGCGCCGCCTGCAGCGCCAGCACCGCCTGTTGACGGGGGTTGAGATATACCCCGATCAGAGTCAGGGTCTTGCGTTTGAGCAGCTGTTGCCCCAGTCCGATGAGCGAGGTCTGCTCGGTGTCGCTGAGCCCTTGCAAGATGGGCACAGCCGCCAGCCCCTGACGCCACAGCGCCAGCTCATCGTCACTCATGGGCGTTTGCGGGCGACCACCCAGCCATTTGAACCATCCCAGCACGCCGACTCCTTCTTTTGATGCAAAAAACAGGTCACAGCAGTTTGACGAACCGTTTCGGCCGCTCCTGATACGCCTGCGCCAGATAAAAACGGTGGGCAGCCTCGCGCTTGAGGCTGCTGGAGAGCTCCAGATGGGCACAACCTGCGGCCCGTGCCATCTGTTCGGCTCGCTTGAGCAAGGCCGCGCCCACCCCCGCCCCTCTTGCACTTTCATCGACAACCAGCGCCGAGATCAGGCCCCACGCTGGTGCAACATGCAGCGGTGCCAGCCTGTGCCACACCAGCACGCCGACCACCTTGTCAGCCAGGGAGGCGAGCAGTACAAAACTGGCGGGATCCGGCGTCAACAGGCGCGCCGTCACGTCACCGCCTTCGGCAGGATACCCCAATTGGGTAAACAAGTGGGCGATGGTGTCCCCGTCGTCGGCCTCAGGGGGACGGATCGTCAACGTGTCAGAGTCATTTTTCATTGTTGGCCTCATGTTTGCTTTCCATTGTGTTACGCCCGTCACATTGTCCGGCGCAGATAAACAAGGAGGATCTCATCTTTACTCATAGAAAACGCTGCCTGCCATTATCTCCCCACCCTTGTCAATTCACAAATTTGCAACAAGGCAACATTTTTCGCTGGGAAGCACCGATACAACTCGATATGTTACACCCCATGCATGGCGCGTGTTTGCGCCCTGCTTAACCCCTCAAC
>NZ_JRGK01000144.1 GCF_000764645.1 Aeromonas finlandensis
GGTTTAAACCATAAAGCTAACATTAGGGTAATATATATTGATATCCCCCCCACTAATGGTATAACCCCTTGATGCAGCTTACGTTCATTAGGCCTATCAACCAAGTTTATCTTTTTTGCTATCTTCCGAAAGATAAACAGTACAACAAATGCAATGATAAAAAAAAACGAATACGCCATAGACCACCATGTATAGCTTGTTACTACCAACCTATAACTCAACTGAGAGCAAGTGTTTATACCGACAGGAAAGATATAAATTTTAGTGAATCATCAACCAGTTTTTTTGCCTCGTCATATGTGTCAGCCTCAGCATAACATCTCAGTTCTGGTGCATTTCCAGATGGTCGGAGATGAACTATGCAATTATCTGTCAAAAATAAACGGAGTCCATCTGTACAATCTGTATAAGAGACATATCTATCGTTTAAGCCTAGCTTCATAAGCAGAGACTGAGGGTCATCTTTCCCTAAAGCGATCAGTTCATTACTAAGCATTATAGGGAAATTTTTGATGCGATCGGAATGAGTAAAACGCAGTGGAAGAGTAGATACCAACGTGGAGATAGCATCACCGTCTGTTGCTGCAAGTAGTGTCAAAAATGGTAATACCGCATCACGAGTAGGAAGAGCTTTTAGCTCCTTGCCTGAAATATCGATATCACTGCCAAGAATAAATCCCCCATTAGCTTCAAACCCAGCTATTCGTTGATATTCATTAACTAACGCCAAGAACTCGGCAATAACATATGGAGAACCAATTTTGGTATAAGCAACATGGAAAAATCGCCCACAACTCATAACTGATGTGTTACAACTTATAGGAACCACTAACGCCTCTATTTTTAATGCATCAGCACAAAGTAAGCCTAGAATATCACCACGAAGCCATTCACCGTTTTCATCGGCCACCAAGGGGCGATCGCCATCACCATCGGTCGAGAAAATCGCATCCAGTTTGTATTGCACAGACCACAACCGCGCTTTAGCTTTATCTTCTTCACCCACTGCTTCGGTATCAATCGGCACAAACTGATCACTACGCTCTATCCGAACGACCTCAGCACCCAATGATTCAAATAACGGCGCATAGAGTTCACGCCCGGCGCTAGAGTGCTCATAAATACCTATTCGCTTACCCACCAACATATCGGCAGCAAACAAAGAGGAATAACGAGTACAATAACTCTCAGCGGCCCGAGAACTAGGTTTCAACGTAGGCAACAAAGCTAATGGTTCAAATTCAACCTGCAATTGAAGGATCGCCAACTCATCGGCTTTGGTAATTTCACCATCGGGGCGATAAAATTTAAGGCCATTACGATCAAAAGGGATATGGCTTCCCGTAACCATGATACAAGGCATATTATCTTGCATTGCTTGATAGGCTAATGCAGGTGTGGGGATCACACCATAATAAACTGGCTCTACACCCGCCTGTAACAAGGCAGCAGCACAAGCCTGCGCCATAGCATAACTGCTGGGGCGATTATCGACAGCCAATGCCAGTTGGTTGGGGGAAAACTCTTGGCGCAACACAGCGACAAAAGCATGGGTAAATGCAGCACAGACATCAGGGGTAAAATCGACGACCAAGCCACGGGCACCACTTGTGCCAAATGCGATGCCACTCTGAGTAATAATATCTTTTGAATTTTTCATTATTTTCTTGCCAGAAACTGTGGGATTTTTGATAGATTTTTCAATGTAACAGCCAATGGCCAAAATAGACCATTATTACGCATCGCCTTGATATCCTCGCAGGTTTTTCGGAAAATATTAACTAACGAACGATTACTGACCCCACCTACTCGCATTTTTATTAAAACTTTAGGCAAATATCCAGTGTTTATGTTACCACGCCATAGATAGCGAAGAACTGAATCATAATCAGCAGCAATTTTATAACTCAGATCAAAACAGTTCATTTTTTTGTATAAGCTGCGTTTCATATAAAATGTAGGATGTGCAGGCATCCAACCATACTGTAATTTATTTTTATTGTAGTGACCACTTTTCCAGTGACGAACTACTTTATTGATATTATCTTGCTGAACATACTCGAGGTCAGCATAAACGGCATCATAATTACCTGATTTAAAACTATCAACAAGGTCCTGAATAGCTTCAGGATAGGCAAGTAGATCATCCGAATGCAAAAAACCGACTATATCACCAGTCGCTTTTGAAATACCTTTATTGAGGGCATCATATATTCCATTATCTGGTTCTGAGATGATCTCGCTTACCCGAGAACAATACTGTTCCACCACTTCAAGGGTATTATCCTTAGATGCACCATCAACAATAATATATTCAATATCGGGGTAAGTCTGACATTCTAACGAGGAAAGTGTATCGTGAATAGTTGCCGCACTATTATAAGTGG
>NZ_JRGK01000145.1 GCF_000764645.1 Aeromonas finlandensis
CCAACTGAGCTACATAGCCAACCTTGCTTCCGGTGAGTCGTTACCTCGTCACCGTGCGGGCCGAATTATGCGTATCTGGCTCTGGGGCGTCAACCCTTTTTTTGCCATAAAAACGCAATTTGAGTGCGTTTGGCCAGATATTGGCCTCTGTTGCGCAAAAGCCCAACAATCTGCTTTTTTTTAAGACATGGCTGTCATTGCCCGGGCAATGACAGATAAAAAACAGGCCAGCAAATGCTGGCCTGTCATGGGATTAGACGTTGAACAGGAAGTTCATGATATCGCCATCTTTGACGATGTAATCTTTCCCTTCCGCGCGCATCTTGCCCGCTTCCTTGGCGCCTTGCTCACCCTTGTAGGTGATAAAGTCTTCAAAGGCGATGGTTTGGGCGCGAATAAAGCCTTTTTCAAAGTCAGTGTGGATCTTGCCAGCCGCTTGCGGGGCAGTGGCACCGACCGGGATAGTCCAGGCGCGCACCTCTTTCACACCGGCGGTGAAGTAGGTCTGCAGGTTGAGCAGCTGGTAACCGGAGCGGATCACCCGGTTCAGACCCGGTTCTTCGATGCCAAGATCAGCCATGAACTCGGCGCGATCTTCGTCGTCCAGCTCGGCGATGTCCGCTTCGATGGCGCAGCAGACCACGACCACCACCGCGTTCTCGGCAGCGGCGATTTCACGCACCTTGTCGAGGTAGGGGTTGTTGTCGAAACCATCTTCCGCCACGTTGGCGATATACATGGTGGGTTTCAGGGTCAGGAAGTTGAGGTGGCTCACGGCGGCCAGCTCTTCCTTGTCCAGCTTCAGACCACGGATCATCTGACCGTTTTCCAGCGCGACCTTGATCTTCTCCAGGGTTTCGACTTCCAGCTTGGCATCCTTGTCGCCGCCTTTGGCGCGCTTGGACTGGCGGTGAATGGCGCGCTCGCAGGCGTCCAGATCCGACAGGGCCAGCTCGGTGTTGATCACTTCGATATCGTCAGCCGGGGAGACCTTGCCAGCAACGTGAATGATGTTCTCGTCATCGAAGCAGCGCACTACGTGGCCGATCGCTTCGGTTTCACGGATGTTGGCCAGGAACTGGTTACCCAGACCTTCACCCTTGGAGGCGCCGGCAACCAGGCCTGCGATGTCGACAAATTCCATGGTGGTCGGCACAACGCGCTGCGGATTGATGATGGCAGCCAGCTGATCGAGGCGGGGATCCGGCATCGGGACCACACCGGTGTTCGGCTCGATGGTGCAGAACGGGAAGTTGGCGGCTTCGATACCGGCCTTGGTCAGCGCGTTGAACAGGGTGGATTTGCCTACATTGGGCAGGCCCACGATACCGCATTTAAAACCCATGGATTGTTACCTTACTTGATGGATGCTGTTGAGGGTCGCCCGCAGGCGGCCCATGTCATGCTTGTTCTGGTCGTTGCTCATGCACCGGCACAATGCCCGTACAGGGTCAAACCGACCTAACCCTTTTCAGCCTTGAAGCTGTGCAAGCGATTCATGGCCTTGGTCATATCTTGTTTGAACAGGATATCGGTGGCGCGCAGAGATTCGTCCAGCGCGGCGTCGATCAGGTTCTGTTCACTGCTGGGGGCCTTGGTCAGGACGAAGCCTGCCACCTGCTCTTTGCTGCCGGGATGGCCGATCCCGAGACGCAGCCGGAAGAAGTTATTGTTGTTGCCCATCTTGGCGATGATGTCCTTGAGGCCGTTATGGCCACCATGACCACCACCCTGCTTGAACTTGGCGATGCCTGGCGGCAGGTCCAGTTCATCATGGGCAACCAGCATCGCTTCCGGCTCAATCTGATAAAAACGCGCCAGTGCGGCCACCGCCTTGCCAGAGAGGTTCATATAGGTGTTCGGGATGAGCAGCCGCACATCCTGCCCCTCGACCAGGATGCGGGCAGTATGGCCAAAGAACTTGGGTTCTTCACGCAGGCTGACATTGTGCCAGCGGGCCAGTTGCTCCACATACCAGGCGCCCGCGTTGTGGCGGGTCTTGGCATATTCCGGGCCGGGGTTGCCCAGTCCGACGATCAGTTTGATTTCGCTTGTCACGCTTGATGTCTTCACTCGCAGCTGCCGTGGGCACACTACCCAGGGCAATAGGACGCAATATTCTAGCCGCCGAGTGGCGATCACTCAACCAATGCTCATGTTATGGCGGGATTTGCACCACTATTGCGGCTAATGGGGGGCTAACAGTGGGCAAACGGGCCTCTTGCAAGAGGCCCGTTTCAGCTCACCGATGGAAGGTGTCTAGTTGACCACCGCCGTTATTTGGCGCGCAGCAGGGTGACAGTTTCCTCATCCAGCGCGGTCAGGGAGGGGCGGGCATCGCGCACATACTCCACGAAAGAGGCTGCATCGGTGCCGCAATCCACGCCGCTGGCTTTGCAATCGAGGGCCTGGCCCGGGGCATAGACGGCGCTCAGCAGTTCACCGTTTTGTGCCACCTTCAACACCGGGAAGGCGGTCAGCTTGCCATTGACGCTGGCGATGTCGACCCGCTCGCTCTGGTGGCGCTGGGCATTGGCCAGTGCCTGCCAGCCATCGTTGCCGTTGGCGCTGTAGGCGTTCATCACCACCCGATAGCGCTGGCTATCCACCAGATCCTGCCACTCGCCGCTTGCGGTCTTGCGCTGCAACTGGGTCAGGGTGCCCGCTTTGCCTGCGTCGGTCTCCTGGAAGGTGTAACGCAGGTGGCCGCCATAGGGGAACTTGCCAGCATGGGCGCTGGCGGGCAGGGTGGCGGTGATGGTTTCGCTCAGCAGGGCGCGCACCTCGGCGCCGGTCAGGGTCAGCACCGAGAGCTGGTTCTTGAACGGCAGCAGGGTGAGGGCGCTATCTCCCTCGCGCCATTCGCCTGCAGGCAGTTCGGCACGCACGCCGCCCACCGCCACCAGAGAAAAGTCGACCGGGCCGCCGGTCAGGGCTTGCACTGCTGGCGTATTGGCCCAGTAGAACTCCCCTTCGGCAACCAGCGGCGCCACATCGGAGCCGTGGCTGTCGCTGCCGTTGTCGCCGGGACGGCGGGCATTTTGCAACTGCTCGGGAATGGTGCCGATCACCGGGCCGTAGGCTTTCTCCAGCGCCGGTTTGTAGTGGCTGTCGATGATGCCGCGCAGGCGCGGATCTTCATCCACGGTCACCAGATTGGACTGGTTGTCGACAAACTGGCTCGCCTCTTTGCTGCGGACGTCGTCGAGCGTCTGCTTGCGGGCTGGATCGGCGAAGAAGTCGCGGCTGGCCAGCAGGCGGTTGTGGCCCTGGCAGTCGGTCACCTGACCGTGGCTGTCAAAGGTCACCTGCGCCAGACCGATGGCCTGGGCGTAGGAGCCCGCCTGCACTACGCAGGTCTTGCCGAGGCCGTCCGGATTGGTCACCAGCTTGGCGTAATCGCCGGTCTTGCCCCAGCCGATATTGCGAAAATCGCCGAGCAGGCTGTGGGAGTGGCCGCCGACGATGGCATCGATGCCGTTTACCTTGGCCGCCAGCGCCAGATCCCGCTCGTTGCCGATATGGGTCAGGGCGACGATCTGGTGGATCCCCTTGGCTTGCAGCATGTCGACCGTGGCCTGAGCCGAGGCGATCTCTTTGCCAAAGCGCAGCTTGCCGACGTTGGGCGCTATGTTGCCCATGTCTTCCAGCACCAGACCGATGACGGCGACCAACT
>NZ_JRGK01000146.1 GCF_000764645.1 Aeromonas finlandensis
ATCGAAGAGACTGCGCTGCAAACCAACCTGGAAGCGGCCGACGAAATTGCCCGTCAATTGCGTCTGCGCGACCTGGGTGGCCTGATCGTTATCGACTTCATTGACATGACGCCGGTTCGCCATCAGCGCGAAGTGGAAAACCGTCTGCGTGAAGCGGTTCATCAGGATCGTGCCCGCATCCAGCTGGGCCGGATCTCCCGTTTCGGTCTGCTGGAGATGTCTCGCCAGCGTCTGCGTCCCTCCCTCAACGAGTCCAGCAGCCATATCTGCCCTCGTTGCCAGGGTCAAGGCGTGATCCGTGACAACGAATCCCTCGCCCTGTCCATCCTGCGTCTCATCGAAGAAGAGGCCATGAAGGACAATACCGAGCAGGTTCACGGCCAAGTGCCGGTAGATGTTGCCGCCTATCTGCTTAACGAGAAGCGTGCCGCCATCGCCAGTCTGGAACAGCGCAATGATGTGCGTGTTTACATCATTCCGAACCAGCATCTGGAAACCCCGCACTACGAAGTGACCCGCATTCGTCAGAACGAGATCCCGGAAGCAGCCAGCTACGAGCTGAAAACCGAGATTGCCAAGCCGACCTACCAGCCGAAACAGGCCCAGGTGATCGAGCGTGAGCAACCGCTGTTGCAAGGCTTTGCCCAACCGGCACAACCTGCTCCTGTTGCACCGCAACAGCCGGCGGCGCCCGTTGCTGCAGCCCCTGCCGAAGCCGGTTTCTTCAGCAAGCTGATCAAAGGCATTACCGGCCTGTTCAGCAGCGATGCAGCCCCTGCCGAAGTGAAAGCGCCAGCCGAGAAACCGGCAGCACAGGAAGCTCGCAAGGATGAAGGTCATCGTCATCAGCGTGATGACGCTCGTGGCCGTGGTCAGCGTCCTCGTCGTGACGACAATCGCAACAACCGCAACAACGCGGAAGCTGGCGAGAAGCGTGAAGGTGGCAACCGCGAAGCCGGTGAAAACCGCAATCGCCGTCCCCGCAAAGAGCGCGAGCCTCGTCAGGAGCGTGAAGCCCGTGGTGACGTGCGCAGCGAACAGCGCATGGAACGTGAACCCCGTCAGGAGCGCGAGCCTCGCGAACCGCGTCAAGAACGTGAACCACGTGCGCCGCGTCCGGCCCGTGAACCTCGCGCTCCCCGTGAGCCCCGTGCCGAAGTTGTTGTGGAAGCGGTAGAAGCCGTTGATGCAGCTGCCACCCTGCCACGTCAGGAGAAAGAGCAGAAAGTGGCCGAGCGCCGCGAACGTCGTCAACTGCGCAAGCAGATCCGCGTCGATGTCGCCGCTGCTGATACCTCTGCCCTGCCGGCTGACGAAGTACCTGCGCAAGCTGAGGTGCTCGATGCCACCGTTGGTAACGAGCAGGAAGAGCAGAGTGAAGGCCAGCGCCGTTCACGCCGCACTCCGCGCAGCCAACGCATCGAAGGTCAGCGCCGCAAGCGAATCAACGAAGATGCCCGCAGCCAGCGTGACGAAGAACAGCAAGATACCACCACGCTGACCACCGCAGCCCAGGCAGATATTGCCAAAGCACAGGTTGAAGAGCCGGTAGTGCCTGTTGTCACCATCCCGAGCGCTGAAGCCATTGCCGCAGCCCTGCAGGCCTCTGCAGCACTGACCGAGCACGTGGTTGCCGAGGCCATCGCTGAAGAAGCTGCCGAGCAGGCCACTGCCCAGGTTGAAGCAACTCAAACCGATGTTGCCGTAAGCCCGGTTGTTGAAGCCGTTGCTGAGGTAGTGGTTGCAGCAGAGCCAGAAGTATCGGTTGTCGCTGCTCCGGTTGCCGACGTGGCTCCCGACACAGTGGTTGAAACTGTACCGGTTGTTGACGTCCCTGTTGTCACCGCGCCTGTCGTAGAAGCTGCACCGGTCGCCGCTGCACCGGTCGCCGCTGCACCGGTCGCCGCTGCAGTCGAGATGCCAGCTGTTGTTGTCGAAACCCCGGCACCTGTCGCTGCCGTTGTGGTGGAAGAGACTCCGGTCGTCACCAAACAGGTAGCACACGGTGCTGGCTTGCTGGCTCGTGCCCGCAAGGCATCCGCGCCGATGGCAACTCCTGCTGAAGCACCTGCCCTGCCTGCCCGTGAGCCGGTTAACTACCCGCCGCTGGTACGCAACGAGGTGAGCACGTCAGGTCGTCATGGTGGCAGCACTGCCGCCGTCAACGTGGCAACTTGCCCGGCTGGCCGTCCATAACCGCTCAGTCATACTGGTTAGTAAAAAGCCACACCAATAGGTGTGGCTTTTTTTTATCCCTTTGTCCCGTCCTGAATATGGTTTACACCTTTCCCCCCAATAAATGGAGAGCCCGATGGGACAAGGTGTGAAACGGACACTACGCGATTACTCGCTGACTTTTAAACTGGCGCTGGTCGAGCAGATTGAAAAAGGCGAGCTCACCTACAAACAGTCTCAGGTGCGTTATGGTATTCAGGGTAACTCGACCGTTCTGGTGCGCGCCGGCAGGAGCATCACCATGACAGATCCCGACAACCAGATGCCCGAACAACGTATCAATGAGCTCGAGCAGCAGCTGGCGCTGATGAGCCAGAAGGCCCAGTTCTTTGAGGCCGTCGTCGATGTGCTCTGCCCCCTTACGCAATCCTGCTGGTTGAAATCCCCCCCCCTGCAGCTCTTATATGCTCTCTGTCGGACCTCTTTTCGAATAGCCATAACATGTAAGTAAAGTTTGATAGAGATATGGTTATTCCAAATTATTGTTTGTTGGCATATCAATATTTTTGAATATCAGGGAATTTATCGACGGGCGTGACTGGACGCCGCATTCCTGTATACCTCTTTTTGTGGGCAGGTTGCTTTCATACTATCGCCTGTATTGTCGAGAAATTTGGCACTTACCCACCTCAAACAACCAAGCCTCTAATATACCGCAATTGTCCAGCCAGCCAGTTCAAGCGAGCCTGTGGTCGTGGAGCAAGCCATCTCTTGATATGACCTATTCCGCATACACCAACGTCATCCAATGCCTCCACAGCCAAGCCGTTGTGCTGCCCTCACCCTCTCGACACTACATAGATAGCGACATTACTACTCCCCCCTGACAACTTGCGGTTAAATGAAATCGCAGGCATGAAAAAAGGGCCCGCAGGCCCTTTAAAACATCACGTGAAATCAGCTGAAGAAATGGTGACTGACGATGAACAAGCCACCAGAGAGCAGCATGGTCATCGGCAGCGTCAGCACCCAAGCCATCAGGATAGTCTTGATGGTTTGGCTCTGCAGGCCGGATTTGTTGGCAATCATGGTACCCGCTACCGCCGAGGAGAGGATATGGGTGGTGGATACCGGCATACCGGTCAAACTAGCCACACCGATGGACGTAGCCGCAGTGATCTGGGCAGCGATGCCCTGGCTGTAGGTCATGCCAGTGGTACCGATCTTCTCGCCCACGGTATGGACGATACGACGCCAGCCCACCATGGTACCGCAACCCAGCGCCAGTGCGATGGAGACGATAACCCAGGTCGGTGCATATTCAGCGGTCGCGGTCAGATCCTTGCGCCATTTGGCCAGGTCGGTCAGCTCCTTCGCTGGCAGTGGCAGCTTGGCTACCTTGCGAGCAGTATCATCGATACAGAGCAGCAGACGACGAACCTCACGGCGATCGGTCAGGTTCAGCTCTTCATAGGTACGAACAGCCCCAAGACGGGAATCAAGGGTCGCCATCGCCTGTAGCACGCCATCGGCGGAGCAGTGGGTCATCAGCTCTTCCTGTACTGTTGCCGGCGCAGAGAAGTTGATGACACCACCCAATGCGGCCTGGTTGCGCTGGTAGATCTCCATGATGCGCTGGTTGGCATCCTGAGTCCGATCCAGATCATAGGAGCGACTGCTCATGTCCAGTGCAAAATAGGCGGGCGCCATGCAGATCAGCACCAGCATCACCAGACCAATGCCCTTCTGGCCATCGTTGGAGCCGTGTACAAAGCTCACCCCCATGGCGGAGGCCACCAGGGTCAGACGCGCCCAGAACGGTGGGTGTTTCTTGC
>NZ_JRGK01000147.1 GCF_000764645.1 Aeromonas finlandensis
GGTCTACAAATCCTTCAACTTCCTGCGCAGCTTCAACCAGGGCAAACCGCTGCCGCTGGGCCGTCATGTGGCGGTGATCGGGGCGGGCAATACCGCCATGGATTGCGCCCGCGCCGCCCTCAAGGTGCCGGGTGTGAGCGATGTGACCGTGATCTACCGTCGCAGCGAAAAAGAGATGCCCGCCTATCGCGAGGAGTATCTGGAAGCGGTGGAAGATGGGGTGCGTTTTTGCTTCCTCACTAATCCGGAGCGCTTTGAAAAAGATGGCAAGCTCACCGTGCGGATGATGGCGCTGGGGGATCCTGACGAGCAGGGCCGTCGCCGTCCGGTGCCCACCGAGCAGACCGAAGTGATGCAGATGGATGCGCTGATCACCGCTATCGGCGAGCAGCCAGACTGTGACGTGCTCAAAGCAATGGGCATTCCCCTGGGCAGCGATGGCTGGCCCGAGGTGGATAGCCAGACCGGCGAGACCAGCCGTCGCAACGTCTTCCTGATTGGTGATGTGCAAAGCGGCCCGTCCTCTATCGTCGGAGCCATCGGTGGGGCCCGCCGCGCCGCGGATCTGGTGCTCTCCCGCGAACATATTGCTGGCAGTCAGGCTGAGGTTTCAATCCAGCCGTCGGGCAAGGAGGAGATCTACCGTCGCAAGGGGAGCATCGCCGTCACCATGGTCGACAAGAGCGAGCGCGATGCCTTCGTGACGCAAGAGGCGCACCGTTGCCTCGAGTGCAACTACCTCTGCAGCAAGTGCGTGGATGTCTGCCCCAACCGGGCCAACGTCGCCATTGCGGTACCGGGCTTCAAGGATCAGTTCCAGACCCTGCACCTGGATGCCTACTGCAACGAGTGCGGCAACTGCGCCCAGTTCTGCCCGTGGCAGGGTAAGCCCTATCAGGACAAGGTCACCATCTTCAGCCTCTCCGAGGACTTCGACAACAGCCGCAACCCCGGTTTCTATCTGGCGGATGGTGGCGAGCTGCGGGTGCGTCAGGGTGGCGAGACCTACCGTCTCACTATCGATGCGCAGAGCCGGATCAAGGATGCCCCCGAGGCCCTTGGTGACATGTGCCGCATCATCAGCCATGTCCACGCCCATCACCACTACCTGCTGGGGGCCGTCGAGGTCTGAGCGAAAGGATAGAAGGAGCAAACCATGTTTATTCTGAAAAACGTCACCGCCGTCCAGCTGGAACCGACCCGGGTACTGGAAGGGGTGGATATCGCCATCGAAGGCACGCTTATCAAAGCGGTGGGGCCCAATCTGCGGGCCCTCTACCCGGAGGCCAACTACCGGGAGATGGGGGGCAAGCTGGTTATGCCGGGTATCGTCTGTGCCCACAACCACTTCTACTCCGGTCTGTCGCGGGGGATCATGGCCAACATCGCCCCCTGCCCGGATTTCATCTCCACCCTGAAAAACCTCTGGTGGCGGCTAGACCTCGCGCTCGATGAGGAGTCCCTCTACTACAGCGGCCTTATCTGCTCGCTGGAGGCGATCAAGAGCGGTTGCAGCGCGGTGATCGATCACCACGCCTCGCCGAATTACATCAAGGGTTCCCTCAACATCATGCGCAAAGGGTTTATGGAGGCGGGTCTGCGCGGCATGACCTGTTTCGAGACCACGGATCGCAACGGTGGCCTCGCCGAGCTGCAGGCCGGGGTAGAGGAGAACATCCTGTTTGCCCAGGGGATCGATGCGGCCAAAGCCAAAGGCGAAGAGCCCTATCTGGTGGAGGCCCATATCGGCGCCCACGCCCCCTTTACCGTGCCGGACGAGGGGCTGGCCATGCTGCGCGAAGCGGTGCAGGTGACCGGTCGTGGTCTCCATATCCATGTGGCAGAAGACCGCTATGACGTGGCTCACGGCCATCACCACTATGGCAAGGAGCCCATCGCCCGACTGGACAGCTTTGGCCTGATCGATAGCAAATCGCTGGTGGGTCACGGCATCTACCTGAGCCCCTCGGATGTCGAGCTGCTCAACAGCCGTGATGCCTTCCTGGTGCACAACGCCCGCTCCAACATGAACAACCATGTGGGCTACAACATGCACCTGCCGGAGTACCGCAATCTGGCGCTCGGCACCGACGGCATCGGCTCCGACATGTTTGAAGAGCTCAAGTTTGCCTACTTCAAACACAAGGATGCCGGTGGCGCCCTGTGGCCAGACAGCTTTGCCCGCTTCCTCTGGAACGGCAACACCCTGCTGGAGCGCAACTTCGGCGCCAAATTTGGCCGACTGGAGCCGGGCTACAAGGCCGACCTCACCATCTGCGACTACGACGCGCCAACCCCGTTGGCCCCGCGCAACCTCGCAGGCCACCTCGCCTTCGGCATGGGCTCTGCCAGTGTCAACAGCGTGATGGTAGAGGGGTGCATGGTCTATCAGGATCGCGAGTTCCCGTTCGATGTTGCGCCTATTTATGAGCAAGCCCGCAAGGTGGCGAGCCGCCTGTGGCAACGGGTTGACCAGCTGGCGTGAGCCGGCGGCCCTCAAGGTATTGCACCGGACATATTGCAACTGATCACCCGCCGTGCGGATCTTCCCGGCGGCGGGCATCAAGAGTAAGGACGACACATGATTGAGCAATTCTTCCGACCCGAGCAACTGGGTCAGGCTTTGGAACTCAAAGCCAGCTTCGGCAACGACGCCGTCTACATGGGGGGCGGCAGCAAGCTTAACGCCGCGCCGACCCGCACCGACAAGAAGGTCGCCATCTCGCTGGACAAGCTGGGGCTTGGCCAGATTGAGCAGCAGCACGGTCAGCTCCATATTGGCGCGACGGTCACCCTGCAGGCGCTGAAAGATGATCCCCGTACCCCGGCCGCCTTGTGCGAGGCGTTGGGGTTTGTCTACTCCCGCCATGTGCGCAATCAGGCCACCGTCGGTGGCGAGATTGCCTGCCAGTTGCAGGACTCCCCGCTGCTGCCGGTACTGCTGGTGCTTGAAGCGGTCGTCGTTCTGGAGAACAACCTGCTGCAACCCATCGACGCCTATCTGGCGGGCCAGCGCAATGCCCTGGTGCTGGGGATTGTGTTGCCGGAGCCTGACTTGCGCTGTGCCACTCGCCGCATCAGCCGCAACGCCGATGGCCTTGCCGTGATGACCGCAGCGGTAGCCCTCGACGCCCTTGGCGAAAAGCGGGTGGCCGTCGCTGGCGTCACCCCGCAGCCAATGCGTCTGCGGGATGTGGAGCGCCGCTCCCTGCACGATGCCGCGCTGGAGGCTGCCGTGAGCGAGCTGATTTCGCCCCGTGAGGATCTGACTGGCAGTGTGAGTTACAAACGGTATATCACCGGCGTGGTAGTGGCAGATCTGCTGGTGGACTGCCAGCAGCAGGAGGTGCAAGCATGATGGAACTCAACTTCACACTGAACGGCGCCCTGCGTACCGTCATCTGCAAGGCCGGTGACAATGCCCAGCGGGTGCTGTTCAACCAGTGCCGGATGCACTCGGTGCGCAATAGCGACGACGGCTTCGGGTTCGCTGGCTCCGACGCCATCCTGTTCAACGGCAAGGTGATCAACGCCTCCCTGCTGATCGCCGCCCAGCTGGATGGGGCGCAGGTGCGTACCGCCGAGTCGCTGGGCAGCTGGAACCAGCTCAGTCTGGTGCAGCAGGCCATGGTGGACGTCGGCGTGGTGCAGTCCGGTTACAATGATCCGGCCGCTGCGCTGATCGTCACCGACCTGCTTGATCGCCACCCCAACCCCACCCGTGATCAAATCGACGATGCCCTCTCGGGCCTGTTCCACCGCGATGGCGGTTACCAGCAGTTCTATCAGGCCATCGAACTCGCCTGCTCGCGGATGAAGGATCCCGATTATCTGTGCCAGATCGCCCCGGAGTTTCGCGATGATCTGCGCCATATCGGCAAGAACTGCCCGAAAGTGGACGCCGCCAAGATGGTGCAGGCCAAGCCCTGCTACGTGGAAGACAGGGTCACTGATGACGCACTGATCATCAAGATGCTGCGCAGTCCCCATCCCCATGCGGTGATCACCAAACTTGACGTGAGCCGCGCCGAAGCGCTGCCAGGGGTGGTGCATGTCATGACTTACCTCAACTGCCCGGATGTGTTTTACACCCCGGGTGGTCAGAGCGCCCCCGAGCCGTCACCGCTGGATCGCCGCATGTTCAGCCGCAAGCTGCGCCATGTGGGGGATCGGATTGCCGCCGTGGTGGCCGAGAGCGAAGCCATCGCCCTGGCTGCGCTGAAACTCATCGAGGTCGAGTATCAGGTGCTGCCAGCGGTAATGAGCATCGACGAGGCGATGGCCCCCAATGCACCACTGGTGCACGACGAGCCCATCATCTACATGGCCGGTGCGCCAGCGGATCTGGAGCAGCAGAACGCCTGCTCGGTACGTCGTGGCGATGAGCATCTCATCATCAACTTCCCCATCGGTTCCCGTCCCCACGAGAACCTGGCGGCCAGCGTCCATGGTCAGATCGGTGACGTAGACAAGGCGTTTGCCGACGCCGACGCGGTGCTGGAGCGCACCTACGAATCGACCCAGGCTCAGCAGTGCCCGACCGAGCCGCATATCTGCTTCACCTACATGGATGGTGAGCGGCTGGTGATCCATGCCTCCACTCAGGTACCGTGGCACGTGCGCCGTCAGGTGGCACGCATTGTCGGCATGAAGCAGCATCAGGTGCATGTCATCAAGGAGCGGGTAGGGGGCGGCTTTGGCTCCAAGCAGGATATTCTGCTGGAAGAGGTGTGCGCTTGGGCGACCAAAGTGACCGGTCGTCCGGTCCTCTTCCGTTACACCCGTGAAGAGGAGTTCATCAGCAACACCTCTCGCCACGTAGCCAAGGTGAAGGTGAAACTCGGCGCCAAGAAAGATGGCACCCTCACCGCCATCGAGATGGATTTCCGTGCCAATACCGGTCCTTTCGGCAATCACTCCCTGACGGTGCCAAGCAACGGTCCTGCGCTCTCCCTGCCGCTCTATCCGTGCGACAACGTCCGTTTTACCGTCAATACCTACTACAGCAACATCTGTCCGACCGGGGCCTATCAGGGTTACGGCGCGCCCAAGGGCAACTTCGCGTTGACCATGGCGATTGCCGAGCTGGCGGAGCAGTTGGGTATCGACCAGCTCGACATGGTGGAACGCAACCGGGTTCAGGAAGGGGAGGAGCTGAAGGTGTTGGGTGCCATCGGCGAGGGCAAGATGCCAACCTCCATTCCCCGGGCCGCGAGCTGTGCTCTGGAGCCCATCCTGCAAAAGGGACGGGAGCTGATTGAGTGGGATAGTCCGAAAGTGGCCGACGGCGATTGGCGCATCGGTCGCGGCGTCGCCATCATCATGCAAAAATCGGGGATTGCGGACATTGATCAGGCCAACTGCATGGTCAAGCTGGAATCAGACGGTACCTTTATCGTTCACTCCGGTGGCGCCGATATCGGCACCGGCCTCGATACCGTGGTGGCCAAGCTGACTGCCGAGGTGCTCAAATGCCCGCTCAGCGATGTGCATGTTATCTCCGGTGACACAGACCATGCCCTGTTTGACACAGGCGCCTACGCCTCCTCCGGTACCTGCTTCTCTGGTAATGCGGCCAAGATGGCGGCCGAGAACCTCAGAGAGAAGATCCTGTTCCACGGTGCTGCCATGTTGGGCGAGCCGGTTGGGGATGTGGCGCTGGTGCACCCGGGCATTGTGCGTGGCAAGCAAGGTGAGGTCTCTCTTGCCAAGATTGCTCACAAAGCCGAGACCGGTACCGGCTTCGGTATTCTGGTGGGCACCGGCAGCTTTATTACCTCCGAACTGGCGTTCCCGTTTGGCGCCAACTTCGCCGAAGTGGCAGTCAACGTCAGAACAGGTCAGATCCGTCTCGACAAGTTCTACGCCCTGCTCGACTGTGGCACCCCGATCAACCCGGAACTGGCCCTTGGCCAGATCTACGGGGCGACCATGCGGGCCATCGGCCACTCCCTGACCGAAGAGATCTGCTACGACAGCAAGGGTATCCCGCTGACCCGGGATCTCAAGAGCTATGGTGCGCCCAAGATTGGTGACATCCCGCGTGACTTCCGGGCCTTCCTGGTACCCAGTAATGACCAGATCGGTCCTTACGGTGCCAAGTCCATCTCGGAGATCGGGGTGAACGGGGCCGCGCCTGCCATCGCTACCGCCATCCATGACGCCTGCGGTGTCTGGCTGCGCAAGTG
>NZ_JRGK01000148.1 GCF_000764645.1 Aeromonas finlandensis
CCGTAGGCCAACCGCAGACTCTTGAAGTGGCCATGCTCAATCTGGCAGTAGGCAGCGCAGCCGATGGTGGCGATATCCATGGCATCGCGCATGGCGTATTTGAAGTAGTGGGAACCCACATGGGGGTGCGAGTCCGGCGCAAAATGAAACGCCACCAGAATGTCCGCCGGTTGCAGCGCGACCTTGCCCGGGCCAGTGTGAAAACCGGCGATGGGGATGCGGCGCGTGCCGTCTGGCCCGGCGATCTCCAGCTCCGCTTCCAGCGCCACGGTGGGCGCTGCCGAATCGGCACTGGTGGCGCCGTTGCAGATGTTGCCGCCATAGGTGGCGACGTTGCGGATCTGCGGGCCCGCGATGGTGGCAGCCGCTTCGGCCAACATCGGCAGGCGGCGCTGTACCAGTTCGTTTTCGATGATCTCGGTAAAGGTGGTGCCAGAGCCGATACGGATCGACCCATCAGGCAACTCGCTCACCCCTTTGAGCTCGGGCAAGTCGTGAATATCGACGATATGGCGATAGGCGGCGTTGAGATGATGAAGCTGGATCATCACATCGGTGCCACCGGCCAAGAGACGCGCCTCGGGGTCAGCCTGGCGCAGGGCGACTGCCTCGGCAACACTGTGCGCCTTGTAGTAACGGGCAATATCAAACATGGTGTTGCTCCTCCCGTGATCCCTCGGTAATCAGACCCGCAGCGACAAACTCCCGGAACAGGGTCTTGGGGGTGATGGGCAGCTCGTTGATGGCCACCCCGGTCGCCATGCGAATGGCGTTACGGATAGCTGGGCCCGGCGAGATGATCGGCGGTTCCCCCAGTGATTTGTGGCCATAGACCGACTGGGGCTCATAGGTCTGCACGAAGTCGCACTCAAGCTCCGGCAAATCCAGCATGGTGGGGAACTTGTAGTCGAGCAGGTTGGGGTTGCGCACCACGCCAGTCTTGGCGTCGATGATCATCTCCTCGAACAGGGACCAGCCGATCCCCATCCCCATGCCGCCATGCACCTGCCCCTCCGCCAGCTGCGGATTGAGGATCTTGCCCGCATCGTGCAGGTTGATGATGCGATTGATGGTCACCTTGCAGAGATCGATATCGACGCTGAGATCGACAAAGGTGCAGCCGAAACTCGGCGGGTTGGTGGTGGTCTTGTGGGAGACCTCGGCGGTGATCTGGCCGCCGATGGTGAGGTGGTAGTAGGCGTTGACCGACACCTCGGCGACGCTGATCAGCACCTTGTCCGGCGCACCGGCCAGCACCACGTAGCCGTCGATCAGGGTCAGCGACCCTACATCCTGATGGCAGAGCTGGGCCGCCAGCGACAGAATGCGCGCCCGCAGTTGCAGCGCCGCCTGATGGATGGCGGGGGCCGCCACATAGCTCTGGCGCGAGGCGAACGAGCCCGGATCGTAGGCGGTGATGTCGGTATCCTGAGTCGAAATGACCCGGATCTGCTCAAACGGGATCCCCAGAGTCTGGGCCGCCATCTGGGCAAAGACGGTATCCGACCCCTGCCCTATCTCGGTGGCACCGATCTGCAGATTGACGGTGCCATCCTGATTGAGCAGCATGCGGGCGCCCGCAATTTCGACCCCCACCGGATAGGTGTTGGAGCCGTAACTGAAACAGGCCACCCCGATGCCGCGCCGCACCCGACTTGCAGGATCCTGCCCCAGACACTCGGCCTTGAGCCGGTCCCACTGAAACAGCTCGCGGCCACGCAGCAGACAATCGGGCAGTCCGGCGCTGTAGATGGTCTTCTGGTTGACCTGATTGACATCCCCTTCCCGCGCCACGTTGGCGATACGCACATCGAGCGGGTCGAGCCCCAGTTCGGCGCAGGCGTCATCCAGCATGGATTCGAGAGCAAAGATCACCTGCGGTGCGCCGTAGCCGCGCATGGCACCGGCTGTGGGCAGGTTGCTGTAAAAGGTTTTGGCGTCATAGCCAAAGGCGCTGCGCGGATAGAGGTAGCTGATCTTGTTGCCACCGGCGCTGGCGATGGAGTGGCCGTGAGAGGCATACCCGCCGGTGTTGGAGAGCACATCGAGCTGATAACCCTTGAGGGAGCCGTCGCGGTTGAGGCCCATCTTGCCGTCGATGGCAAAGCCGTGGCGGGTGCGCGAGGCAAAGAAGCACTCTTCCCGGCTCAAGGTCACCTTGACCGGCACGCCGCCGAGCTTGTAGCTCAAAAACGCCGCCATTGGCTCTTCCAGCACATCCTGCTTGTTGCCAAAACCGCCGCCCATATAAGGCTTGATCACCCGCACGCTCGACCAGGGCAGGCCGAGGGACTTGGCCACACGGCTGCGCACAATCTGGGGGATCTGGGTGCTGCTGACCACGATGATGTGGTCCGGCTGATCCATGTAGGCGTAGCAGGTTACCGTCTCCAGATGGCAGTGTTGCACCACCGGGGTTTGGTAATGCGCCTGAAACTGCAGATCGGCGGCGGCAATGGCCTGCTCCGGTTCATTGGCGCGAAGCTGGCTCTGGCGCAGCAGGTTGCCGCTCGGGTGAATGGGATAGGCATCGTCGGCCAGCGCACTCTTGGCATCGGTCATCACCGGCAGCGGCTCGTAGGTCACCTTGACCAGCGCGGCCGCTTTTTCGGCGACCAGCGGATCGCGGGCCACCACGATGGCGACGCCATCACCGAAGTGGCGCACATGGTCGGTGAGCAGACGGCGGTCTTTCACATCCCGTTTGGCCTCATCGAGGGACCAGGCGTGACC
>NZ_JRGK01000149.1 GCF_000764645.1 Aeromonas finlandensis
AAATCTGGGTCATGGCGCCAGTAGTAGGTGCCCCCTTCCAGCACGGCCCGCTGGTGGAAGCGCGGTTGTACCGAGATAGTGTGGCGTAATCCGGCCCGCAACTGCGCTTCGTCAAGCTCCCCTTCAAACATCAGAACGCCGATGATCTGCATCAGGTTGTTGGGTCTATCCATGCGTAACCAGGCGGTATCGACGCAGGAAATAAATTCACTCAGTGGCATGGTTGTTTCCCTACAAAATGAATTTACCGAGGCGGCAAGTTGCTCCTGCCCTTATGTCCGGATGGGGCCTTAAGCAGTGAAGTTGACAATAGTGAGTGCCGACTCGAAATATGAAAATGAAGATGATGGTCAAATTAAAAAATAGAATGCCGCGATGTGGCCGTTTAATTACGTTGATAAACAGCAGGCATTACCCGCTTATTTTAAACGGTCATCTTTCACGCTCCGTTTATTTAATGGCTGTGTTGCGGATAGTTTCAAACACGTTTGGGACAAGGTAAGCGATGTTCGACATACTCGAGGATCTCCTGCTCCAGTACACTGCGTACCGGCAACAGCATCAAGCCGAGATGTACTTCCAGTTCCAGGGTCTCATCGTCCAGGGTAAGGGTGCCATGTACCCCTGAGCCGCGAAACCGCAGTTCGGTCTCCTCTTCATCCGCCCATTCGCAGTCGAGTTGATAGCTCTCACTCATATCCTGCGCGATGGCTTCGGCAGCGAGTCGTGCGGCGGCCAGTCCCAGCGGATGTTGACGGCTGATCTGAATGGTGGAGAGTGAGCTGCTGCCAGCGAGCGAGTCATAAAAGAACATGGTAGATACTCTGGGTTATACGAAATTAATTGATATTAAACACATGTTCACAACAAGTGAAAGGGCTGTTCACATAAATGGGACTCACTTAACAGAGTCGACCGCATTGAACCCCGTGAATGGCGTCCGGCATTTATTCCCACCCCTTGGCGCGCTACACTTGTTACCAAATTGACAGTAAAAGCTGCTTGTTTTTCATTCACTTGTATCTCCATATCATCACTTTCACATCAATGGGCCCAAGGCCAGAGAGCTGTAGATGACGCATCAAGACCATGGCCACGATGACGATAGCACCCTGGGGCGACTCTACCGTCAGCTCAAGCGGGTCGCCGCCTTGCGCGAGCAGATGCGTGCTCACCAGGAAGATCAGCAGGATCGGGACCGACTGCGGCAATGGCAGGCCGACCGGTTGGGGCGTACCCATCGCGATCTGCTGGAGAGTGACCGTTACGGTTCCGCCGCGGAGTTTTTCCTGACTGATCTCTATGGCCCCGGGGATTGTGCCCGCCGTGATGCAGACGTGATGCGGGTAATGCCGACCGCCGAGCGGTTGTTGCCGGAGTCTGGTCTCAGGGTGCTGGCGCAGGCGATCGAACTCGATGCCCTCTCCGAGGAGCTGGACTACCTGATGGTGGTGGCATTGCGCCGCATTGGGGGTATCAATCCGATCAGTGCCGAACATTACGTCATTGCCTATCGCGCCGTGGGTGAGATGGCACGTCGCGAACAACAGATCACGCTGGTGAGCGAGCTTGGCATGACGCTGGATCGGCTGGCGAGAAAGCCGCTGCTTGGCGCGACCCTGAAGCTGGTGTCCGGGCCAGCCCATCTCGCCGGGCTCGGCGAGCTCTTCTCTTTTGTGGAGCGGGGTTATCAGGTGTGTCACCAGATGGGGCGTGCCAATGTGTTTCTCGAGACCATCGCCAGTCGCGAGACGGCGATCATGACGGCGCTCTTTAACGGTGATAGCAGCGTACTGGCTTAAGCTCGAGAGACGCAGATTGTTGCAAATAAATCGGGTTGAAATGGTTCACTGTTGCGCCAGTGAAACAGCTCGCGGCGAGCGGATCGTTGCCGTTGCTGTGGTACTGACGGTACTGATGGTACTGACACGACAAAAACGCGAGGCCCGATCGTTGGTAACAGCCAGAAGCAGCAAGGCCTGATTGTGCAAGAGGTTGCCAGATAACAGTTGCCAGACGACAAAGCGGGCCGATGAGCCCGCTTTTCGTTTATCGCTGTTTGCCGATATGTAACCCAATACAAGACCGGTCAGATCACCAGCAGATCCATAAAGGCGTGTACCGGGGTGGCGGCAAGGCGCGGCCCGTCCTGACAGAGGGCCAGAATGTCGCTGACCCGTTTGGCCGGGAAGCGGGTGGCCAGATTGTGCTGGAATTTCTCCACCAACAGCGGGATCCCCTCCTCCCGCCGGCGACGATGGCCGACCGGATACTCCACCTCCACCTTGGCGGTGTGAGTGCCGTCCTTGAAGAAGATCTGGATGGCGTTGGCAATGGAGCGCTTGTCCGCCTCCAGATATTCACGGCTGTAGCGTTTGTCCTCCTGTACCACCATCTTGCCGCGCAGTCCGTCAATGCGGGGATCGGCGGCAACATCGTCCTCGTAATCCTCGGCGATCAGGCGACCGAAGATAAGCGGCACCGCCACCATGTACTGCAGGCAGTGATCCCGATCGGCCGGGTTGTTGAGGGTGCCGACCTTGCTGATGATGCGAATGGCCGACTCATGGGTGGTGAGCTCGATACGGTCGATCTCATCCAGCCGTCCCTTCACCTGAGCGTGCAGCTTCATGGCGCACTCCACCGCGGTCTGGGCGTGGAACTCGGCGGGATAGGAGATCTTGAACAGCACGTTCTCCATCACATAGCTGCCGTACCCCTGATGTAGGGCGAACTGGTTGCCCTTGAAAAGCACGTCGTAGAAACCCCACTTGGGCGCGCTCAGTACACCGGGATAGCCCATCTCGCCGCTCATGGTGATAAGGGCGAGGCGCACCGCGCGAGAGGTGGCATCCCCCGCCGCCCAGCTCTTGCGGGAACCCGCATTGGGGGCATGACGGTAGGTACGCAGGCTTTGCCCATCGACCCAGGCTTGGGAGACCGCATCGATCACCTGATCACGGGTTCCCCCCAGCATGTGAGTCACCACGGCGGTGCTGGCGACCTTGACCAGCACCACGTGATCGAGACCGACCCGGTTGAAGGAGTTCTCCAGTGCCAGCACCCCCTGAATTTCGTGGGCTTTGACCATGGCCACCAGCACATCGCTCATGGTGAGCGGCGCCTTGCCCTCAGCCACACGAGTACGGGAGAGCCAGTCGGCGGTGGCCAGAATGCCCCCCAGATTGTCGGATGGATGACCCCACTCAGCGGCCAGCCAGGTGTCGTTGTAATCGAGCCAGCGGATGATGGCGCCGATATCCCAAGCCGCCTTGACCGGGTCGAGGCAGAGTTGGGTACCGGGCACCCGGGCACCATGGGGCACGACGGTGCCCGGCACGATGGGGCCAAGGTGTTTGGTACACTCCGGAAAGCGCAGGGCCAGCAGGCCGCAGCCGAGCGTGTCCATCAGGCAGTAGCGGGCGGTGTCGAGGGCCGCCTCGCTGGTCATGGGGTGGTTGCAGACGTAATCGGCAATATCGACCAGCACCTGATCGGGCTCGGGTCTGTGGTTGACGTCGACGTTGGCGGACATCGTGATTTCCTTATCGTTGTTGTAGGGAGACAAAATGACGGGGGGCCGGGCCGACATAGTCGGCGCTCGGGCGGATGATCCGGTTGTGCTCGCGCTGCTCCATCACGTGGGCGCACCAGCCGGTGACCCGCGAGCAGACAAAGATGGGGGTGAACAGCTTGGTCGGGATCCCCATGTAGTGATAGGCGCTGGCGTGGAAAAAGTCGGCGTTGGGAAAGAGCTCTTTCTCCTCCCACATCACCTTCTCGGCCTCGCAGGAGACGCGATAGAGGCGGTCATCCCCCACTGCTTCGGCCAGCTTGGCCGACCACGCCTTGATGATGACGTTGCGCGGATCCGAGGTGCGGTAGATGGCGTGGCCAAAGCCCATCACTTTATCCTTGGCCGCCAGCTTGGCCAACAGTTCGCGCCGTGCCTGCGC
>NZ_JRGK01000015.1 GCF_000764645.1 Aeromonas finlandensis
GGGATCAGGAGCAGCTGCGCAGCGCCGTCTCCAATCTGGTCTACAACGCCATCCACTACACCCCGGCGGGACGCAAGATCAGCGTGGAGTGGCGCAGGCAGGGGGCGATGGCACTGTTTGCCGTCAGTGATGAGGGGGAGGGGATCGCACCCGAGCATCTGGCCCGACTGACCGAGCGTTTCTATCGGGTGGATCGAGCCCGTTCGCGCCATACCGGTGGCTCGGGCTTGGGCCTTGCTATCGTCAAGCACGCCCTCAGTCATCATGACTGTCAGCTCGATATCGAGAGCCGGGTCGGCCTTGGCAGTCGCTTCAGCTTTCTCATCCCAAACCGCATGGTGGTGATTAAATAGTCTTTTATGGCAATGGGTTAGCTGCAACAAGAGGGCCTCGGAACGGGCCCTCTTTTCATTGGTTCAAATCTGTCGCCATGTCATTAAAGTGTCACATTAAATCCATAAATTTGTCACTGCCAGGTCAGATACTGGCGCCGTCTTAAGAACGGACCTTCTGTAACTTTGGAGAGTGAGTCGGAATGGAACTCACCGCTGACTCAGTCGAATTGACTACCGCAAGAGAGTGTTAATCGGCGCCATGTATTGGCAATAGCCTTCTGTCACCTTGGAGAGAGGAGACAGAATGAAACTCAAGGTAATCGCCTTTTGTAACTTTGGAGAGATTGGATGAAACTCAACAAACTGGCTGGTGTAATCGGATTTACCGCAGCGACTCTGTTTTCTGCCAGCACCCTGGCTTATGGCCTTGACAAGAATCTGCCGGATTACACCCCGACCAGCGGCATCTCGGGCAACCTGTCCTCTGTCGGCTCGGATACCCTGGCCAACATGATGACCCTGTGGGCCGAAGAATTTAAGCGCATGTACCCCAACGTCAATGTGCAGATCCAGGCCGCCGGTTCTTCTACCGCGCCGACCGCCCTGACCGAAGGTGTTGCCCAGTTTGGCCCGATGAGCCGCGCCATGAAGGCCGGTGAAGAGGAATCATTCGAGAAGCGTTACGGCTACAAGCCGACCGCCATCCGCGTCGCGGTCGATGCGCTGGCGGTGTTCGTCAACAAGGACAACCCCATCAAGGGGCTGACCATGCCGCAGATCGACGCCATCTTCTCCAGCACCCTCAAGTGCGGCGAAGCCAAGGCCGCCACCAAGTGGTCTGATCTGGGTCTGGACGGCAACTGGTCCAGCAAGGATCTGCAACTGTTCGGTCGCAACTCGGTATCCGGTACCTACGGCTACTTCAAGGAGCACGCCCTGTGTAACGGCGACTTCAAGAGCGGCGTAAACGAGCAGCCGGGTTCTGCCTCCGTGGTGCAGTCTGTCTCTGCCTCCCTGAACGGCATCGGCTACTCCGGTATCGGTTATGTTACCTCCGGCGTGCGTGCTGTTCCGCTCTCCAAGGATGGCAAGACCTTTATCGAAGCCAATGCTGACAACGCCATCACTGGCAAGTATCCGCTCTCCCGCTTCCTCTACGTTTACGTGAACAAGCATCCGAACAAGCCGCTCTCCCCGATGGAGCAAGAGTTCGTCAAGATGATGCTCTCCAAAGCGGGCCAAAGCATCGTGGCCAAAGATGGCTACGTGCCGGTGCCGGCCAAGGTGGTAGAGGCTGACCTGAAAAAGCTGGGTATCATGTAACGGCTTGCAGTCAGCATAAGGTGTGAAAACGAGCCCCTGCGGGCTCGTTTTGTTTTGGGTGGCTGTCAGTTCTGTTAATCGCGCTGGATGGATATTTTTCCGCCAGCCGGAGCTGGCTCCCTTGCGTAGCGGTGCGGCATTTCCGAGAATAGGGCAACGTTATGGCAAAGGATCCCTTCATGATTGCGTCCCTCACCAAGTTTGGCCTGGTAGCCCTCTGTAGTTCCCTGTTGGTCGCCTGTGCCCAGTCGCCGACTGGCCGCAGCCAGATGCTGCTCTACTCCCCCCAGCAGATGAGTCAGCTGGGTGCCGACTCCTTCGAGCAGATGAAGAAGCAGGAGAAGGTGAGCAAGGATGCCAAACTCAACGCCTATGTCTCCTGTGTTGCCAAGGCGGTGACCGCCCAGGTGCCAGCCAGCTATGGCATCACCAGTTGGGAAGTGGTGGTGTTTGACTCCAAGCAGGTCAACGCTTTCGCCCTGCCCGGTGGCAAGATTGGGGTCTACAGCGGCCTGCTCAAGGTGGCCAAGAATCAGGATCAGCTGGCCACCGTCATCGGCCACGAGCTGACTCACGTGCTGGCCCAACACTCCAACGAGCGGCTCTCGCGCAGCCAGTTGGCCGGTATCGGTCTGGCGGCAGCCGACATCGCCATGGGCACCAGCGAGTATCGCGGCGCCACCATGGCTGCACTGGGCTTGGGGATGGAAGTGGGGGTCATGCTCCCTTATGGCCGTTCTCAGGAGAGCGAAGCGGATCGGCTGGGGCTGGAGCTGATGGCCCGCGCCGGTTTCAATCCGGCGGAAGCCATTCCCCTGTGGCAGAACATGAGTGCCGCTGCCGGTGGCAAAGCCCCGCCCCAGTTGCTCTCCACCCACCCGAGCAACGAGAACCGGATCGCCGAGTTGCAGGCACAGCAAGCTGACGTGTTGCCGCTCTATCAACAGGCTCGCGCATCGGGTCTGGAGCCCCAATGCAAGGCATAAGCCTGCGCATGGCGCGTAGCGACGATGCCGCCGCCATGACGGTGATGCAGCGGGCCAGCTGGCTCGCTGCCTATGGTCAGGTGCTGGGACCGGATCTGCTGGAGCAGCTTGATGTGACCGCCCACCTGCAGATCTGGCAAAGCCGTCTGGCCGAGCCGGGCCCAAGGCCCATGCTGCTCTGTCTCGATGAGGTGGTGATCGGCCTGCTCTACTGGCAACCACTGCAGGAAGAGGGGCAGAGCTGCGCCCTGATCCGCGCCTTTTACCTCCATCCCGATCACTGGCGGCAAGGCTATGGCAAGCGGCTGTGGCAGGCGGTGGCGATGCAGATGCGCCGCGCCGGTTGCAGTTGCGTCAAATTGTGGCTGCTCGATGGCAACCACATTGGCGAGGGTTTCTACCTGCGCCGTGGCTTTAGTTTCGATGGTCAGGAGCGCACCCTGCTAAGCCTCGGGCAGCCCTGCCTGCAGCGACAAATGAGTCGTTTGCTCTGATCACTCTCCTGTTTTTCGCCCCCGGTCACTTTATTTTTTTTGCGAATTAATACAATGTCCCCCCAGAACAGAGTTGGATAAACACGGGCTGACAAGGGAGTGCGGACATGTATTACGGCTTTGATATCGGTGGAACCAAGATTGCCTTCGCGGTCTATGACGGTGCATTGAACCTCTGCCATGAGGAGCGCATGAGCACCCCGGGCAATGATTACGAAGGGTTGCAGCAGCTGATCCGCACCCGGGTCGAGCAGGCGGATGCCCGCTTCGGCGCGCGGGGTTCGGTCGGCATCGGTTTCCCCGGCGTCATCAACAGCCACGATCACAGCATAGTGGCGGCCAACCTGCCCTCCATCAATGGTCGTCATCTGGGCGCCGATCTGGCCGAGCTGCTGGAACGGCCGGTCAAGGTGGATAACGATGCCAACTGCTTCCTCTGGTCCGAAGTGCATCAGGGGGCGGCCGACGGCGCAGGCAGTGCGCTCGGTGTCACCATCGGCACCGGTATCGGCGGCGCCGTCTATCTGGCGGGCAAGCTGATCCAGGGCCGTAACTGGCTGGCTGGCGAAATCGGTCACTACCCCTTGCCCGCGACCATGCTGATGAAGTACCCCGAGTTGCCCCGTCCCCGTTGCGGCTGCGGCCGTCTGGTCTGTTTTGAAACCTATGCATCCGGCACCGGTCTGGAGCGTCTCTATCACCATTTCCATGGCCAGCGCGCCACGGGTCACCAGATTGTGGGACGCTTCGAGGCCCATGAACCCCATGCGGTCGAGACGGTCGACTGCTGGCTGGAGATCATGGCCGCCGGGCTTGCCACCGCCATTTCGGTGATTGATCCCGAGGTGGTGGTGCTGGGGGGCGGTCTGAGTGAATTGCCCGCCCTCTACGAACAGTTGCCGCTGCGCCTGCCCGGTCACTTGCTGCCCGGGGTCGCCCTGCCCGAGATCCGCCAGGCCCGCTTCGGCGGCGCCGGTGGTGTGCGCGGTGCAGCCTTGCTCAATCTATGAGATCAGATGTGGGGTCTGATCTCCCCGAAAAAGGAGTCCTCATGACCCGTCTTGAAATCTGTATCGACAACCTGGAATCCCTGTTTACCGCCCAGCAATCCGGGGCGGATCGCATCGAGCTCTGCTCTGCGCTGGGTCTGGGTGGCCTGACCCCCTCCTACGGCTTTATGCAACTGGCTGCCCGCCACGCTACCGTGCCGGTGTACGCCATGATCCGCCCGCGCGCCGGGGATTTTTGCTTCAACGACGGCGAGTTCGAAATGATGCTGCTGGATATCGCGGCCGCGCGCGCTGCTGGCCTGCAAGGGGTGGTGGTCGGTTTGCTGGATGAGGAGGGGCGGGTACCAGCCGCCAAACTCCAACAGCTGGTGGATGCCGCTGGTCCGTTGGGTGTCACCTTCCATCGTGCCATCGACCTCTCCTCCGACTGGCGCCTCGATCTGGAAACCATTGTCGCTGCCGGTTGCGAGCGCATTCTCAGCTCTGGCCATGCGCCGACCGCGCTGGCGGGGCTCGAGACCCTGCAAGCGATGCAGCAGGCGCTGGCGGGTCGTGCCAGTCTGATGCCGGGGGCCGGGGTCAATGCCGACAACGTGCGTACCATCATCGAGTTCACCGGAGTGAGCGAAGTGCATATGTCCGGCATGGGTTGGCGCGGTGGCATGGTGCCGCACGGAGTGAACATGGGCACCTCGGATGACGGCCGGGTCAATATCACCGACGGCGCCAAGGTGGCGGCGGTGAGAGCCTTGCTGGATCGCGGTTAAGCCGATCGCCGCCGTTGGGCGGCGTTCATCCGCTTCTTGTGTGAAGTTCCTCCCACTGACGGGGAAATCAGGGGCGGCCCCGGCAGCACCCCGACTAAAAGTCTGATATTATCCCGCCTCTTTACTACATGGATCTGGAGCAACATCTCAATGTCCCAATACGACTCTATCGAACAGAAGGCCAGCTATGGCATCGGCCGCAACATGGGTGATCAGCTGGCGCAGCAAGCCTTCGCCGGTCTGGATATCCCGGCCCTGCAACAAGGTCTGGCAGATGCCCTGAATGGTCTGGAGTTCGCGGTCAGCCGTGACGATATCAATGATGCCTTCCAGGTGATCACTGCACGCATGCAAGAAGAGCAGGAAGCCGTTGCCAAGGCCGCCGCTGCTGACGGCGAAGCCTTCCTGGCTGACAACGCCAAGCGCGCTGAAGTGAACGTGACCGACTCCGGTCTGCAGTACGAAGTGCTGGTAGAAGGCAACGGTGCCGTTCCGGTAGCCGGTCAGTCCGTTCGCGTGCACTACCACGGTACCTTCACCCACGGTGGCGTATTCGACAGCTCCGTCGCCCGCGGCCAGCCGGCTGAATTCCCGGTGACCGGCGTGATCGCTGGCTGGGTTGAAGCGCTGCAGCTGATGCCGGTTGGTTCCAAGTGGAAGCTCTACATCCCCCACGACCTGGCCTACGGTGCCCGTGGTGCCGGTTCCATCCCGCCCTACTCTGCACTGGTATTTGAAGTCGAGCTGCTGGACATCCTGTGATCCTGCTGGCTTGATGCAAACGGCGACCCTCGGGTCGCCGTTTGTTTTTGGGGCTTGGTGATAGACAGCATTTGTCGCAACCAGCGGGCTGGAGAGCAGAAAATGGCGGCTCTTTTGCGCCATTGACTGGTTTTTTCAGAAACGGGAACAGGCATACTGCGACTCATTCGACAGGAAAGGAGAACCCGATGAGCAAGAAGATGAAGAAGGTAGCGGGGCTGGCCCTGTTGCTGTTGAGCATTCCGGCCAGTGCCGATGCCATGCGCTGCAAGAACGCCCTGATCACCGAGGGAGACACCACCGCCGAGATGCTGCTCAAGTGCGGTGAGCCGATGTTGCGCGAAGAGCTCAACCGCAACGAGGAGAACCAGTTTGGCAACATGGTGCAGGTCAAATATGGCGAACGCTGGACCTACAACTTCGGCAAGAACGAGTTCATGCGCTTCGTGACGGTGCGCAACGGCATCATTACCGACATCGAAAACGGCCCGCGCGGCGAGTAGCCGGCGGGCAAAGCATGGATACACCACAGACAGTAGGGCAAGACCCTTTGACTCACATGTCCGGCAAAGGCGCGCTGTGACGAAGCTGGCTGACGGCTTGATTGATCTGGCGAGCCAGTCTTAGCCGCTGGCGGCAGGTCAGGCCATGGAGGCTGATCCTGCCCGCGTTGAATTCAAATGTCCCCAGCGACTCGATGGCAAAATAGCCTCGGTGAAAGCTCTTGATGTAGCGAGCGATCTGCCGTGGGGATAACTGCTTGAACATCTTCATCACAAGGTTCCTGATTGCCTGGACAGGGCACACTATGGTGTCGGTCGATGACACTGAGATGACGGTTTGTAAAGATTTGCATGAATCCTTATTTTGCTGATGGGCTCGGCAAATTGACGGCGTCATCGAAAAAGTTGTGCCATGGCAAACCACCGCACCGATATACTGCGGGCAGTCGAATGGAACGAACGAAAGGGCCTGCGCGTGGAATGGGTTGATGTGGTGGACGGGAATAACCGGGTGATTGGCGTGGCCGAGCGAGCCAAGGTGCGGCGGGAGAATCTCTGCCATCGTGCCAGCTATATTCTGGTGCTCGACGACGCGGATCGGATCCTGGTGCAGCGGCGCACCCTCAGCAAGGATTTCTGCCCCGGCATGCTGGATGCCTGCGCCGGTGGCGTGGTCACGACCGGTGAGGAGATGGAGCTCTCCGCCCGGCGCGAGCTGGCCGAAGAGCTGGGTATCGCGGATGTGCCTTTGCAAGGATTTGGTAGCTTCTATGCCGAAGGGGAGGGCTACCGGGTCTGGGGTGGCCTCTTCAGTTGCCGCTATCAGGGGCCGTTGCAGCTGCAGGCCGAAGAGGTGAGCGCGGTGCACTGGATGAGCCTGGCCGAAATTGCCGAGCGCGCCAGCGAGTTTACCCCTGACTCCCTGCTCGCCATCGCCACCTGGCAGGCGAGGCGCTGACAAGCGTCAGACATTCTCCTCGCCAGAGACAAGACGGGCAGCCTGATGGCTGCCCGTTTGCATTTGTGCATCTGTTTTAGTTGCTACACCAGCTTGAGGCGCCGGTTGGTGCGCCCGCAAGCGCTCGGCTTGGCGAGCCAGTGCCCTTGCCAGTCGGTGGCCAGTCGTAGCAGGGGATACTCCAGATCGAGCCTTGTCACCACCAACTGGCCAGTCTCGTCGCCACTCACGGGGTTGCCGCTGGCGGGATCGATGATCTCGACGATGCAGCTCTCGTTGACGATGAAGCCCTGACCGGGCTGACTCTCGTAGGC
The DNA here is from genome assembly GCF_000764645.1 of Aeromonas finlandensis. GTDB lineage: Bacteria > Pseudomonadota > Gammaproteobacteria > Enterobacterales > Aeromonadaceae > Aeromonas > Aeromonas finlandensis. The sequence goes on from NZ_JRGK01000015.1 coordinate 7,453, forward strand.
CACCACCCCCACATCCTGCCACACCAGACAGTTGAGGGCCGCAATGCCGTGAATGGCGCGCAGCGGTGCCGTTTCGGGATGGGTTGCTTCGCACAGTAGGGCACGGCGCAGCGAGTCGCTCGGGATCTCTGCCGCCTCGGCAGCCTCCAGCAGGTCGAGCAGGGTCACCAGCGGGCCGACATAGCCGGTGGGTTGATAGCGCAGCAGTGCCTCCAGCTGGCGCTGGGTATCGTGGGGCCCGCAAGGTACCACGGGGGCACCCAGCTGACGGGCGCCGTTATCGAAGATAAAGGCGGTGGGGCCGGCGTGGTAGTCGTGGCCGTTGAGCATCACTTCCCCCGCCTTGAAGCCGGCGGCAAACAGCGCCCGGGCGGCGCCCCACCAGTCCGCCCCGGCATATTCGGGGATGGCCAGCTGGCCCGGACAGGAGAAGACCCGCAGTGCCTGACTGGCGGGACGGCCAGTGAGACCGGCAAAGGGGGGGTGAGCCTGCTGGGCAGCAAACAGCTCGGTGCTGTCCAGCAAGGGAAGGGTGGCCAGTTCTGCCAGATCCTCGAGGTGACACTGGCGATAGGCGCTGGAGTAACCGGCGCAGTACTGACTGACATGGGTCAGCTGATGATTGAGCTGGTCCAGTTGCTGCTGTTCGCGCATGGCAGTGGGACGAATTTCCAGACCATCGTAATAGTGTTGCATGGGGCCTCCTGGCGCCGTGAAACCTGCTCAAGAGTAGTCTGCTCGAGGGTAAAATGCCTGCCGTCATCCGTAGCCCAGCTCCGGGCTCCGGTTAGGCTGCGTCATGACTCTGGGATAAACTGGCCACTTTCCACTACGACTCAGGATGAGAAGCCATGATTGCTGTAGGACAACCCCTGCCTGCGGGCGAATTTACCTTTATCACCGCCGAGGGCAAGCAACTGCGGGATAGCCACACGCTGTTTGCCAGTAAAAAAGTAGTGCTGTTTGCGGTGCCCGGCGCCTTTACCCCCACCTGTTCCAATGCCCATCTGCCGGGTTACGTGGTGCTGGCCGACCAGTTCATGGCCAAAGGGGTGGATGCCATCTGTTGTCTCTCGGTCAACGACGCCTTCGTGATGAAGGCATGGCAGACTGCCCAGAACGCCGAGGCGATCACCATGCTGGCGGATGGCGACGGCAGCTGGACCCTGGCGTTGGGCCTTGCCAAGGATACCGGCGCCTTTGGCGGCGTGCGTGCCCAGCGCTTTGCGTTGATCGCCAATGATGGCGTGGTTGAGCAGCTGTTTGTGGAGGCGCCCGGCAAGTTCGAGGTCTCCGATGCCGCGAGTCTGCTGGCCGCACTGTGAAATGTTAATCGCCGTTTGATTTTCCCTTGAAATGGGAGGTCGGCCAGTTACACTGGGCCACCTTTGTGGCAGGAGCCAGGCCCCGAGCCTGGCTCTGCTGTTTGCTGGCGATGGGATGGAGAGATTATGACCCTGGCTTTTGTTGCCCTGATTGCCGGACTGGCGCTGCTGGTCTGGAGTGCAGACAAATTTGTTGATGGCGCAGCCGCCACCGCCCGTTATGCGGGGATGCCGCCGCTGCTGATCGGTATGGTGATCATCGGTTTTGGCACCTCGGCCCCGGAGATGGTGGTCTCGGCACTGGCCGCCTCGCAGGGCAATCCCGGGTTGGCGCTCGGCAATGCCTATGGCTCCAACATCACCAATATCGCGCTGATCCTGGGTCTGACGGCACTGATCAGCCCCATCGCGGTGGCCTCTCAGGTAGTGCGCAAGGAGATCCCGATCCTGCTCGGTATTACCCTGCTCTCCGGCGCCCTGCTGATCGATGGCCATCTGGGCCGGATGGATGCCGCCATTCTGGGAGTCGTCTTCGTCGTTCTGATGGGGTGGTCCATTTGGGCTGGCATGAATGGCAAGGGGGATGCACTGGATGCGGAGACTGCCGAGGATATCGAGAGCGAGGGGATGTCCCTCAAGAGCGCCATTCTCTGGCTGGTTGTCGGGCTGGTGCTGCTGATCGGTGCGTCCCGTTTGCTGGTCTGGGGGGCGGTCACCATCGCTCAGGCGCTCGGTATCAGCGATCTGGTGATTGGTCTCACCATCGTCGCTATTGGTACTTCGCTGCCGGAGCTGGCCTCATCGCTGATCGCCATTCGCAAGAACGAGCATGATCTGGCCCTTGGCAACGTGCTGGGCTCCAACCTGTTCAATACCCTGGCGGTGGTGGGGATTGCGGCGGGTATTCACCCGCTCGATGTGGCGCCGGAAGTGCTTACCCGTGACTGGAGCATCATGATGGGGCTGACCCTGTTGCTGCTGATGATGTGTCTGGGCCGCAAGGGACAGGGGCGGATCAACCGGCTGGAGGGGGGCGTGCTGCTGACGTGCTTTGTCGCCTATACCGGTTGGCTGCTGACCAGCCAGTTTATCTGATTGGTGCCGGTGCAATGAGAGAGGGGGAAGCTCAAGCTTCCCCCTCTTGTTTTTGCCCAGTGAACCTGTTGGCGAGCGAGCGGTGTGCTCAGGCAACCGCCACCAGCTTCTGCCCCTTTTGGCTGCTGTCCAGAATCAGGATGCTCGCCTTGGGGAAGAAGTTGAAGGTGGAGGCCGATGCCCAGGTGTAGGCGCCCATCACCTTACCCACCACCAGCTCGCCGATAGCCAGATCCGGCAGCATGATGCCATCGCGGATCACATCCACGCTGTCGCAGGTGGGGCCGGAGAGCACCGAGTTGTGCTGCTCGCCGCTGGCATAGGGGGTGCTCACCGGATAGGTGACGTGGTCATAGAGCTGGCCGTTGTAGCTGCCGTAGAGGCCGTCATCCAGGTAGTACCAGATCTTGTCGCCGCGGTGGGCCTTGCCCATCACGCTGGAGACCGAGGTCATGGCTGGCGCGCTGATAAAGCGGCCCGGCTCGGCAATCTTCTGCACGGTGGCAGGCAGCTTGGCCAGCGCTTCGCGGATCGGGGCGCAGAAGCCGTCGATATCGAACTCGCCCCCTTCATAGTCGACCGGGAAACCACCGCCGATATCCAGCACCCAGGGTTTGAGCCCGAGCGCCCAGGCCTGTTCCATGATCTCGCGGCAGGCGTCGATGGCTTGCACATGGCGCCGTGAGTGGGGGACCTGCGAGCCGACGTGGAACGACAGCCCCATCACCTTGAGACCCTTGGCGTGCGCCAGTTGCAGCAGCGGCAGCGCCTGCTCCGGGGTACAGCCGAACTTCTTGGAGAGATCGACCTTGGTCTCGGGGTTCGGGAAGCTGACCCGCAGCAGCAGTTTCACTTCGTCCTTGTAGGGAATGAACTTCTCCAGCTCCAGCGGGTTGTCGTAGACAAACACGGTGCAGCCGTACTCCAGCGCATAACGGATATCGCTGTCGCGCTTGATGGGATGGGTATGAATGCAACGTCCCGGGCGAACCCCCTGACTGCGCACCAGATCCACTTCGCCATTGGTGGCCAGATCGAAACAGGCCCCCTCTTCCTTCAAGACAGAGACCACCGCCTCGTGGGGCAGGGGTTTGAGTGCATAGTGCAATCGTACATCGGGCAGGGCGGCGGCCAGCGCCCGATACTGTTTGCGGACGGCTGCCTTGTCGAGCAGCAGCAGGGGGGAGCCGAATTGTTCAACCAGCTGACGGTAATCTTGTGCGACCACATCTTTTGCAACCAGGGTCTCGTTCATTCTCTTTTGGTCATCCTTAGGGGGCGTGATATGCCCAAGCCATATGCGATTGAACCGGCGACGGCCGGGTCAGGCGAGCGGTCCGGTGGGACCAACCGAACACAGTGCATAAATTGATGGCAAAGTGCTTGGTTATGCGCCGGATTATCGGCTTATTGATTCTGTGTGCAAGCATTTTGATTGGATATGTCGGCAAGTTTTTCTTAACGAAACGAGAGAGAGCCCTGTTCTCTATCCGGCACTTTTCCCGTTCGGGTCGCATTTCAGTCGTTAGTGCCTAACTTGTTGATAGTTAACCAACATTTAACAAGGTGGTGAGGTTTTGCCCGGAGGGCAAAAAAGTGCGGCGGTCGGATTTCAAGTGCGAGACAGCTCACATTTTTTGGATTAACATGCCCGCTTCCTAATCCAAACTAGTTCGGATGAAGGTAGCAGGAGAGTGATGGGCAACCATCCACCGAAGAAGTGAATCTTTCAGGTACCGGGCAACCGGTGTGGACTGCTACTGGACGATACTCTGGAGAGACCCGTTAAATCGGGCGCCGAAGGAGCAAGGCACCATGACTACCCGCAAGGGCAGGCTGGCGCCGGAAACTCTCAGGCAAAAGGACAGAGGGGATGGGATGGTTGTACCTGAGCTTGGAACTGTTCACGATCTGTAACGAGAGGTCGTCAGCAAGGTAAAGAGCAGCGCAGGAACCGGAGTGTATGTAAATACATGAGCCTCTCGGTCCCACATAAGCGAGCTGCACATGAGCCTTGATCACGGCCTCGCAGTAAGAGTGTGAACACGTTCTTGGCCCGCATCCGATCGCCTCTGGCTGATCGTGACACCTATGGGAAGATCATCCTTCTCCTCCTTAATTTCTGTTTCTTAAGGAGGATGCATGTCATCAATTCAATCGGCGTTAACCGCCATCGATAGCTTTATTTGGGGTCCGCCCCTGCTGATCCTGCTGGTCGGGACCGGTATCTATCTCACCCTGCGTCTGGGTCTGCTTCAGGTCGTGCGCTTGCCGCTCGCTCTGCGACTGGTCTTTGGCCGCGATCAGGGGCAGGGCAAGCAGGGGGATGTCTCCAGCTTCGGCGCTCTCTGTACTGCTCTCTCTGCCACCATTGGCACCGGCAACATCGTCGGGGTGGCCACCGCCATCAAACTGGGGGGCCCCGGAGCCCTGTTCTGGATGTGGATGGCGGCGCTGTTCGGTATGGCCACCAAGTACGCCGAGTGTCTGCTGGCGGTTAAATATCGCGAGCATGATGCCAACGGCCAGATGGCGGGCGGCCCCATGTACTATCTGGAGAAGGGGCTCGGCTCTAAGCCGCTCGCCAAGCTGTTTGCCCTGTTTGGCATCGGTGTCGCCTTCTTCGGGATCGGTACCTTCCCGCAGGTCAATGCCATCTCCGACGCCATGAGCCTCTCCTTCTCGGTGCCCCGTGAAGCGACCGCCGTAGTGCTGACCCTGATCGTGGCGCTGGTGACCCTGGGAGGGATCAAGTCCATATCCAGCGTGTCGAGCAAGGTGGTGCCCTTCATGGCCATCTTCTACATCGTCGCCTGTCTGGGCGTGCTGGTGAACAACGCCAGCGCCCTGCCCGATGCCGTTATGCTGGTGATCGAGAGTGCCTTCACCGGCCATGCGGCGACCGGCGGCTTCGTCGGTGCCAGCATCATGCTGGCCATTCAGTCTGGGGTGGCGCGCGGGGTCTTCTCCAACGAGTCGGGGCTGGGCTCTGCACCCATCGCGGCGGCGGCGGCCAAGACCGATTCGTGCGTGGAACAGGGGCTGGTCTCCATGACCGGTACCTTCATCGACACCATCATCATCTGCACCATGACCGGCCTGACCCTGGTGGTGACCGGAGTGTGGAGCGGCGATGCAAGCGGCGCGGCCATGACCAGTCTGGCTTTTGCCCAGGGGCTTGATGCCCATGTCGGCCAGTATCTGGTGAGCATTGGCCTCCTGTTCTTCGCTTTTACCACCATCCTTGGCTGGAACTACTACGGCGAGCGCTGCACCGAATACCTGTTTGGGGTTAAGGCGATCAAGCCCTATCGTCTGGTCTATCTGGCGCTGGTGGCGAGCGGTGCTTTCCTCCATCTGGATATGATTTGGCTGTTGGCCGACATCGTTAACGGTCTGATGGCGGTGCCCAACCTCATCGGCCTGATTGGCCTGCGCCATGTGGTGATCGCCGAGACCCGCGCCTACTTTAGCCGGGATCTGGATAGCGAAGCTGAACCGGAGCCGCAGACGGCCTGAACGCCTCAGAGCGTTTCACGTTCCCCTTGAAATGAACAAGCCACGACTCGGGTCGTGGCTTTTTTGTGCGCTATGCCATGGACGGGCGTGTTCCCTCACCCTCCGGGAGAGGAGGATCAGGGTGAGGGGAATAGCCCCTCGCTCAGCAGGCTATCCAGACGTGCTCGCACTTTCTCTACCAGTGCCTGATCGCTACCGCGCCAATCGATGCAGCTTGCCAGCGTGGTGGAGGTTCCCGTCATAAAGCGCAGTTCGCCGCCCGCCAACTCGTAGAAGCGGCTCGCCATCCTGGTTCCCTCATCCACATCGCCAGCAACCAGCAGCATGGCTTGCGCCAGCACGGCGCCCTGGTGATCCTGCCCCGGCGCCAGCCAGCGCTGGGCGGTGCCGGTGATCTTGCGTGCACCGATCACCAGATTGTACTGACCATCGCAAAAGGATCCGGGCACGAAGTCGTAACTTCCCGCAAGGCCGTACTCTGCCAGCAGGGTCAGCAGCGGCGCGCCCAGCAGCCGGTAGTAGTGGGCGAGATCTGTGGTGGTGCGGGGCAGCAGCAAGGATAGGTTGAGAATACCCGCCCCGTGAGGCACGGCGGTGCCGCCGCTGTCGCGCACATGTACCGGCCACCCTTCATCTGCAAGTTGCTGGCAGGCGGCTGCGTAATGGGGGAAGCGGGTATCCTTGCGGGTGACAATCAGGCATTGGGGCGCCTGCCAGAGGTGCGCGCGGGGCTGACCGTCATGGGCACAGTCGCGCAGCCAGCGCTGCTCTTGCTCCAGAATCTGTGCGGGGGAAGTTGTGGCGGGGAGGGGAGAGAGCAGGCGATAGGGCATGGCGGCATCCTCAAAAAAGGCTGCCCAGCACACTACCCGTGGCGACTGGCAAGGTAAAGCCCCGCAGTGCGGGGCTTTGGTTTGCTATCGGTGGGCGATGTCTCAGGAGTGACGCGGTTCGCGCTTTGGCAGCAGCAGGTTCATCACGATGGCGGTGATGCCGCCGGTGGCGACGCCGTAGGAGAGCACGCTTCTGGCCAGCTCCGGCAGGTGTTGCAGCACTTCCGGCACCTGCGCCACACCCAGCCCCATGGCGAGCGATACCGCCAGGATCATCAGGGCGCGGCGATCCAGCTCCTCGCGGGCGATGATGCGCACCCCGGCGGCGGCGATGGTGCCGAACATCACTATGGTGGCGCCGCCCAGCACGGGCTCGGGGATCTGCTGTACCAGACTGGCGACCGCCGGGAACAGGCCGAGCAGCGCCAGCATGGCGGCGATAAAGAGGCCCACATGGCGGCTGGCCACCCCGGTCAGCTGAATAACGCCGTTGTTCTGGGCGAAGGTGGACATGGGGAAGGTGGAGAAAACCGCCGCCAGCATGGAGTTGGCACCATCAGCCAGTACGCCCCCCTTGATCCGCTCCATATAGACAGGCCCTTCCAGCGGCTCGCCGGAGATATCCGAAGTGGCGGTCATGTCGCCGATCGCTTCGAGCGCTGTCACCACGAAGATGATGGCGAGCGGCACGAACAGCTGCCAATCAAAGCCGAGGCCGTAGTGGAGCGGAATGGGCACCATCACCAGCGGACCATCAAAGGTGGGGGCGCTCACTTTGCCCAGCAGCAGCGCCACGGCATAGCCTGCCAGCATGGCGATCATGATGGCGGAGAGGCGCAGCCAGGGGTTACGACTGCGCTGCAGCAGCACGATAAGGCCGAGCACCAGCAGGGAGAGGAAGAGGTTGGTGTGGCTGGCAAAGCTGCCATCAGAGAGGGCGGCATAACCGCCGCCCATGCTGATGAGACCCACCTTGATCAGGGTCAGGCCGATCAGCAGCACCACGATACCGGTCACCAGCGGGGTGATGATCCGTTTCACCAGATGGAGGAAGCGGCTCATCACCACAATGGTGAGGGCGGCCGCCAGCATGGTACCGAACAGGGTGCCCAGCAGGTCTTCGGTGGGCATGGCGGCCTGTTTGAGGGCGAGACCGGAGGCGATGATGGGGCCGAGGAAGTTGAAGCTGGTGCCCTGTACCGAGAGGAGGCCGGAACCGATGGGGCCGAAGCGGCGAGTTTGAATGAAGGAGGCGATGCCGGACATGACCAGCGACATGGAGACGATATAACGGGTGTCGGCGGCAGGGAGGCCGAGGGCATTGGCGATAATCAGGGGCGGGGTAATGATGGCGACAAACATGGCGAGCATATGCTGCAGGGCGGCGAACAGTGTCTGGGGCAGGGGTGGTACATCGTCTATGCCGTAGACCAGTTCGCTATGGGCTCGCCTGGGGGGATGTGCCTCTGGGGTGATGCGTGTGGCAGCAGCCTGTTCCATAAGTACCTCGAATTGTGTGGGGAGGGGGAGAAAATTGGGCGCTATTTTAGTGATTGAAATGGCGCTGACCAGCGCTAATTATGCGAAAAAAGGTTTATTTTTTGATGGGTTGAAACGTTTGCGCGCTGCGATTATCATCTGTCGGTTTGTGTGATCCTTGTCACTGTTTAATTTTCCCTTGCCCCCCCCTACATCGGTGTAGAATGAGCCCTTTGTAGTTGTGTGGAGATCCTGGTGCTGAAATTGGCGGAGTTCTGGAGTGCCAAGGTTCACTCCGAAGACTTTACTCGTACCCGTATGGGTTTTATGACGGTGCGTTTACGCCTGCTCACCGGTCTGTTGATGGTGGGGCTGCCCGCCTGGGCTGTGGTGGATTGGGTGACCTTGCCCGCGATCCATTTCGAGCAGTTGTTCCAGGCCCGGATTTTTTGCACCCTGGCACTCTCTCCTCTCATCCCGCTCTCTTATCTCATCCACTTTCGCCGGGAGCGAATGAAGCTGGCCCTTGGCTATCTGATGGCGGTGATGATGCTTTTCTCCCTCTTCTGCCTGCACAGTTTTGGCACCGAGCAGGAGCTGCAAGCGGGCTACGTAGCCTTCCCCTATCTGCTGATCACCCTGTTTGCCATCTTCCCCATCCCGCTCTCCCTCGGGCTGCAACTGGCGGGGGTGGTGCTGGTGACCATGCTGCTGGGCCACTGGCTGTTGGTGGGCCAGACCATCTGGAGTCAGGCCACCCTGAATCAGGTGTGGGTGCTCGGCATGTTCACCATGGCCAGTTGCTGGGTGCAGTGCGGTCAACTCAACATGTTGCTGCGGCTCTATCGGGAATCGACCACCGATGAGCTGACCGGCATGATGAATCGCCGCTTGCTGATGAAGCAGCTGGAGCAGGCCAGAGTCCGGTTGCAACTCAAGAAGAAGCCCTTTGCGGTGATGCTGCTGGATCTCGATCGCTTCAAGCGGATCAACGATATCTACGGCCATCTGGCGGGGGATGCGGTACTCAAGGAGGTAGCTACCACCTTGGGCGAGCAGCTGGAGCCTGACATGGTGCTGGGGCGCTATGGTGGCGAAGAGTTTGCCATCCTGCTGCACAACTGTGCAGATCTGGCGCAGGCGAGCAAGATGGCCGAGCGGCTGCGTATTGCCGTCGAGGCGCGGTTGGTGAAGAGCCCCACCTCTGACGAATTGCTGGAGGTGACGGTGAGTATCGGGATAGCCATGGCGCGTACCGATGACACCATCGATATTCTGATCAACCGTGCCGATGAGTGTCTCTATCAGGCCAAGATGGCGGGACGCAACTGCGTGGTGGCCGAGCGCCAGCAGGGCGAAAAAACAGATGCCGCCTGAGGGCGGCATCGTGTTGGCCTTATGCTGGCGAGATCAGCTCAGCTTGTACTTGCCGGAGAGCTGCTGGGCCAGCAGCTTGAACATGTTGAATACCGCCATGGTCTTGCCGGTCGGGGTGCCATCTTCGGCCAGGAAAAACTCCCCCTTGAACACCAGAATATCCCCCTTCTGCTCCACCGAGTCGGCGCGCATGCCGTGGATGAAGTCTTCATGCTCTTTGATGATCTTGTTGGCCATCTCCAGCAGGGCAGTCTCGGTGATCAGCTCTTTCTGTGGTTGCATGCTCGTCTCCTTAAACGACTACTGGACAGGGAAATCGTGGATCCCTGCCTCTGATTGAAGAGGCGCCCAGCATACTGCAAACAGGGTTTTTCTGTCATTGATATGACCCCGTTTTTTCCCGCTTGTGCCTTACCCCATCACCAGATTCTTCAACCAGCGGCGCTGGCGGATCCGGTGCTGTACCAGCAGCACCTTGCTGAGCTCCTCCAGCAAAACAACCGCGACCACCCAGGAGAGCGGCCAGCCCAGCAGAGTGACAGTGACCCAGGCGAGCGGGATGCCGATACACCACATGCCGACGATATCGATGAAGATGGTGTAATTCACATCGCCACCCGAGCGCAGTACCCCGATCACACCCACCATGTTGAACACCTTGAGCAACATGCCCAGACACATGATGCCGAGCACTTGTCCCGCCTCTGTCATCAGCTCGGGGGGCAGGTTGCCGACCCATTGCAGCAGGTTGGCTTGCAGCAGCCAGACGATGATCCCCACCAGCAGCGCGCCAATCGGTGCCAGCAGCAGGAACAGTTGGGAGTGTTGCCAGGCGATGTCGTACTCCTCGGCCCCGAGTCGGTGGCCGAGCAGGGTCGAGCAGGCCACCGCCATCCCGAAGAAGAGGGAGATAAGGATGCTCTCAAGGGTGCCGAGGGTGGTCATGATGGCCAGCGAATCGGTGCCAAGATGGGCGTAGAGAAAGCCGTAAATCAGCATGCCGAACGCCCAGAGCCCGTCATGGAACAGCAGCGGCAGGGCGATCAGGGTAAAGCGCACCACCTCCTTGCGTTTGAAGGCGGCCAGCCAGTCTGGTGCGCGCGGGATCAGCCGTGCCTCATAACGCTTCACGTAGATCAGCAGCAAGGCCGTTTGCAGCAGGCGCGAAATGGTCGTGCCCCAGGCCGACCCGGCGACCCCCATCGCCTCGAAGCCGAAGTGACCGAAGATGAGGGTGTAGTTGAGGATGACGTTGGCGATGATGGCGATAATGCCGATGCGGGTCGGGGCGGCGGCATTGCCCACCGAGCGCAGCGCTGATTCCAGCGGCACTACGATGGCGGTGCAGAGGATGGTGGCACCGGTGATCATCAGAAACTGGTCGGCCAGCAAACGCAGCGCCGGATCCTGACTGGCAAAGCCCAGCACGCTGCCCGGTGATAACACATAGATGAAGGCAAAGGGCAGGGTGACCAACAGGGCGCCCACCATGGCCAGTGCCAGGGAGCGGCGTACCCCGGCCATCTCGCCGCGTCCGAAGTATTGTGCTGCCAATACCGAGACCCCGCCCGCGAGGCCCGCTATCACCAGCAGATTGAAAAAGAAGACCCGGTTACCCAAGCCGACCGCCGCCACAGCCGTGGTGCCAAGCTGGCTCACCATCATGATATCGATGAGGCCGAGCAGGGAGAACATCATGGACTGTAGCGAGACAGGCAGGGCCAGTCGCCACAGTCGGGTCATGAACTCGCGATCGGTGGTTTGTTTTAAAATCGCTTGCCAATAATTCATCGTTGTTAACCGGGTTTGAGAAAAGCAAGGTTTGTCAGGGGTATGATAGGGTCTTATTGGCATGGGCTCACTGTGAGTAGCTCTCGGTTTTATTGTGTAAAACTATCCTGTTGAGGTGTTATGCCATTTATCAGTGAATGTCTGGAGATAGCGCCAGCCTGTGAAGAGCGGATGTTGGGGCGTGAAGGGCTGCCCCTGCTCGGCGAGGCGGGGATCTTTCTGACCGGCCTCTCCCAGGTGCGGGATCACTATCTCATTCGCCGCAATCGCCCCGAGTTCCACATCCTGATGGTGAGTCACGATGAGGGGGGAGCGCTGCTCACCGACGAGGGGGAGCAGCCCATTCCGGCCGGGTCTTTGATTTTCCTGCCCGCCGCCGTGCCCGGCGGTCTCAAGCTGATTGGGGAGCGCTGGCAGATCAGCTGGATTTTGCTCGATGACGTGCCGCGCTGGCAGCACCTGCACCGGCTGGGTCATCGCATCTGGCAGGGGGATGGCGGCGATCAGCTCTACCATCTGCTTAGTCTGATGCAGGGGGAGGGGGTCCGCTCCCCGCTGCAACCTCAACTGCTCAGCCTGTTGTTGGCGCTGCTGGAGCGAACCCTGCAAGGGGAGGTGCGCGGCACCCCGGAGCTGCGGTTACAGGCGCTGTTTCGCCGGGTGGAGGCGCGCCTTGATGAACCCTGGAGTGTCGCCCTATTGGCCCAACAGATGGCCTGCTCTGTGCCCCATCTGCATCGCCTCTGCCAGCAGGTGTTCGGCATGGGGCCGATGGCAAGGGTGACCGAGCTCAGAATGAACAAGGCGCGCCAGTTGCTGCTCTATACCAACTGGCCACTCGGCGAGCTGGCGGCCCGGGTTGGTTACAGCGATGGGGCTAACTTTGCCAACCGTTTCCGTCGTCTGACCGGGCAGACCCCCGGCGCCTTTCGTCGACTGGGTCGCAAACCTTTTGCAACGGATGTGCAAACTCTTTGAAATTAATGACACAAGCCCCTAGGATCGGCGGGTTCCTGCGTCTAGCTAACCGTTTAGGTACCAAGATCCATGTTTGAAGATAATAACCAGAAACGTCCCCTCTACATTCCCTACGCCGGTCCCGCCCTGCTGGAGACCCCCTTGCTTAACAAGGGCAGCGCCTTCACCAGCGAAGAGCGCAGCAACTTCAACCTCGAAGGTCTGTTGCCCCAAAATATCGAGACCATCGAAGAGCAGGCCGAGCGCGCCTATCGCCAGTTCATGGCGTTTGGCAACGACATGGACAAGCACATCTATCTGCGCAACATCCAGGATACCAACGAGACGCTCTTCTACCGTCTGTTGCACAACCACCTGACCGAGATGCTGCCGATCATCTATACCCCGACCGTGGGCAAGGCGTGTGAGGAGTTCTCCAACATCTATCGCCGTGCCCGTGGCCTATTCATCTCCTATCCGGATATGGACCGGATCGATGACATGCTGCAAAACGCCACCAAGCAGAACGTCAAGGTGATCGTGGTCACCGATGGCGAGCGGATCCTGGGTCTCGGCGATCAGGGCATTGGCGGCATGGGCATTCCCATCGGCAAGCTGTCGCTCTACACCGCCTGTGGCGGCATTTCGCCCGCCTACTGCCTGCCGGTGGTGCTGGATGTGGGCACCAACAACCAGCAACTGCTGAACGACCCCTTCTATATGGGCTGGCGCAATCCGCGCATCTCCGGTGAAGAGTATGCCGAGTTCGTCGATGCCTTCATTCAGGCGGTCAAGCGCCGCTGGCCAGACATCCTGCTGCAGTTCGAGGATTTCGCCCAGAACAACGCCATGCCGCTGCTCAACCGCTACAAGAATGAGCTCTGCTGCTTCAACGACGATATTCAGGGCACTGCAGCGGTGACGCTGGGCAGCCTGATCGCCGCTTGCAAGGCCTCCGGTGCCAAGCTCTCCGAGAAGCGGGTTGCCTTCCTCGGGGCAGGCAGCGCGGGTTGCGGTATTGCCGAGCAGATCGTGGCGCAGATGAAGGCCGAGGGGCTGACCGATGCGCAGGCCCGTGGCCGAGTCTTTATGGTGGACCGTTTTGGTCTTATCACCGACAAGATCCCCAACCAGCTCGACTTCCAGCGCCGCCTCTCCCAACCGGTGGAGCGGATCAAAGAGTGGCCGGTGGGGGACAACATCTCCCTGCTGGAGGTGATGGAGCACGGTCGCCCGGACATCCTGATCGGGGTCTCCGGCCAGCCGGGGCTGTTCACCGAAGAGGTGGTCAAGACCATGCACAAGCACTGTGCCCGTCCCATCATCTTCCCGCTCTCCAACCCCACCTCCCGGGTCGAGGCGACGCCTGCTGATTTGATCCGCTGGACCGACGGTCAGGCGCTGGTGGCAACCGGTAGTCCGTTTGCGCCGGTGGAGCACAAGGGCAAGCGCTATGTCATCGCCCAGTGCAACAACTCCTTTATCTTCCCGGGGATTGGCCTTGGCGTCATCGCCTCCGGCGCCACCCGGGTGACCGACGCCATGCTGATGTCGGCCAGCCGCGCGCTGGCGGAGTGTTCGCCGCTGGTGAAAGGGGAGGAGGGCTCCCTGCTGCCGGATCTGGCGGATATCCATCAGGTCTCCCGTTACATCGCCAAGATGGTGGCCAAGACCGCCATGCTGCAGGGCAAGGCGGTGCAGACCCCGGACGAGGTGATCGATCAGGCCATCGATGCCAACTTCTGGCATCCGGAATATCGTCGCTACCGCCGGACGTCGTTCTAAGCCCGTCAGGTCGCGTAAAAAGTGAGATGAAACGAGGGAGGCTGATGCCTCCCTCATTGTTATATAAGGTGGTGACGCTCAGGCATCTCTTTCTGAACGTGGTGTGGTGTCGTCAAAAAAAGAGGCCCGTCGGGCCTCTGGTGTCACACTGTTTTCAGTACGGGATTATTGGGTCACTTGTTGGACACCGGTGACGCGCACTTCTACGCGACGATCCGGCGCCAGGCAAGAGATCAGCTGGGCTTTGGCTTTGACGCTGTTGCACTGGGTACCGGTGACCGGATTGGCTTCACCGCGACCTTCGATGGCGACTTTGCCAGCAGGCAGGCCTTTACCTACCAGGAAGTCGGCGACGGTACGAGCGCGGGCTTCGGAGAGCTTCAGGTTGTAAGCGTCAGAACCGATTCGGTCGGTGTAACCGACGACCACCGCGCTGCCATCTTTCGGCTGCACCTCAACGATCTGTTGATACAGCGTATTCAGCGCTGCGACACCTTCTGGCTTGAGGGTGGATTTGCCAAAGGCAAACAGCACATCAGAGCTCAGGGCGAAGTTTTTGTCGACCACGACCGGCTCGGGGACGGGCTCAGGCGCGGGGGCGGCAACCGGTGCGACATAGGAGGTGCGGTTGGGGTGCAACACCAGCTCCAGGGTCGCGACACTCATGTCGCTCTCCCAGGTCTTCTGCTCGCTGCCCAGATTCCACAGATAGCGATAGCGGGCTTGCACATCGATAAGATCAGAGAGCTTGGCAGTCAGCCCCAGACCGGCCAGCGGTGCGGTACCGTTGTCGCTGTTGCCATTGCCATTGACGTGATTGAAGTAGGCGCCGCCTTCAGCGAACACCGAGAAGATGTCGTTCAGTGGCAGGCGTGCAATGCCGGAGAGGGTCGCGCCCTGGGTTTTGAAGTCGGTTCCGTCAACGCCCGCTTTACCGGCGTAGAGGTAGCCCAGTTCCGCCGCATAGTAGTCGTTGAAGTTGTAGCCGCCGAACAGGCTCAGCGCGGTGGCGTCTTTATCTGTATCCAGGCCATGAACATCATCCAGGTTGTGAGCATATGCCCAACCTGCACCGATACCGGTATACCAGTCATCGGCAGCCTGTGCCGTGGTCCCTGCTGCGGCTAGCGCCAGCGCGATCAGGGTGGGTGCCATCTTGATTTTCATCGTTTTATCCTCGTTGCGTGAGCCCGAGTCGGGCATTCAGTGCACTTTTTTTATTGCTGCGAAAATTCGTCAACAAAGCGGATAGCGGAAAGCTTTTGGACACTCATGATGCGTTGGCGTCATGGACAACAGGCCGGACAAGAAGCGCTTTTTAATGCTTATCCAATACCTTACAGGCGCAACTACTGTATTCCTTTGGGGGGGGACAGGCAAGATAGGGGAGGGAATGGGACCGCTGGCAACAGGGGATCATAGATAAACAAAAGGGGATGCAACAGCATCCCCTTTTCGCAGTATCTGAATCAGGTCAGATTACTTTTGAACTTCTTGTACGCCAGATACGCGAACTTCTACGCGACGATCCGGAGCCAGGCAAGAGATCAGTTGAGCTTTAGCGGTTACGCCGTTGCACTTGGTGCCGGTAACCGGGTTGGCTTCGCCACGACCTTCGATAGCAACCTTGCTGGCAGCCATACCTTTGCTCACCAGGAAGTTGGCAACGGTACGGGCACGGGCTTCAGACAGCTTCTGGTTGTAAGCGTCGGAACCGATACGGTCGGTGTAACCAACAACAACAGCGTTGCCATCTTTCGGCTGGAACTCAACGATTTGCTGATACAGACCGTTCAGGGCTGCAACGCCTTCCGGCTTCAGGCTATCTTTGCCAAAGGCAAACAGTACGTCAGAGTTCAGAGCGAAGTTCTTCTCTACAACTTGCGGAGCCGGAGCCGGCGCTTCTACAACAACCGGAGCAGCTACCGGAGCTACGTAGGAAGTACGGAACGGGTGGTATACGGCTTCCAGAGTAGCAACGCTCTGGTTGGACTTGTAACGTACGCCTTCAACCGGCTGCAGATCAGCCACGTCCCACATGTAGCGGTAACGAGCTTGCAGATCCAGCGCGTCGTTTACTTTGTAAGTCACACCAGCGCCAGCCAGCGGAGAAACTTTAGTGTCGCTCACGGTCAGACCGTCGGTGTGAGCCCAGTAGGCACCTGCTTCGGCAAACAGGGAGAAGTCGTTGCCAACCGGCAGACGGGCGATACCAGACAGGGTGGCACCCTGGTTCTCGTAACGCTCACCTTCGATGTTGCCACGACCAGCGTACTGGTAGCCAAACTCGGTACCGAAGTTTTCGGTGAAGTTGTAGCCTACGAATGCGTTTGCAGCGGCTGCATCTTCAGTACCTTCGTAACCACCACCGTTGATCTTGTTCAGACCGTTGAAGTGAGCAGCACCAACACCGGCACCGAAGTAGATGTCGTCAGCAGCGTGAGCAGCAGTAGCACCCAGAGCAGCCATAGCGATGGCGATCATGGAAGGAGCCATTTTCATCATAAAAAAATCCTCGTTGAGATCGCACGTTGTTCACGTGCTTCGCACTTTGTAATTTATGTAAGCTGCAGGCTCCGCCGTACGGCTGGCGTCGAGTCTGGCAGATGACCCGGCAGTACCGGGTTGCACACTCTCCTGGTGTGTCGAGTGCTCTGGCATGGCACGCAATGCGTGAGAAACCACTGCCAAGCAACTGATGTCATTCCGATGACGAGGCGCACTCTATGCCGAATTTAAAACATGATCAAGCTCACAAATGAGACTTGTGGCAAATTGTGTCGTGTCGTTAACTGGCTGTTTATCCAGATTAATTAGTGATCCAGATAGGCCCTGTGCAATTTCTTTTCAAGTTTCATATAGGCCTGAACCCAGTCGGGATGCGGGTTGGCCGAAGATTCTCTGGCGGCAAAGACCGCGCGGTAATCTTGCTCGGTTGCACTGTGCAAAAGTGGTGTAAAGCTGGTCAGAAAATGACGTGCCAAATAGGGGTCCAGTGGCCAGATATTGAGGATGGCTCGCGCCACAGGCTGAACCGCTGCTGAACAGAGAAAATGGCGGTGTCCCGCTTCCAGCCAGTCAGCCATCTCGCACATGCCGGATTCGGGTACCAGACCACCATCGCCCGGGGTGGTTGCCAGAGCAATAGCCTGACCATTTACCGTGATGAGTTGCTCATTGTTATGCAGGGTGCCGTCGTGGCTGCGCAGGGCAAGGTCCGGGCATGCCTGTTCAAGAAACAGGCTGCAGCGGTCCGGCAGGGCGGCCAGCAGCTCACTGGCATGGCTGGACATCAAGGCCGGAAGCCAGAATGCTTCGGCGCGATATTGTTCACCTTGCAGGCGCTGTTGTGCCAGTTCTTCTGTGTTTGAAACGGGGTGCAGGCGAGAGATAATGCCGGGAAACGCCATACTTATTCCTCTTTATGGGTAGCTGGCGGATTATACGAGTTATTCGGGTGGCAACAATATAGGTTTCTTTTCGAGACTGTTTACCTGAAGCGGCTGAGCGATTACCATCCCCCATGAAGGCAAGGGTTGTCGCCGAAAGGCGCTTATAAAGATAGAGACTCGACCATAACGAGTCCGTACAAAACTGATACACTTGACTACGAGTCGTCGCGAAAAAAAAAGGCGGATTTAATCCGTCAAACGGAGTATGGAACATTATGAATTCAAATATCGTCACTGTTGGCAAGAAGATCCGTCAGATCCGTGAAGCGGTCGGTTTGAGCCGTCCGAAGTTTGCAGATTTGCTGGGTGTTCCTCCCACCACGCTGAAAAACTACGAGCTGGGCTACCGTGAAGTTGGGGGCGCCTTCCTGGTTGCCCTGGCGCACCACCCGGATCTGCACAAGTTCACCCTCTGGCTGCTGGCGGACAAAAAAGTCGCCGAAATTGGCCAGATTGGACCGGATGACCTCGCCAAGGCGTGATCATCAATGTGAATAGAAATGCCGCCTTCGGGCGGTATTTTTTTGCCTGCAAATCAGAGTCCTGCTCTCCGCTTTTTTCTTATCTGTGCTCTATATAGGGCTTTTGCTCAAAACATCTTGGCAAACCACCATAAACCTCAGAAAATTCCGACCCTCAAAACCCGGTTCATCTCGCATGATGCGAAATAAGTGAGACAAGCATGAGTCAAACACCCCCCAAGGCCCGCGACGGCTTTACCAGTAAATTCGGCGTACTTGCCGCTACCCTTGGTTCAGCTGTCGGCCTCGGCAATATCTGGAAATTTCCCTACCTGACCGGTGAGAACGGTGGCGCAGGTTTTCTGCTGGTCTACGTGATCGCGACCCTGCTGGTCGGTTTGCCGGTGATGATTTCCGAGATCATGCTGGGCCGCAAAAGCAAAACTGATGCGGTCACCACCCTGAGCAAGCTGGCTCCGAAAGGCCAGCCCTGGTGGCTGATTGCGGTGATGGGGGTGCTGGCGGCCTTCCTGATCATGTCCTTCTACTCGGAAGTGGCGGCCTGGGTGTTTGCCTATATCTTCAAGGCGATCGACGGTTCCATTCTCTCCACCGATCCCAAGGTGACCGGTGCGGCGTTTGGTGCGCTGATCAGCAACCCGCTGCAGAGCCTGCTGTGGCAGTGGCTGGTACTGGCCCTGATGGGCGGCATCCTGCTGATGGGGGTCTCCAAGGGGATCGAAGCGGTCACCAAGAAGCTGATGCCGGTGCTCTTTATCCTGCTGCTGGTGATCGGTATCCGCAGTCTGACGCTGCCCGGCGCGAGCGAAGGTCTCTCCTTCCTCTTCTCGCCCGATTTTTCCAAGATCACCTCCGCCGTGGTGTTGACCGCCATGGGGCTGGCCTTCTTCAAGCTCTCCATCGGGATGGGCTGCATGATGACTTACGGCAGCTACTTCCGTGATGACCAGAACATTCCGGTCACCGCATTCCGGGTGATGTGCGCCGACCTGTTTGTCTCCATGCTGGCCGGTATCGCCATCTTCCCGGCGGTGTTTGCCTTCGGGTTCGAGCCGACCGCCGGTCCGTCGCTGCTGTTCATCACCATTCCGGCGGTGTTTGCCAGCATCCCGTTTGGTCATCTGTTCATGGTGCTCTTCTTCGTGCTGTCGGCCATCGCGGCCACCGGCGCCATGCTCTCCATTCTGGAAGTGCCGGTCTCTGTGCTCTCCGAGCGCTTCAAGATGAGCCGTCCCAAGGCGACCCTGATCAACCTGCTGGTGCTGGGGGTGGTCGGTTCCACCTGCGCGCTCTCCAACAGCACGATGGCGGATGTGCAGATTGCGGGCAAAACCTTCTTCGATCTGTTCGACTACCTCTCCTCCAACATCCTGATGCCGCTGGGCGGTATCTTCCTCTGCCTGTTTGTGGGTTGGGTATGGGGTGAGGAGAAGATGCGCGATGCTCTGACCAATGGCGGCGAGCTGGCTCTGCCCATCCTCAAGCCACTGTTCTTCATCATCCGTTACGTATCACCGCTGCTGATCCTGATCGTGATGCTCAAGGGGCTGGGGCTGTTCTAAGCCAGGGGTGTTGTCATAGCAAAAGAGCGCCGCAAGGCGCTCTTTTTGTTGGTGCGAGTGACTTGGGATCACAGCAACCCGAGGCGGCCCAGTTCATCCTTGAGCTGTTCGAGGTTGCGCTCGACACAGGCCTCCCCCTCGTTGATGGCATCGCTGGCGCGATGAAAATCCATGATGGAGAAGCTGCCAAGGCGTGGACAGAGCTGGATTTCCGGCGGGTCACCGGCCATCCGGGCGCGGGTAATGCGCTCCTGCATGATGTTGATGGAGCCACTCATCACGCTCCACAGACCGGGGGTGGCTGGCGCGGATTCACCGCGATTGAGCCACTGGCTGAGCAGGCCGCCGCTGCCCGGTTGGTCCGGCTCGTCGGTCCAGGGCTGGTGCATGTCAGTGTTGAGGTTGACTGCAATCACCACCTCGGCCCCCATGGCGCGGGCCAGCGAGATGGGCACCGGGTTGACCACGGCGCCATCGACCAGCCAGCGGTCGTTGACCCGGGTCGGGGTGAGGATCCCCGGCATGCCGCAAGAGGCGCGCACAGACTGGCGCAGCGAACCCTGTTGCAGCCAGATCTCGCGGCCGGTATCGAGTTCGGTGGCGATGCAGGCGAAGGGGATGGGCAGACTCTCGAGATCGGGGTCTCCCAGATGGTTGGCGGCGAGGCCAAACACCTTTTCGCCGCGAAACAGCCCGCCGGAGAGGGCCGGGTCGAGCAGGCTCACCACCTGCAGGCGGGTAAAGCCGCGCACCCATGACTCCAGCCGATCCAGTTCTCCGGCGGCATAGGCGGCGCCAACAAAGCTGCCGATGGAGCAGCCAGCGATCAAATCCGGTTTGATGCCGAGACGTTCAAGGGCACGGATGACGCCGATATGGGCCCATCCTCTGGCGGCGCCGCTCCCGAGAGCGAGCCCTACGCGGGGTTTACGTGGCACGACTGTCCTCCAAAAAGGGGTTGAGGGCTCAGCTTACTCCGAGAGTCAGGAGGCGTCACCCTGCCATCTTTCGCTGCGGTTGCGCCCGTTGGTCTTGGCCTGATAGAGCGCCACATCGGCGCGGCGCACTGCTTCGTGCAGGGGAAGGTTCTCCTGGTGGGGGAGATAGCCGAGGCTGATGGTGACCACCAGCTCGGGCTCGATGGCGGCCCAGTCGTGATCCGCCACCGCCTTTCTCAGCCGCTCTGCCAGTTCGCCAAGTTGCGCGGCGTCACTGTGGCCAATCAGCAGCAGAAACTCCTCGCCCCCCCAGCGGACCAGACGATCCGAGCGCCCAAGCTGCTGCTGGCAGATCTGCACCAGCCGGATCAGCACCATATCGCCCACGGCATGGCCGAAGTTGTCGTTGACCCGTTTGAAGTGATCCGCATCGAACATCAGGATCCCCGGTCGCAACTGTGCCAGCTCGGTGCCGCGCTGCTCCAGTTGCACCAGATAGTGGCGGTTGAAGGCGCCGGTGAGGGCATCGTGGCAAGAGAGGTAGTTGAGCCGCTGATTGAGGCGGTGAGATCTCAGGTTGGAGAGGGCCGCCAGCAGCATAAAGAGGATGGCGAGCAGGGTCGGGGCGGACTGGCAGAGCATGGCCCACACCAGCGGCAGCAGGGTGACGCTGTGCACCAGTCGCAACGGGGTATCGGGGATCGCCATGGTCAGCTGCAATGCCCCTTGTCGCCATTGATATTCGCCGGTTGGCTCGGAGTTTTGCGGCAGCACGGGCTGCTGTGCACTGCTGGCCAGCACCTGATGGTACTGATTGAGCAGCAGGTACTCCCCCAGTGCCGGGGTCAGCTTGTCGAGTTGTTGCTGCAGGCGGGCGAGCAGCACATCCATGCTGATCATCCCCACCAGCGTGCCGTCCTTATAGAGGGGTTGGGACATGGTGACCATGGGGCCGAGCCCGATAAAGTCCTCATAAGGGCGGGAGAGAATGGTTCGCTTGTCCGGGTTGGTGGCCGCCAACGCATCTTGCCAGAAGCTCTTCCGGTAGATGGAGGGGTAGAAGCGAAACCGGCTGGAGGGTTGCCAGGGATAGAGGTAGATAAAGTTCTCGATGCCGGTGAAGTAGACCCAGGCGATCTCGTTGCCAAGGCGCTGGCTGGCGGTGGCCAGCAAGGGGGAGAGGCTCAGGGCCAGATGAATGTGCGCTTCACGCTCGCTGCCCGCTGGCGGCAACGGGCCTGCGCCGGTGAGGTTGCCTGCCAGTCCCGCAGGCAGCTGGGCGGGCAGCTGGTCGAGGGCCAGCCCCTGCTCCGGCAACTGCTGAATATGGCGGTAGAGCTGGCGGGTCAGCGCCGATTGAGGGTCACTGCGTAGCCGCTCCTCGGCCTGACCGCGCATCGCCTCCAGAAATACTTCGGTCTGCTTGAACTGATCCCGCAGGTAGATGGCGCTGTTGAGGGTATCGCTCTGATAGAGGCGTTCTATCTGTTTCAGGCTTTGCCGCAGGGTCAGACCAACCAGCAGGATGACCAGTGCCAGCAGCAACAGGGTCAGGCGTGAGAAGGTGGTTCGGTCGGACATCATCGGCATAGGCAGAGATCTGTGTTTGTGAAGAAAAGTGTGGTTAGTGTATGCGAAGTGGCGTGAAAACAAACTGAACTACACAAAACCCGGTGAGCTTGTCCCGCTCCTGTTACGTTTTGTCACATTTATACATAGTCACGGCATAGTCTGGGGCTAAAATGGCCCCAATCTGGATTTACCCTCTCACTCTTCATGGACTGTTCGATGAAAATGCGTATCTGGCTCGGCTTGGGCCTTCTTCTTATTGTGGCTGCGGGCGTCTGGACGCTGCGTCACAGCGAACCCGCCGCCAAAGCCCCGGCCAGACAGGTCAATATCCGTACCCAAACCGTCAAGCAGAGTCTGGCCGAGCCGACCCTCAAGCTGGTGGGCAAGCTGGTTGCCAACAACTCGGTGGTGATCAGCCCCGAAGTGACCGGCCGCATCGTCAAGATTGCGGTGCAGTCGGGTCAGCAGGTCAACAAGGGCGATACCCTGATTGCACTGGATACCGGCAAGCAGCAGGCTGCGCTGGCCGAGCAGAGTGCCAGCCTGCGCGATGAGAATCGCAAGCTCGACGAGATGCGCAAGCTGGTCGCTCGTGGCGCCGTCACCCAGTCTCTGCTGGATGGGCAGGAGGCCATGGTGGCACAGGTGCAGGCGCGGCTCGATGCGGCTCGCTATGAGCTCTCCCTGCGGACCTTGCGGGCACCCTTTGCCGGGACCGTGAGCCTGATTGATCTCAGCGAAGGGGCGTTGGTCAACAGTGGCGATACCCTGCTGCATCTGGACGAGATCGACAAACTGCGCCTCGATCTGGCCGTGCCGGAGCGCTACCTCTCCCTGCTGCGGCCGGGCATGACGGTCACTGCCACCAGCACTGCCTGGCCGGATCAGCACTTCAGCGGCACCCTCACCACCCTCGATAGTCGCGTCTCCGACGAGACCCAGAACATCAAGGCGCGGGTGATGCTCCCCAACTCCAACGGCCAGCTGCGTCCGGGCATGCTGCTCAATGTCGAGCTGGCATTGCCTGCCCAGCAGCTCACCCTGATCCCCGCCCAGTCGGTAGAGTACGCCGGTGAGCAGCGCTTCGTTTACCGTCTCGAGGCCGATGGCCGGGTCAAGCGGGTGCCGGTGGTACTCGGCGAGACCGAAGGGGAGACCGTCTGGGTCACCGAGGGGCTAAAAGTCGGCGATCGCATCGTGGTCGAGGGGCTGGTCAATCTGCGTGATGGCGTGCAGGTGCGCGATCTGGCCGAGGTGAACGGCTGATGTGGCTCTCCGATATTTCAGTACGCCGCCCGCTGGTGGCGGTGGTGCTCAGCGCCCTGCTCACCGTGTTTGGTCTGGTCGCCTTCAGCAAACTGACGGTGCGGGAGATGCCCGATGTGCAGACCCCGTCGGTCTCCATTACCACCACGTATGAGGGGGCAGCCCCCTCGGTGATGGAGAGTCAGGTCACCAAGCCCATCGAGGATCAGCTCTCCGGCATCAGCGGCATCAAGAACATCAACTCCATGACCCGCAAGGGGCGCTCGATGATCACCGTCGAGTTCAAGCTTGGCTGGAACATGGTGGAGGGGGTCTCCGATGTGCGCGATGCCCTGACCCGCGCCAAGCGCAAGCTGCCGGAGGATGCCGACGACCCGCTGGTCACCAAGGACAGCGGCAGCGGCGACGTGGCGATCTGGCTCAATTTCAGCAGCAGCCAGATGGACCGTACCGCCATGACCGACTATGCCAACCGCGTATTGGTCGACCCCCTGAGTCTGGTGGACGGGGTGAGCGAAG
Source organism: Aeromonas finlandensis (assembly GCF_000764645.1). Lineage (GTDB taxonomy): Bacteria > Pseudomonadota > Gammaproteobacteria > Enterobacterales > Aeromonadaceae > Aeromonas > Aeromonas finlandensis. Next base: position 31,405 of record NZ_JRGK01000015.1, read on the forward strand.
TGGAGCTCTCCGGTGACCTGACCCAGGTGATGTATGTGCGGCTGCGGCCCGCCGACATGGCAGCCCGTGGCATCACGGTGAGCGACGTGCAGGATGCCCTCAAGCGGGAGAACATCGAGCTGCCGGGTGGCGAGATCCGCAACAACAGCATGACCATGGCGGTGCAGATCGCCCGTCTCTACCACACCGCGGAGGATTTCCAGCAGTTGCAGATCCGCACGGCCGCCAACGGCCAGAGCGTCTATCTGGCCGATATTGCTGACGTGGAGGTAGGGGCCAAGAATGAAGACAGTGCCTACCAGCGCAACGGCAAAGAGAGTCTGGGTATCGGTATCGTCGCCCAGTCCACCGCCAACCCGCTGGCGGTGGCGCAGGGGATCGAGAAGAAGCTCGGCGAGATGCAGCGCTTCCTGCCGGAGGGGGCCAAGCTCGAGGTGGATTACGACTCCACCATCTTTATCAAGCAGGCCATCGACGAGGTGTACGAGACCCTGGCCATCTGCGCCGTGCTGGTGGTGGCGGTGCTCTATCTGTTCCTCGGGCAGGGGCGCACCACGCTCATTCCGGCCATCACGGTGCCGGTATCGCTTATCTCCGCCTTTATCGGCGCCTGGTATTTCGGCTTTTCCATCAACCTCATCACCCTGCTTGCCCTTATTCTCGCCATCGGCTTGGTGGTGGATGACGCCATCGTGGTGGTGGAGAACATCCACCACCATCTGCAGCGGGGCGAACCGCCGCTGCTGGCCGCCTGGCACGGCACCCGCGAGGTGGGCTTTGCGGTCATCGCCACCACCGCCGTGCTGGTGATGGTGTTCGTCCCCATCGCCTTTATGGATGGCATGGTGGGGCGGCTCTTTACCGAGTTTGCGATCCTGCTATCGCTGGCGGTGCTCTGCTCTTCGCTGGTGGCGTTGACCCTCACCCCGGCCATGGGCTCCTGGCTGATGCGCCCGCTCGATAAGCCGAATCGGCTGACCGCCGGGCTCGATCGTGGGCTCGGCTGGCTGGAGGGGCACTATCGCCACCTGCTGGCGTGGGTGCTGCGTCGCTCCCGCTGGGTGCCGCTGGTGCTGCTGCTCTGTCTGGGCGGCATCGGTGCCCTGTTTACCCAACTGCCGACCAGCCTCACCCCGACCGAGGATCGCGGTGTCATCTATGTCTTCGTCAAGGGGGCAGAGGGGACCAGCATCGAGCGGATGAAGCGCAATATGCAGCAGGTGGAGTCCGCCATCATGCCGATGCTCGGCAAAGGGGTGGTGCAGGCGCTGAGCTTCAGTACTCCCGCCTTTGGCCGTGGCGGCGATCAGACCGGTATGGTGATCATCCAGCTCACTGACTGGGCCGAGCGCGACGTCACTGCCACCGACTTCTCCCGCTCGCTGGGTGCCAAGCTCTCCGGCATTCCCGATGTGATGATCCGCACCTTCCAGCCCGGTTTCCGGGGCGGCTCCACCGCGCCGGTGCAGTTCGTGCTGCAGGGCAACGACTATGCCGAGCTCTACCAGCAAGGGTTGGCGCTGCAACAGGCGGCGCAGGGCAGCGGCCTGATGCTGAGCCCGGATCTCGACTATGCCGAGAAGACCCCCGAGCTGCAGGTGACCATCAATCGCGACAGCGCCAGCCAGCTCGGCATTCCGGTCTCCACCGTCGCCAGCACGTTGCAGACCCTGCTGGGCGGGACGAGCAAGACCACCTATGTGGACAGAGGCGAGGAGTATGACGTCTACCTGCGCGGCAACCAGACCGAGTTCAACGGTATCTCGGATCTCGGCCGCATCTACCTGAAGGCCGCCAACGGCGAGATGGTCAGTCTCTCGACCCTGGCGACCGTCAAGCAGGTAGCGACCGCCAACCGCCTCAACCACTACCAGCGGCAGAAGGCGATTACCCTGACCGCCGACGTGCACCCGGATCACACACTGGGTGAGGCCCTCGATTTTCTCGATGGCTGGGCCAACGCCAACCTGCCCACCGGCATGACGGTGGATTACGCCGGTGACTCCAAGGATTACCGCGACAATCAGGGGGAGATGGCGATGGTCTTTGGCCTCGCCCTGCTGGTGGTCTATCTGGTGCTGGTGGCCCAGTTCGAGAGCACCCTCACCCCGACCGTGGTGATGATGACGGTGCCGCTCGGCATCTTCGGCGGCCTGCTCGGCCTCTGGCTGACGGGGCAGGAGATGAGCATCTACAGCCAGATCGGCATGATCATGCTGATCGGCATGGTGACCAAGAACGGCATCCTCATCGTCGAGTTCATCAACCAGCTGCGCCAGCGCGGGGAAGGGTTCGAAGAGGCGATCATCGCAGGTTCGGTGCGCCGCCTGCGCCCGATCCTGATGACCTCGCTGACCGCCATTATCGGCGCGGTGCCGCTGATGCTCTCCATGGGGGCGGGTTACGAGAGCCGGATGGCGGTGGGGACTGTGGTGTTCTTCGGGTTGTCGCTGGCGACCCTTGTCACTCTGCTGGTGGTGCCCGCCATCTACCATCTGCTGGCGCGCCACGCCGGCATGACCGGCGCGCGGGATCAACAGGTAGACGAGGCACTGGCCGCCAAGGGGGCAGGGGAGTCGCACCCTCCGGCGCTCTGATCAGCGCCTTGGCCTCAATCCTGACCTGAGCCCAAGCGGGGCCAGTTGTCAGCCTTCATCATCACAAGGGCGCCTGCGGGCGCCCTTGCTATTACTGGCGCTGGCTTATTCCGCGGGATCTATAGGGACAAAAAGCCATCGCTCCCCTTGGCCGCAACCGGTATAATGCGCGACCCGAATTTTTCCAGGTGTTCAAAATGCAGCCGGTACCCAACCTTTTCTCCTATCCCCGCTATTGGGCCGAGTGCTACGGCACGGCGCCCTTCCTGCCCATGTCCCGCAAAGAGATGGACAAGCTGGGTTGGGACAGCTGCGATGTCATTCTGGTGACGGGTGATGCCTATGTGGATCACCCGAGCTTCGGCATGGCGGTGATTGGCCGCATGCTGGAATCCCAGGGCTTTCGGGTCGGCATCATCGCCCAGCCGGACTGGTCATCGAAGGATGACTTTATGCGCCTGGGCAAACCGAACCTCTTCTTCGGGGTCACCGCGGGCAACATGGACTCCATGATCAACCGCTACACCTCCGATAAAAAGCTGCGCCACGACGACGCCTACACCCCGGGGGATGTGGGCGGCAAGCGGCCGGATCGCGCCACCCTGGTCTATACCCAGCGCTGCAAAGAGGCGTTCAAAGAGGTGCCGGTGCTGATCGGTGGCATCGAGGCGTCGCTTCGCCGCATCGCCCACTATGACTACTGGTCCGAGACCATCCGCCGCTCCATCCTGCTCGATGCCAAGGCCGATATCCTGATTTACGGCAACGCCGAGCGGCCGCTTATCGAGGTGGCCCACCGCATCGCGGCGGGGGAGAGCATCGACACCATGCAGGACATTCGCGGCACCGCCGTGATCCGCAAGGAGCCGCTGCCGGGCTGGAAAGGGGTGGATTCAAGCAAGCTCGACCAGATTGGCCGCATCGATCCCATCATGAACCCCTATATGGAAGGGGCCCCATGCTCGGACGACGCCACCGAAGCGGCTCCGGCCGCCCAAGCCGCCCAGCCGGTGCTGGTGCAGCCGCCAAAGCCCAAGCCGTGGGAAAAAACCTATGTGAAGCTGCCAGCGTTCGAGCGGGTGAAAGAGGACAAGGTGCTCTACGCCCACGCCTCGCGCATTCTGCACCACGAAACCAACCCCGGCTGCGCCCGCGCCCTGTCGCAGGCCCACGGCGATCGCATCATCTGGGTCAACCCGCCTGCCTTCCCGCTGGAAACCGACGAGATGGATGGCGTATTCGGCCTGCCCTACCAGCGGGTGCCGCACCCGGCCTATGGCAACGAGAAGATCCCGGCGTTCGAGATGATCAAGACCTCGGTCAACATCATGCGCGGCTGCTTTGGCGGCTGCTCCTTCTGCTCCATCACCGAGCACGAAGGGCGCATCATCCAGAGCCGCTCGGAAGAGTCGATCCTCAAAGAAATCGAAGATATCCGCGACAAGGTGCCGGGCTTTACCGGCGTCATCTCGGATCTCGGCGGCCCCACCGCCAACATGTACCGCTTACGCTGCAAGAGCCCCAAGGCCGAGCAGACCTGCCGTCGCGCCTCCTGTGTCTGGCCCACCATCTGCCCGCACATGGACACCGACCACAGCCCGACCATCAACCTCTATCGCAAGGCGCGCGACCTCAAGGGGATCAAGAAGATCCTCATCGCCTCCGGCGTGCGTTACGACATCGCGGTAGAAGATCCGCGCTATATCAAGGAGCTGGCCAAGTATCACGTCGGCGGCTACCTCAAGATTGCGCCGGAACACACCGAGGAGGGCCCGCTCTCCAAGATGATGAAGCCGGGCATGGGCAGCTACTACCAGTTCAAGGAGCTGTTCGACAAATACTCGAAAGAGGCGGGCAAGCAGCAGTACCTGATCCCCTACTTCATCTCCGCCCACCCGGGCACCACCGATGAAGACATGGTGAATATGGCGCTGTGGGTGAAAGAGAACCGCTTCAAGCTCGATCAGGTGCAGAACTTCTACCCGTCGCCGCTCGCCAACGCCACCACCATGTATTACACGGAGAAAAACCCGCTCAACAAGGTGAGCCGCACCGGTGGCGATGTGTTCGTGGTCAAGGGTGAGCGCCGTCGCCGCCTGCACAAGGCGCTGCTGCGCTACCATGACCCAGCCGGTTGGCCGATGATCCGCGAAGCCCTGCTTGCCATGGGCAAGGGCCACCTGATTGGCAACGGCCCCGGCTGTCTGGTACCGCCAGAGGGTAGAAACGAGCGTGCCGCCAGCGGCAAGGGCATGAAACCGGCCCTGACTCGCCATAGCAACATCAGTCACCAGCGTGGCAATGGTGGTAATGGCACAGGTAACAAGGCAACGGGCGGCAAGCCGGTGGGTTCCCAGCTGCAGAAAGGGGCGGGTAATGGCAAGCCCGTTTCGCAAGGTACAGGTCAGGGCGCAGGTCAGAGTGCAGGTAAGAGTAAACCGACCGGTAAACCCGCCCACAAGGGTAAAACCCCGACCCGTGCTGGCTCCTCCAAGCCGGGTGCCAAACCCGCTGCTCAGGGCAGCAAGCCTGCGGCCAAAGGGAATGGTGCCAAGCGACCGGCTCGGTGAGTTTGCTGATTGGAAAGCGATAGAAAATAAAAAGGCGACCGGATGGTCGCCTCTTTATTTCTGTTGACGATAGTTTATTTACAGACGATTTCTCGGGTTAATACATTGTAGGGCATGCTTATGTCTACGCCTTTGTAGTATGCAGGAGAGGTGTATGTATCCATCTTGTTATCATCAATGTATTTAAATCCAGAGTGCCCGCATAATGATGCTGCTTTTTCATCGACTTTATCTATCATCGATTTTGTGGAGGCAAATATATTTCCTGAAGTTTCTACTTGATAATGACCTGGACTAAGTTCTACAGAGCGAGCTGGAAACATTTGAGCACAGCCAAAGGTAAATATTGCCGGTAGTAAAAACAAGTGTTTTCTCGTAACTAATTTAGCTACATAATTCATATTAACTATCCTCTTTGGTTTATTAATGAGGAATCTGGTACACCCACCTTTCTGTTTGAAGCGTAATGTCATCAAATCTCACGCTACCACCCGTGGATTACAGCTTCCAATATGCACCTTGCCCCGCGCTGGCAGTAATCCAACGCAGCTCCATAGGTTCTGGATGGCCATTGTAATTCAAACGGAGCTGCTTCAGTGAGCGTGAATGGAGGTTATCATCAGAAATTTATCATTTTTCTGCACCAAATCACTCTGTCGATCGATTACGAATGGTTGTTCCATCTGATGACGAGACGACTCTGTGCTGGCAGGGATGAGCGGTCTCAAAAGAAAATAGATCAGGGATTCCCACCGTTTTGATGACAAGCCGCTGGGCTCCGAGCTCAAGCTGGGTAAAGGGAACGGCAAGCCCGCCGCGCAAGTGCAGGTAAGGTCAAACCGACTGGCAAGCCCGCCCATAAGGGCAAGGTGCCGACCCGCGCCGGTTCTGCCAAACCCGCGGCTCAGAGCAGCAAGCCTGCGGCCAAAGGAAATGGTGCCAAGCGACCAGCACGGTAATATTTCTTGATTGGAAGGAGAAATCAGGGACACCCACCATTTTGAGCAATGGGTAATGCTACCGCCCGTGGATTACAGCTTCCAATATGCTCCCTTGACCCGCGCTGGCAGTAGTCCATCGCAGAGCAACGGGTTCTGAATGGCCATGATAAGCCAAATGAAACTGTCTACGCGAGACTTAAAGTGATGTAACTATCAGAAACGTCTCGTTTTTTTACCCCTATCAAACTCTTCTTGCTCTGCGACCTTGCTGCCAACCGGACGGTGATCGGGCGTTGGTTGCTGGCCATCTTGCGGCCATGGCCGGGTGCTGGAACCCCTCAGAGTGTTTTACTGGTGCAACGCATAACTGAATGTCTGTTGCGCAGCTGGAACAATCAAGGGGCGGTGAGGGCAGGGCAACAGGGGCGGGGAGGGGAAAGCCGCCCCGCCGATCTGAACCATGGCATGGCCTACAAGGCAGCAAGCGGGCGAGTTATTCGATACGCACCACATCGGGATGGGCGGCGCTGGCGGCTTCGTGATAGATATCGTCAAGCCAGCGCGGGATCTCATCCTCGGTCAGAAAGTCGGGAATAATCACATCGCGGATGCGCGAGTATTTGCGCTCGGGCAGGCTGACGTTAAACAGCAGCCACTGCTCACCCTCCCGTTTTACGCCGACCAGTCGGCCAAAGACGCTGAATATCATCATGGCAATACTCCTGAATGCTCCTGCTCCTGCTCCTGCTTGTGCTGTGTCTGCGCGGCTGTGCCTGTTGTGTGCGGCTACCTTGCCGCGCTCGGTTATCCCCTTGGCCGCCTGAGTGCCTTCTTCAATACCACGCTAATATGGCATCGAACATACGGGTATGGGTCACTTGCAGGTTTGCCGCCTTGGCAGACATGGCAGCGCTATAGAGCTGGACGCCGCGTTCGTCATGACACTGCACCAGATAGCTTTTATGGCGACAGGCTCCATAGAGGGAGAGGCTTTTTCTCGTACAGTGGCCGAGAAACAGCGCGCCACCAAGGCCGATCATCAGGCCGGATATATCCAGCAGATTGGTATCCAGCAGATTGATATCCATCAGATTGACGGCGGGCAGGGCAAATTGTGCCTCGGCTTGCAGGGCGAGTTCATAAAGCGACCCGGCAAACGTGGTGCCGCAGAGCAGCAGTTTGAGGCGGGCGAGGGTGGTGAGTTTTGTCTGCATCAGTTGTGGCGAGACAAAATAGAGGTTCTCCAGATGTCGTCTCTGCTCCGTTACGATGTTCCCGCGCACATTGACATCCACTTCGACCAGGGTCGATTCGCGATAGACCAGTCCCTCTTTTTCCCACACGGTCGCCAGCATAGCGACCAGCACGGGGTAGATAATCATGGCCAGACCGAGATAAATAGGAATGGCAGTGTATCCGAGGGATAGCAGCCCAATTGACAATATTGCGAATATATAGGGAGACAGGGCTGACACTGTAATTGATGATTTCATCGTTATATATCCATAAATAACGCGATTTATAAGCGTGGCAAGCGCACTGGCAATCATTGCCGCCGCCCATAAATGGCTGTTGCCAAATATGGTTGCATGGTTGCAGTGATGGCTTCAGACAGCAGCAATCAATCCCGGCGAATCGCCTGAAATAGACGATCCCCATGCTTTGCCATAGAGATAAGAGCGCCATAGTAAGCCAAACGAGGCCGCTGTGACTGTGACCCGCGTTTGAAATGAAATCACAATCTGTCGCCGCTCCGGCGCCCGCCATATAAAAAGCCCCGAGAGCAGGCGCTTTCGGGGAAGAGGAAAATCATCGACAAGGTATTACAAAGGCAGTGGGTCAGACCTGAAAAAGATCAGGCATCGACATAGAGCACCTGGCCGCTAATAAAGCCATCGACGGAGCGCTCAAACGCTTTGCCGACCAGGGCGCCCGGCACCGGCTGGAAGCCCGGCATCATCTCGCCATATACGTCCCACGCCTCTTCCAGTACGGTCGGGTTGACCACATTGATGCGGATGCCGCGGGGCAGCTCGTGGGCCACGCACTGGACAAAGGTATCGATGGCGCCGCTGGTGGTGGCATCGGCAATCGCCAGCGGGATCGGCTTGATATTGAGGATGCCGGAGATCAGGGTGAAGGAGCCCCCCTGATTGATGTAGTTGAGGCCGACATTGACCAGATTGATCTGTCCCATCAACTTGCTCTGGATGGTGGTTTGCCACTGTTCGTCGCTCATCTCGCCAAAGGGGGCGTATTCGCAATAGCCAGCGGTATTGACCACCGCATCGAAGGAACCGACGTTTTGGTAGAGCCGCTCGATAGACTCTCTGCTGGTGATATCCACCTGAAAATCACACCCCTTGCCGGAGCGGCTGGCGGTAATCACTTTGTGCTTGCCCAGACCGCTGAGGGCGGCTTGCCCCATTTTTCCCTGAGCACCAATCAGAATGACAGTTTTCATCGTTAACCTCGCTTTGCTGGAAGAGCTGCAAGGTTAGAGAGCCACTGATACAATGTAAATCATGGGTGATTTGTATGTGATACAACTGAAATTGGTGAGGTGAGGGTGGAGAAGATCGATATCAGGCAGATGCGGGTGCTGGTGCTGCTGGTCAGATACAAGAGTGTGTCGCGGGTGGCCGAGCTGCTGGAGATCTCCCAGCAGGGGGTGAGCAGCCATCTGAAAAAGCTGCGCGATCTCTTTCCCGCCGAGCTGTTTATCCGCCAGAGCGCCGGGTTGCAGCCGACCGATTACGCCTGCGAGCTGGCTGACAAGTTCGAGCAGATCCTGGCCGATATCGACGGGGTCTTTGTGGCTGCCCCCTTCAATCCTGCCAGCAGCGAGCGCACCTTCAAGGTGATGGCCAACGAGTATGCCCAGCTTGCCATTATTCCAAGGCTGGCGAGTGCCCTGCGACGTCAGGCGCCCTCCATCCGGCTCGATGCGGTGGATTTTCAGGCCGAGCTGCATCTTGATGCGCTGGCCAGCGGCGAGACGGATCTGGTGATTGGCTTTGATGCCTATATCGACCCGGGGTTGCTGCGCGCCACCCTGCGCCGGGACCACTACTGCTGCGTGCTGCGCCAGGACTCCCGATATCTTCCGGACAGCGCCCAGCCGCAGGATATGGCGGCCATCCCCTTTGTGCAGTTCGCCAACAGCGTCGGCAATTTTGAAGGGCAGATGAGCCCGCAGCAGGTTGCCCGCTCGGCGGTGGCGACGCTCCCCTGTTACACCTCGCTGCAAGCCTTTATGTCGGTCAATGACGTGGCGGCCTGCATTCCGTCGGCCATCGCCGCCCTCGGGGATTTTCGCACCGTAGCGATGGCCGGGGCGCCGCAGCAGTTCGAGGTGGTGGTCGGCAGACACCGGAAAAGCCAGGGAAATCTGGCCATCGAGTGGCTGGCCGAGGTGATTAAGTCGGTCAGCGCCCTTACGCCCAGATAAAGTCGCCGCTTGCAGAGAAAGGCTGCCGCCAGCCTGCGCGGTAACGGCAGGCTGGATCTGCGGGGGAAATCCTGCGATGGTGCGGGCAGTTATCCGCTTATCCCGTTATCGAGTGAAAAGGAGTTGAGATGCGCATTGCCATGATTGGTCTGGGGGATATCGCCCAGAAAGCCTATCTGCCGCTGCTGACGAGCAATGAGCGGGTAACGCCGCTGCTCTGCACCCGGAGTCCATCGGTGTTGGAGAAGCTGGCCCGCCAGTATCGGGTCGCCGAGAGCTTTACCGATGTGGCAGCCCTGCTGGCAAGTCGCCCCGATGCCGTGATGATCCACGCTGCCACCGCGGTGCATCGCGAGCTGGCCGAGCAGTGCCTGCGCGCAGGGATCCCCACTTTTGTCGACAAGCCGCTGTGCGACACACTGGCCGAGGCCGAGGAGCTTGCCAACCTCGCCATGGCGCAGGATTGTGCGCTGTTTGTCGGCTTCAACCGCCGCTATCTGCCCGCCATGGATGCCGCCCGTGCCCAGCCGCTCACCGAACTCAACTGGCAGAAGCATCGCTTCGCCCTGCCGGGGCAGGCGCGGGATTTTCTGTTCGACGACTTTATTCACGTGCTCGATAGCCTCTGCTTCTATGGCGGCGCGCCACAGGGGGATTTTCAGGCGGTGCTGCGGCCAAGTGCCCAGGGCAAGCGCTTGCTGGCCGGGGTGAGCGTCAGCTGGCAGAGCGGGGATCGCGCCATCAGCGGCAGCATGAACCGCAGCGCCGGGATCACCGAGGAGCGCATCGATGCCTACGGCGACAATCTCTCCCTGCACCTTGAGAACTGCACCCGCGGCATCATCGCCCGCGACAAGCAGGTGCAGACGCTCGCCCCCAACGACTGGCAGCCGGTGCTGGCCCAGCGCGGCTTTGCTGCCATGCTGGAGCACTGGTATCAGCAGATTGAGATCGGCAAGGCTGATAGCGAGCTGATCGCCTCCTACCTGCACGGTCACCGGCTGGCGGAGCAGTTGGTGGCGCTGGCTGACAAGCGGGAATAAGGCTGGCTGGAAGCCTGAGATATATGAATGGGAGGTGCGCGAAGGTAGCGCACCAAACACAACGGGGGCCGCAGTTGCGGCCCCCGTTTTACGGGATCAGATACATTTCACCGGCTTGGGCAGGCCGCCAATCTTGGTCGCCTGCTTGGCGGGCCCTTCCGGGAACAGCTTGTAGAGGTAGCGGCTGTTGCCCTTCTCGGGGCCGTACTGTTTCTCCATCGCCTTGACCAGCGCGCGGATGGCGGGGGAGGTGTTGAACTCCAGATAGAAGGCGCGCACAAAGCGCACCACTTCCCAGTGCGGCTCCTCCAGCTCGATCCCCTCCTGCGCAGCCAGCACCAGCGCCAGCTCCTCGCTCCAGTCGTTGCTGTTGAGCAGGTAGCCCTTGGCATCGGTCTCGATGAGTTGGCCGTTGAATTCCAGCTGATGTTTTTCGGACGCAGACATGGGGCTCCTCGCTAATGGGGCTATCAGGATTGGGCGGGCATGGTAGCGCCTTGATCCCCGGTGAGCAACCGGCTCTCGTTGGCCAGATGCAGCAACTGATCCGCCAGCTCGCTGATGAGGTTGAGCTGCTGGGTCAGCATCAGCTGCTCCTCGCTGCTCTCCTGGTCATCATCGGGGGTGATCAGCAGGTTCTTGCTGCCGAGGGAGCTGGAGGGGTTGCCCGCCAGATGACCGGCGGCCTGCTCCAGGGTGTGGCAGATATGGTGGCGCAGCTCATCCAGCCCGTTCACCGCCTCCAGCTTGTCGCGATGGGCTCCCAGCGCCGAGATGTAGGAGAGCAGGGCGTGGTTGCGCCAGGTGAGGGTAAAGCAGAGATCGAGGAAGCGGCGACGCTTTTGCGGCTCCACCAGCATGCTCTGCCAGGCGGTGGCCAGCTCGCTGTCGGCCAGATGGGCGCTCTTGCGCGCCACCCGATAGTCGATGGACTCATCCCGCTGCTGGGTGAGGCTGCCCAGTACCGCCGAGAGGTAGCGGGCGTTGGCTGACAGGGAGTTGGCGATCAGGGTCGGCAGCCGCTTGTACTGCCAGTCCGGCCAGAGCCAGGCCACCAGTCCGTAGGAGATGAGGCAGCCGAGCAGGGTATCGAGCAGCCGCGGCCCCAGAATGGCAAAGCCGATGCCATCGAGCAGGTTGAACGCCATCAGCACATAGAGGGTGATAAAGCAGACCGCGGCGCTGTAGTTGTTGCGCACCTGGGTGAAGAAGAGGAAGCCAGCCAGCCCCATCACCACCAGCTGGACGTGCAGCTCGGGGAAGAGCCAGAGCACCGGAATGCCGACCAGTATCCCGACAAAGGTGCCGAGCATCCGCTGTACCAGTCGGCGGCGGGTGGCGCTGTAGCTGGGTTGGCAGACAAACAGCACGGTCAGCAAAATCCAGTAACCCTTTTCCAGATCAAAGGCTTGCAGTATGCCGTAGCCAATCACCAGTCCGAGTGATAAGCGCAGCGCATGGCGAAACACCATGGAGTGCAAGGTGAGGTGCTGCTTGAGCTGGGTCAGCAGCGGCAAGCGGGGTGGGCGGGCCAGCGCGGGCAGGTTTTGCGGCGCCTGCTCGGGGTTTTGCAGCCCCTCGGCGCTACCCAGCAGCTGGTTGATGCTGGCCAGATTGCGGCGCAGGAACTTCATCGGCGTCAGCAGGGTTTTCGGGTAGTGCTGCTTGAGGTGGGTGAACTCCAGCTGATCGCCGAGGGCCTCCAGCGTCCAGTGGATGCGCTTGTTATGGGCGTAGGGCTTGTGCACCAGAATGGCGTAACCGAGCCGCTGGCACGCCTCGGAGAGCTGCAGGAACACCTCCTGAAATCCTTCCAGCACGATGCCCTGCTTGAGCTCCGCTTCCAGTCGGCTGTAGGGGTAGTGGCTGGAGGTGGCGCGCTCGTGAATTTCCAGCGCCAGCAGGTAGAGACGCAGCAGACTGGCAAGCTCGGGGCTGGCCGGATGGCGGCGGCTCAGACGGGCGTTGAGGGCCGACTTGGTGAGGGTCAGCGCGCTCACCAGATTGATATTGAGCTGGGCCAGATTGTGGCGAATGGCCTGGGCGCCGTGCTCGTCCGCCGGGAAGAAGCGGGACTTTTCCAGCAGGTAGCGACCAAGGGCGAAGTAGCTCTGGGCCAGCTGCTCGTGCAGGGTTTTGTAGGGCAGCAGCCAGAGCCAGATGAAAGAGACCAGCCCGTACCAGAGGGCGCCAGCCCCGAGCGCCAGCGGTTGGTAGAAGAGATCCGGCGCCTTGGCGGCTCCCAGCATGGTGTAGATGGCGATCAGCAGCGAGCCGAAGCTGATGGTGGCGTAGCGGGCACCGAGTGCCCCTACCATCACGAAGATAAAGGTGGAGCTGGCCAGCCCGATGGCAAATAACCAGGGGGTGGGGTAGAGATACTGCACGCACAGGGACGCAAACATGAAGCAGATGAGCGTCATGGCGAGGTTTTTGAGCCGCCCCCACAGGCTGTCGTCGGTCTCGGCGATGGCGCCCGCCACCACCCCGAGGGAGAGCAGTACGGTGAGCTGGATATTGCCGGTGACCAGGGTGAAGGCGAGCAGACCGAGAATGGCCAGCAGCACCTTGAGTGCGAAGTAGATGTGACTATCGGTCAGCAGTCGGCGCAGCAGGCCAGAGAGATCCATCGGCATGAGACAGGTGAAACCCTTGATCGAAACGAGAGCGAGATAGTAACCCGCCAAGCGCGAAGTGGCCCTGATCCAAATCAGGGCCACTTCGCTTCATATCCTTGATTTACAACTTATCGTGACAAAAAACAGCGCCAATAAAAACCCCGCCGAAGCGGGGTTTCTGATTAGTTGCGGTTGCCGCCAAGCAGGCTCAGCAAGCTCAGGAAGATGTTGTAGATGGAGACATACAGGGTGACGGTGGCAGAGATGTAGTTGGTCTCGCCGCCGCGCACGATCTGCTGGGTAGTCAGCAGGATGGCACCGGAGGAGAACAGCATGAACATGGCGGACAGAGCCAGGCTCAGGGCGCTCATCTGCAGGAAGATGTTGGCCACCATGGCCACCAGCAGTACCCAGAAACCGACGAACAGCATGCCGCCGATGAAGGAGAGGTCACGCTTGGTGGTCAGGGCATAAGCCGACAGACCGAAGAAGGTGAGCGCGGTGCCGCCAAGGGCGGTCATCACGATCTCGCCACCACCATTGTTCATATACATGTTGATGATGGGGCCCAGGCTATAGCCCAGCAGACCGGTCAGGGCGAAGGTGAAGACCAGCCCCATGCCGTTATTCTGATTTTTCTGAGTCAGGAACATCAGACCGTAGACGCCGATCAGGAACACGGCCCAGTGCAGCGGCGGCATGTTCATCACGGTAGCGACCCCTGCCACCACGGCAGAGAAGCCCAGAGTGAGGGAGAGCAGCATATAGGTGTTACGCAGCACCTTGTTGGTGTCGCGTACGGCACTTTGGGTGCCAGTGTAGATAGAACGGGTATCCATCTTTGGTGTCCTCTTGAGGTCCGGGTGAGACGGCGAGCGGCCGCCTCGTGATCGCTGTTTGTTACTGCATGTAATAGGCATTGTATGTAGAACAAATAGGGATGACGAGGAACAATTTCAAGCCACCTGCCATTTTGCTCCCGCACACTATCCCACAGGAAATATGTATTGCATATGAACGGGCCATTGACGTAGTATGCACGCCGTTCGGAGGGGTGGCAGAGCGGCTGAATGCACCGGTCTTGAAAACCGGCGATGGGCGACCATCCGTGGGTTCAAATCCCACCTCCTCCGCCATATTAAGAGAAAGCCCAAGCGATTCAATCGCTTGGGCTTTTTCGTATCTGCGTATCACCAGGCTGGCCATCTGAGGTTGGCTTGTTTGGCCTCACCCATGACGACAGTGATATCGATAATATCTCACTTGGGCTGCATCAGGTCGCCAGTCAGCTCGATCTCTACAATTATCCCTTGCTGCTTGAGCTGCTGAGCGATGGCGTTGAGATCGGTGCCCGGCTTGGCCTCCAGCAAGGCAATACCGCCACTGCTCTGGTTGAAGCGCAAGCCATGGCTAGTTGCCAGAGCGTGGGCCTTGGCATCGTCAGCCTTTACCAGCAGGGTGCCGCTAACAGTCAGTTCGGGGCTGGCGGCCCCCTCTAGCAGCACATCGCCGCGGTGCAGGGGCTGCGCCGGGATGTTGCCATCCACACTGTCCCCGCTTCGAGCGACCCGATTCTGGCGGCCATTGTCGGGTGTGAGGTAAGTCTTGCCGTTCACCTCGATCGTCTTGTACTGCTCGCCATCCATGGTCACGGACTCTGCGGCGCACAGTGCTCCGGAGAGAGGGAGCAACAGGGTTGCCAGCAGCAAGGTAACAGGTTTTTTCATGGTAATACTCCTAGCTTGTTAGTTGCCGTTTTCGTCGTGACCCAGGACCCGTAAAGACCAATTGAGCAATTTTCCCGGTTTACGGTTGTTAAACTCAACCAGATTGAGGAGAGGTAGAGCGGAGGTTTTAACAAACCGCCCTACCTGATGTGCCGAGTTAGATACATCAGTGACTTCCAATCTCCACTCTCCCTGAGCCTGCTCTCCGTAAAACTTGTTGCTGAGCAAACGCATGTCGTTCAACCCTTTGGTGTTTGTAAAGCCCAGCGTTTTCATATCAAGTGATTGCCCGATCAGACTGTTGAAGGGGTTGAGCAGTATGCTGCGGGTACCAGAGGGGGAGACCAGTTCAATCAGCAGATCGGATAGTCGCTGGTGCTCCAGATTAACCATGACTTGCACCGCTTCCACCTGCAAAGGGGCTGCAATATTCGTGGTCGAGCTGGTTGGTTGGGCGCCCACATCGGGTATCTCTGCTTCCTCTTCGTGGACGTAGGTCTTCTGCCATGGCAATTGTACCAGCGGGGGCAGTGGAATATGGTTTGCTGCCATCTTGAGTGCTTTATTGACATCGATCAGACCAAAACCGTAGGTAGGGCTAAACCACATGCCAGCAGCGTTGCGCTCCCATCCCTCCAGCCCTTTGACTTGCCGCTCTCTGCCGCTGTTGGTGGTATAGCTGACCATCACTGGCTGCTGATCGGCATCGATCCGGGTAGCGCTGCGAGCCAGCAGATCGCGCAGATCCCGTACTGACAGGTCCGGGTAGGCGGACATCAGCAGGGCCATGGCCCCCGAGGTGTTGGGGGTGGCGGCGGAGGTGCCGTTCATCCTACCGTTGTAGTTGCACTCTTTATCCAGCTTGTCATTTTGATGTAACCGATTAGGGCTTGGCCACAAAACACTGTTGTAGCCCATATCGCAACCAGGCAGATCCGTCGTGACTATAGCGGGGGAGTCGGTACCGTATTCACCACCCGGGGCGCTGATAAACACATTGCTGCCGACACTGGAGTAGGAGGAGCGCTTGCCGTCTGCATTGATGGCACTGACCACCAGATTCCAGAAGTTGGTATTGGATGAGTCTAAGTTACTATTTTCAAATGGCAGTGTGGGCTTAGGGTCATTACGGTAGTAAGTATATCCCCTCACTTTTATTTGTCTGAAGCCGTTTCCGGCTGCCTTGATATAGGCTGCCTTCCCCTGGAGGGTGTTTCGCTCTAACAACTCTTCGCGTTGTAGCATATGCATCGCATTTGAGTCGTTGGGCGAAGGGGCCAAGTTGATGGATGTTGGATATAAAAGGCTAAGACCATAGCTTTGGTTGAAGATACGGTTATCATGGCTGGGATATTTATCAACACCATGGGATTTAAGAAAAGTATCTTGCGTCTGTACCGCAAGGTAGTTGTAACCTTGTAGTCTTGCCTTTGGCGCAATGCCCAAGGTGCCTATCCCATTATCGGCGGAAGCAATGATACCACCGACAGAAGTGCCGTGCGCATCCTTCCAATAGGTTGGGGTGGGATCGTTGGAGCCGTCCACAAAGTTATATGAGCCCTCGCGAATATTTTCCTTAAGATTTGGGTGGTGGATAGCCAGCCCATCATCCACTACCGCCACATTGATACCCTGGCCCAGTATGCCGGTACGATGGGCCCACCAGAGGTTGAGGTCGTTGCCTGACTTACCACCGCGTTTGCTGAAGGCATCCTGACCGGTGTTGAGGAGGTGCCACTGCTGATCCTGCAGGGGATTATCGCCCGGCAGGCAGCGTTCGCTGCTGTTGCGGCCGATATCGATATCACTTTCTCTACCCGTGAGTGGCTGGCAATTTGGATCTGCCTGAACGAATGCGCTGGGCAGCGTCGACAGCAGTGCTGTGATTGCCAGTGCTAACGATGTTTGCTTCATTATTTTTCAACTCCATATGAATCGCACCTTCCTGGGTGCGGATGAAATCTATACAGAGAAAAAGTGGGATTCAAAATGGGCTTTTTTTGATGTTTTGAGACACTTCAAAGAAATAAAATCTCATTTGTGGTAGGTATTTCAATGAAGCGGGAAATGTGATTAATTGAAAAGGTCGCGTGACTTTTGTTATTGATCTTTTTGTTTTTATAATGAGGTTTTTTATCGTCCGTGTTGTATTGAACGATAAGCGATGGCTGCAAATAAAAAGCAAAAAAAATTAAGTGGCGAGCCATTACAATAACAAAATAATCAATTAATTTTTGAGGAAGATACCCGGCTCGGCATTTCTGATTATCAGGTGAGGCAGCGGTTTTTATATTGATTTTATATTTTAATAGTGATTTTTGTTATATCTGACAGACGTGGTTTCCAGAATTAGTCATCAAGACAACACTGCCCCAGCCTTGGGTTGCAGTCGTACTTGGGATTTTCTTACAGGTAGACCAAGGGTGTTCAGTTTGTTTATCTCGCTCACATACAGGTATTGTGGACAGTGAGTGATGAGGTGACGCGCCTTGCCCATGAATGATGACGTGAAGGGGGGAGCAGAGAACCGTCACCTCAGCAAACCACATCGATTTGGGCAACAACGCCGCGGTTTGGTTGCTGGGTTGCCTGAAAGCAGCCAGAGAAAAGTGAGATCATCTGGGCGATGCTCATTCAAGAGAGGGGCGAACTGCCCCTCTCTTTTTGTGGGATTGTTCGTTATCCCATCGTCGGCATGGTAAAGCTGCCTGTGTGCTGTTCGAGTCGTACGCTTGTGGGCCAGCGGCTCGTGATGGTCTTCATTCGGGTGTAAAACCGCACCCCATCGTTACCATGTACATTCAAGGGTCCAAAGATGGATCGTTTCCAGCCACCGAAGCTATGGAATGCCATTGGCACAGGGATGGGCACATTGATTCCGACCATGCCTGCCTGGACTTCTTCGCTAAACTGGCGAGCAGTATCGCCATCACGGGTAAAGATGGCCGTACCATTACCATATTGGTGGCGATTGATTAATGTGACAGCTGTGCGGTAGTCAGGCGCGCGGACTATGCACAAAACAGGGCCGAAAATCTCTTCCTGATAGATGCTCATCTCAGGGGTGACCCTGTCAAACAGGGTTGGGCCAACGAAGAAGCCCTGTTTGTGAGTGGGGACGGTAAAGCGGCGGCCATCAATGCAAAGCGTGGCCCCCTGTTCGACCCCCTGGTCAATATACTCAATGATCTTGGCTCTATGCTGGGCAGAAATCACCGGACCCATATCATTCTCCCGGCCTTCGGTGATCCCTGGCCCGACTCGCATCTGAGCGATGCGATTTTTGAGTCCGGAAACCAGGTTATCAGCCACTTCATCGCCCACTGCGACGGCAACAGACAGCGCCATGCAGCGTTCACCGGCTGCACCGTAGGCCGCGCCCATGATGGCTGAAAGTGTCTGTTCCATATCTGCATCCGGCATCACTATGCAGTGATTTTTGGCTCCTCCCAGCGCCTGGCAGCGTTTCCCATGTGCGGATGCAACTGAATATATGTATTCGGCAATGGGAGTAGAGCCCACAAAGCTCACCGCCTGGACTCGTTCGTCGGTCAGCAGTACATCCACGGCCTCTTTGTCACCATTGACAACGTTAAATACTCCATCCGGCAGCCCTGCCTCCTGAAGCAACTGTGCTAATCGTAACGCCAATGAGGGATTCTTCTCCGAAGGCTTGAGTACGAAGGTGTTACCGGTAGCCAAGGCGATTGGGAACATCCACATGGGTACCATGGCCGGAAAGTTGAATGGGGTAATCCCGGTGCATACACCGAGGGGTTGCATCAGAGAGTGGCTGTCGACACCGGTGCCGACGTTGGCGGAGTGTTCACCTTTTTGCAGATGAGGAATGCCACAGGCAAACTCCACCACTTCTAGACCACGGGTCAGTTCACCCTGAGCATCAGAGAATACCTTGCCATGCTCTTCGCTGATAAGGCGGGCTAACTCATCTCGTTTGGTTTCCAGCAATGCTTTGAACTGAAACAGGATTCTGGCTCGACGTAGTGGAGGTGTTTGCGACCAGGCAGGGAAGGCAGTGTGGGCAACGGCAATGGCCTGGCGAACTTCATCGGCCGAGCTCAGAAATACCTGGCGTATCGGTTCGCCCAGCGCTGGATTGAAAATGGGGGCAATACGCTTGCTGAGGCTGGCGGTGATGGCGCCACCGATGTAATTCTGTACGATGTCCATTCGATCTCTCTCTTGGCTGATGGTCACGGGAATTAAATGAAATATAAATTTCACGTTTATACTATTTGAAATTAATGGTCCTTTTTGTGATCCATCCAACATTGTTGAGACCCATCTCTGCAGATGAGAGGTTGGTTCCACTTTACCCCCTGTCTCCCCTCAACAGTTACGAAATGGTTTACAGTTTTTCACGATATGAAAGAATGGTTGTTCCATTACTGCTGACAGGGAGTGCGATGCTGTGGCAGATAATAAAGCCGGGCTTTTTGAGTGTGTTTTCTGATTAATCCATTTCAATTTATTTGATATCGATGTGGAAATTTTGACAGGCCGGTTGGCGGCTCGGTACATATGGTTGCAACAGGTTGGAGAGCATAATGACAGTGGCGAAGAATCTAGCTGAATTACAAGATCAGATCCGGTCCCGTTATGGTGAGCTGAGCAAACGCTTACAGCAGGTAGCCAAGTATCTGATAGATAATAAAAATATAGTGGCCATGCAAACCGTAGCGGTGATCGCCAAGGAGGCTGGTGTTCCCCCTTCAACCTTGATCCGGTTTGCCAGTAACTTTGGATTCAACGGTTTCAATGAAATGAAACAAATCTTTCGTCTTGATCTGGTCAAAGAGACAGCGAGCTATACGGAGCGTGCCCGTCTGTTTCGTGAGATGGACGGGGGGGCTGAGGTGGAGCAACCTCACCATATTTTGCAAGAGTTTGTGCGAGCAAATACTCAGTCCATGCAGCAGTTGGTACTTCATACGCCGGACGTTGAACTGAGTCAGGCCATTTCCCTGTTGCAAGAGGCTGACACTATTTATGTGATTGGTTCACGTCGCTCTTTTAGTGCTGCAGTTTACCTTCGTTATGCACTTGGTCATTTGGAGCGTCGCACCGTGTTGCTCGATGGTCTGGGGGGCATGCTGGCTGAGGAGTCTGCTTTGATGAATAGCCGGGATGTGGTGATCTCTATCAGTTTTACGCCATATGCGGATGAAACACTGATGGTGAGTGAGAAAGCCGCTCAGGTTGGTGCCAGTCAAATCGTGATTACAGATAGCCAAATAAGCCCCCTCGCTTCCCTGAGCGATGTCTGCTTTGTGGTAAAAGAGGCCCAGGTGGGGGCATTCCGTTCCCAGGCTGCGACGTTATGTTTGCTGCAGTCGCTGGCTGTGGGGCTTGCTTTCAAGAAGAGTGAAGAGGTCGCCGGGCAAGGTACCATCGTTTCGTAAAGTGGATCACAAAAATTGTATTTGTTTCATTTTTGTCTTTAAGTGGAAGATTTGTTCTATAGAGTAACGCTATTGCCCGTGTCGATTCTTCGCAGAGAGGATACTTGGCCCATGGTGGGGACACGGAGACCGATAGCAGGGAGTCTCTATGCAGCGGATCAGAATGACGATGGCCCAGGCGCTGGTGAAGTTTCTTGATCAGCAGTTTGTGGAAATTGATGGGGCCCAACACAAGTTTATACATGGCATCTTTACCATCTTTGGTCATGGGAATGTGCTGGGATTGGGTCAGGCGCTGGAGCAAGGTGCGGGGGGATTGAAAGTTTATCAGGGGTGTAATGAGCAGGGGATGGCTCATATCGCTCTCGGGTTTACCAAGCAGCACAAACGCAAGCGGATCTGTGCTGTTACCTCTTCTGTGGGGCCGGGGGCTGCCAATATGGTGACTGCGGCTGCTACTGCCACGGCTAATCGCCTGCCTTTACTGTTATTGCCTGGAGATCTGTTTGCCAGCCGCCAGCCTGATCCCGTGTTGCAACAGGTGGAGCAGTACCATGATGCCAGCCTGAGCACTAATGATTGTTTTCGCCCGGTATCTCGTTATTGGGACAGGATATCTCGACCGGAACAGTTGATGAGTGCCCTGATAAATGCCATGCGGGTACTCACAGAT
Organism: Aeromonas finlandensis; assembly: GCF_000764645.1. Lineage (GTDB taxonomy): Bacteria > Pseudomonadota > Gammaproteobacteria > Enterobacterales > Aeromonadaceae > Aeromonas > Aeromonas finlandensis. The sequence continues at coordinate 52,448 of NZ_JRGK01000015.1, forward strand.
CCTGCTGATACCGGGGCGGTCACTCTCTGTCTACCGCAAGATGTGCAAGGCGAAGCCTATGATTATCCAGCTGCTTTCTTTGCCAGACGTGTACACCGCATTGAACGTCGGCCTCCCAGTGACGCTATGCTGGCCGACGCCTTATCTCTTGTATTGGCCAAGCGTAAACCGTTATTGGTATGTGGAGGCGGGGTACGTTATAGCGAGGCTCATGGCGCGTTACGTGACTTTGTCGAGCGCTTCAATATTCCATTTGCCGAGACCCAGGCGGGTAAGGGGGCGATTGAGGCGGAGCACCCTCTCAATGTTGGGGGACTTGGCACTACCGGCTGTCTGGCGGCTAATCGCCTGGCTGCCGAGGCTGATTTGATCATTGGGGTGGGTACCCGTTTCACCGACTTCACAACCGCATCCAAGTCATTATTTAGCCATCCTGAGGTACAATTCTTGACCATCAATGTCACCAGCTTTGATGCCCACAAGCTGGATGCCGTGCCTGTGGTTGCCGATGCTCGGGTGGCTTTGGAGGGGCTGGGCGAGCTGCTCGCGGCACGCGATTATCGCAGTAATTATAAAGATGAGATTATTTCCGCTCGTACCGAGTGGGAAAGCGAGTGGCAGCGGTTAGCCAATGTGCAGGTTGACCAGCATTTTGTGCCAGAAGTTGCTGGGCAACTTGATAATTTACTGCCGGAGTATATGGATAGTCTGGCGACCCGATTGACTCAAACCCGGGTGTTGGGATTGCTGGACAAGTGGCTTGAGCCTGATGCCATTGTCGTGGGAGCTGCGGGTTCTCTGCCTGGTGATCTGCAGCGTATGTGGCGGCCACGGCATCCAGATACCTATCACCTCGAGTATGGTTACTCCTGCATGGGTTATGAGATTGCGGCCGCCATCGGGGCCCGTATCGCGTCACCAGCCCAGCCAGTCTATGCGTTTGTCGGTGACGGTTCCTACCTGATGCTGCACACAGAACTGCAAACGGCCGTACAAGAGGGGCTGAAGATTGTTGTCTTGTTGTTCGACAATGCCGGATTTGGTTGCATTAATAACCTGCAAATGGGGCAAGGGATGGGCAGTTTTGGTACCGAAAACCGATATCGAAATCCGGATAGCGGGGTTTTAAATGGTCCTTTGGTACGAGTTGATTTTGCCAAGAATGCAGAGAGTTACGGTTGTACCAGCTATCGGGTGCACGACGAGGTGGAGTTGGAGGCTGCATTGGGGGCTGCTGCCCGTGACAAGGGACCGGTACTGATCGATATCAAGGTGCTGCCAAAAACCATGACTCATGGTTATGAAGCCTGGTGGCATACCGGCACAGCCCAGATTGCAGACAAGCCCGAAATCGAGGCTGCAGCAGCTGCGATTCGTGACATGTTGGTGACTCGCGCCCGTCAATACTGATGTTGTTTTGGCTTAATCCAAAGGTCCTGTATATGGGAGGCAATTGCCTCCCTTTTTTATGTGTTTCATCAAAGCTAGAAATGGAATATGTAAATATGGCCGGATTTAACATGTAATAAAACACAATTATTTGTTTTTAAAGTGAAAAATTAATTTTCGCCACGAGCGTCTGGTTGTTGTGTGATTGTAAAGTGTTAACCCGCGCTCAAAAACGAAAAGTCCAATTGCCATTAAGTTGAAATAAAAATTTCACATGGTATGTTCATCTAATCCAGACCGTAGTGCCAAGAAAAAGTGGTTCGACACTAGGTCAGCCTGGACTCGCAGGCGCAGCCGGCATCTCGGCAGGACGCCTACAACCTACAACACTGTGCAGATAAACAGTATCAAGGAGTTGGTATGTTTAATATCGCGTTATTTGGTGCCGGTCGGATTGGTCAGGTTCATGCGGTCAACATCGCTGAGCATAAGGAAACTCGTCTTTATTCTGTGATCGACCCTCATCAGGAGGGGGCTTTGACTTTGGCCGCCAAGTACGGTGCCAAGGTACAAAGTTGTGAAGAGGCAATGGCTGATCCCCAGATCCATGGGGTGTTGATTGCGTCAGCCACTGATACCCATGCCGATCTTATTGAACAGGCGGCTCGCGCTGGGAAAACCATTTTTTGTGAGAAACCGGTTCATCTGGATTTGGCTCGCGTCCGTGATTGCCTCGCGACTGTAGCGGCTTGCAAGGTACCGTTATTTGTTGGTTTTAACCGCCGCTATGATCCCCAGTTCCGCCGAGTGAGAGAGCTGCTGGCGGCCGGTATGATAGGCAAGGCCGAATCCTTGGTGATCACCTCACGAGACCCCTCACCACCTCCTGCCAATTACGTCAAAGTGTCTGGTGGTATGTTCCGTGATATGACCATCCATGATTTCGATATGGCTCGCTTCATCATTGGAGAGGACCCTGTATCTATCTATGCCCAGGGAAGTAACCTGGTTGATCCTGCTATTGGTGACGCTGGCGATATAGATACCGCCTTTGTGGTGATGAAGTTCCCATCCGGGGCTATGGCTACCATTGTCAACAGTCGCCGCTCAGGTTATGGCTACGATCAGCGCTTGGAGTTACACGGATCCAAGGGATTGCTGACGGCCAAAAATATCCATGAAAACGCAGTCGAGTTATGGAGTGAAGAAGGGTGTGTTGCTGCCAAGCCGGAACATTTCTTCCTGCAACGCTATGCAGCCGCCTATATTGCTGAATGGCAGCACTTTGTTGACGTTCTGGCAGGGCGAGCTACTCCAGAATGCAGTGGTAATGATGGCGCTCAAGCTCTCTATCTAGCCGATATGGCTCTGGAATCCCTCCGCAGCGGTCGTGAAGTCAAGCTGTGACCCCGTGAGAAAATCATAACAAGGCCTTGCGCCAATCCTCACATTTCTTCGCCCCACATTACGCTGCCTCTCACATGAGGCAGCGAATTGGATATTGAAGACACGGAGAACGCACACATGTTAGCCTTTACCTCTTTTATCGGCTTCACCCTGCTGGTGGCCGCTATTGCCTACTACAAAACTCATAATGCACATTTGACCGAATCTGCGGAAGGATATTTCCTCGGTGGTCGGTCCATGACTGGTATGTATATCGGTGGTTCTATGCTACTGATGAACCTCTCGACAGAACATCTGGTTGGTTTGAATGGATTATCATTTCGGACCGGGTTTATCGTGATGGCTTGGGAAGTAATGGCAGCCATGACAATAGTGTTGTTTGCATTGTTTTTTTTGCCAAAGTATCTAAAGCTTGGTATTTCAACAATTCCAGAGTTTTTGGAGCGGCGTTTTGACAAGCAGACCCTAACTATTACCTCTATTCTATTTCTCGGTATGTATGTTATTTCGCTGCTCCCTATTGTGCTATATACAGGTGCGATAGCCTTGGAAAGTTTATTTCGTGTATCTGAAGTTTTCCAACTTGATAAGACGACAGCACTTTGGATCATGGTGTGGGGGGTCGGTGGCCTCGGCGCGATATATGCGGTGTTTGGTGGGATCAAGGCCATAGCCGTAGCTGATACGGTCAATGGTGTCGGTCTTATTACCGGTGGATTGATGGTGACATTATTTGCCTTGGCCTATGTAGGGGATGGCAATATCTGGAGCGGGTTGGTTGAAGTATATGAGTTCAACCCGGGGAAATTTAACTCTATCGGAGCGGAGGATTCTCTAGTCCCATTTTCAACATTATTTACCGGTCTAATTATATCTAATATGTTTTTTTGGTGTACCAACCAATCGATTGTGCAAAAAGCGTTGGGGGCAAAAAATCTGGCTGAGGGGCAAAAGGGCGTATTGTTGTGTGCGTTTTTCAAACTGATGATCCCATCAATCATCATTCTTCCCGGTATTGTTGCTTTCCATATATTCCAGGGGCAGATTGATAATCCGGATCATGCATATCCTCGGTTGGTACAATTGGTATTGCCAGAAATGTTGGTTGGTTTCTTTGCCGCAGTGGTGGTAGGTGCGGTGTTCTCCACTTTCAGTGGTGGGCTCAATTCTTCTGTGACTCTATTCACTATCAATATTTATAAAAAGAGCCTGAAGCCTGATGCTACCGAAGCACAAACAGTTGCCGTCGGTAAATATCTTGGTCTTGGCTTGGCATTGGTGGCAATGATCGTTGCCCCATTGGTTGCTAATGCGCCAGATGGACTCTTCTATCTTATTCAACAACTGCAGGGGATCTTCAATGCGCCAATCCTGAGTGTGGTATTGGTGGGCCTGCTGACCAAGAGGGTTCCTGCTATTGCAGCCAAGCTGGGGTTATTGTTCGGGATGTCAGCTTATATCTTGTTCAATTTTGTTATCAAGGTAGATATCCACTTCTTCCACCTGCTGGGGATCCTGTTTGTGCTCAACGTGGTGTTCATGTTGTTGGTCGGCCATTTTTATCCGCAACGGGCTTATGAGGAGGTGTATACCGAACAAGTGGATATTCAGCCTTGGAGTTTGGTCAAGCCGGTTGCGGTGCTCATCGTGCTTGGTTCCATTTCAATGTATGTATTCCTTGCGCAAAGCGTACCTGCATGGCTGATGGGCCTTTACTATCTAGTGGCATTTGTCTCCTTGGGCTATATCTTCTGGGCCATAGGTCGTGAACTTTTTGGTGCTTCTCGTACTTTGGTGGTGGAAGCTGAGGATTGAGTTGTTCGTTTTACAGACGCCCCCTTCATTAGGGGGCGTCCCTGTTTGTGATATCTGGAGATAGTATTCCCATGTCGTTGGACCAATCCCTGTTGCCAAATATTTGCCATTTTCTTTCCTCCACAGATCCGTTCGATCTTTTGCGAGAGTCCGAGTTGAAATTGTTGGCCGGACAGATTGAGATCTCTTATTGGTCTGCGGGGGAGGTATTGCCGGGCGAACGCATCGTAGGGAAGGGGCTGTTTGTTGTGCGCACTGGCGCACTTGAACAACGCTATCCAGATCAGAGTTTGCGTGCCCGTTTGGGGAGTGGTGATCTGTTCGGATTCAGCCAGCTCGAACGGGAGGGTGATTGCGACTATCAGGTCATAGCGATTGAGCCTGCTCTGATCTACGGTATTCCGAAGTCGATGCTCTATGAGGTAATGGAGCAGAATTACTCACTCAAAGAGCATTTTGCCGAGGCTGAACACCGGCGTTTGGCCTCTGGACAACAGCGTGATCGCCCCTCTGATGAGGTGCTTTTTTCTCTTCAGCCGGTTTCAGTTATGGTCAATCGTCAGATGGCAGTGGTATCGCCGGAAACGTCCATCCATGAGACCGCAAAGGTGATGGTTAGTGAACATAGATCCAGCGCGTTGATCATGGAAGGAGGCGCCTTGCTTGGTATTGTGACCGATAGGGACATGACCAAGCGGGTGATCGCTCAAGGGCTGCAATTTGATCAGCCAATCAGGTTGGTAATGAGTTGCAACCCATGCACGATTGACAGTAATGCCCCCCTGATACAGGCGATGGAGCTGATGATGCACCATAACGTGCGAAGCTTGCCCGTCATTGAGCAGGGGCGGATTTGCGGGGTGCTGACGGCAACCAGTCTGGTACAGCGCAACCAGGCCCAGGCGGTATTCCTGATCAGTCGTATCTATCGGCAGGAGTCAGTTGCCGGTTTACAAACACTTTGTGCACAGCGGCAAGCTTTATTTGAGGCACTTGTTGAGGGCGGGGTACAGGCTGGGCGAATAGCCCAAATCATGACCCTCATTGCGGATGCCATTACCCGTCGACTTTTGCAATTGGCGGAGCGGGAACTGGGGGGGCCACCATGCAGTTATGCCTGGATGGTGGCCGGTTCTCAAGCCCGTGGCGAGATGCACCCATTCTCTGATCAGGATAATGCGTTGGTATTGTCCCGTGAGGTTCAAGGAGAGGGCCGGGAGTATTTTCGCCGTTTGGGGGAGTGGGTTTGCCACGGCTTGGCGGAATGTGGCTACCAACTCTGCCCTGGTCAGATGATGGCATCCAACCCGGCCTGGTGTATCAGCCTGGATGCATGGTTGGCGCGTTATCGGATGTGGATTGCCAAGCCGGAGACCGACGCTCTGCTGCATGTCAGTGTCTTTCTGGACTTGCGATCTATCTATGGGGACTCCTCTTTAGTCAGCCGTTTGCAAGCAGGGTTGGGAAGGCTGATTGGGAGTCATCCACGTTTTTTGACCGTATTGGTGGCAAATTCTCTGCGGGTTAACCCGCCTCTTGGCCTGTTTCGCCAGTTTGTGCTGGCGAGGGATGGTGAGAATCGCAGTACCCTCAACATCAAGAAACAGGCGATTAATCTGGTGGTTGAGCTAGCCAGGATCTATGCCTTGGCAGCAGGTAGCAGTGCAAGTGAAACGGCTGCACGGCTTGCTGATGCGGTCGCTGGCGACATTATCAGTGAAGGCAGCCGTAAGGAGCTGCTGGAAGCTTTTGAATTTCTCAATCAGGTCCGTTTTCGACACCAGATCGACGCTATGCGGCAGGGAGCCGCACCCAGTAACGGCATTGCACCAACCAGCCTCAGCCAGTTTGAGCGCAATCATCTTAAAGATGCTTTTCGTATCATTGCACGCACGCAGGAAGCCGCAGGTCAGCGCTTTCATGCCGCAGGGATATTGCGATGATTGGTTCGTTGGCAAGGTGGCTCGATCCTCTTGCAGCCCTTGAGCGTCGGCGCTCAAAAGCACTGACGAGATTTGGTCATGAACCTCTGGTTCGGTCATTGCTGGTCCACTCTATCCCAATGGCCAACGCCAATCCTTGGCAGTTGCCAATGCTGGTTCTGGATATGGAGACCAGCGGATTGAATCCTGCACAGGATCGTATTCTCTCGATGGGGTGGATCCCCATTGTCGATGGAACATTACGTCTTGGTGAATCTTGCCACTACTATCTGGCCGCTGAAACTGTACGCGCCGAGAGTTCGGTGATCCATCATATCACTCCACAGGTTCTGCACGGTGGGCTCGATGAAAGGGATGCCCTCTCCAAGTTGCTGGAGGCGATCGCCGGACGATTATTGGTGGTCCATGGTGCTGCCATTGAACGACATTTCCTCGGTGCACTTTTGGCTCGCCATTGCGGTATTGATCATGAATTGCCACTGCTTTGGCTCGACACATTGGTTCTGGAGAGATCGCTGCTTCGCAACCGACATGTACAACGGGTGGATTACAGGCTCAGTGAAATCCGCAAGCGTCGCGGTTTGCCTCCTTATCTTGCTCATAATGCGCTAGCTGATGCCGTGGCTACCGGTGAGTTGCTATTGGTCCAGATGAAAGAAATTCTGGCGGGTCAGCCGCAGGCTCTGGGGCCACTCTATCGGCGAGTTCACCTCAATGGTATGAGGATATGAGCTGATAGAAACAAAAATTTCGCTCAGATCACAAAATGGACTTTTGATTTCATTTACTCTCTTCAATGAAATATACATTCCGTACCAGGCGTATATGAAATGAGACCCGGCTCTGTGCCGGCCAGAGCAGGAGAGGAGTTTATGACGCAGGTTCGCATCGGTCTGATAGGAACAGGTTATATCGGTAGGGCTCACGCAATTGCTTTTGCCCAGGCCCCCACTGTGTTCCCTCTCAAGGGTGAGTTGGTGTGTGAGATGGTGGCCGAGATTACTCCCGAGCTGGCAAAGCAGAGGGCACAGGAGTTTGGTTTTCGACGCTCAACCGGTGACTGGCGTGCCCTGGTCGCTGACCCTGCTATCGATGTAGTTGATATTTGCTCACCCAATCACCTGCACAAAGAGATGGCTCTGGCAGCCATTCGCCACGGCAAGCATGTCTATTCGGAAAAACCTCTTGCTCTGTGTGCCGCCGATGCCCGTGAGATGGTTGAAGCCGCCAAATTGGCCGGGGTCAAAACTCTGGTCGGTTTCAACTACATGAAAAATCCCACTGCGACGTTGGCTCGCGAGATCATTGAAAGCGGTGAGATTGGTGACGTTGTGCATTTCTACGGTACCCACAACGAAGACTATATGGCTGATCCGATGGCGCCTATCCATTGGCACTGTTTCAAGGAAACCGCTGGCTTGGGGGCGCTTGGTGATCTCGCCGCCCATATCGTCAACATGGCCCATTATCTGGTCGGTGATATAGAGCAGGTATGCGGGGATCTGCAGACGGTTATCACCCATAGGCCAGCGCGTGCTGGTGCAACTACCCTGGTGCCTGTCGAGAATGAGGACCAGGCCCATGCCATGGTGCGGTTTGCTACTGGTGCTCGTGGCCTTATCGAAACCTCTCGTATCGCGTGTGGCCGCAAGATGGGGCTCAGTTACGTGATTACCGGTACTAAAGGAACCCTTTCTTTCACTCAGGAGCGAATGGCCGAGCTCAAGCTCTATCGCCATGATGACCCTGTTGCTCGCCAAGGCTTCAAGACCATATTGGTGGGGCCTGCTCACACCGATTATGCCCCCTTCTGTGGTGGCGCCGGACATGGCATCGGGTTCAACGATCAAAAAACGGTGGAGGTGCGCGATCTGGTTGATGCCATCGCCACCAATGGTTCCCTTTGGCCGGATTTCGAGGAGGGATGGAAGGTTTCAAGGGTGCTGGATGCCATTGCTTTTTCCCATGCCCATGCTCGCTGGGTTGATGTCAGCGAATGCTAGGTGGCTCAGTCCCCGTTTTCCCGTGGCCGCTTTGGCGGATCACTGCTCCCGAGGGAGCTAGCTTGGAGCTATGTATGACCAATAAAAAGAAACTCGATCTGATTTGCCTTGGACGGGTTGCCGTGGATCTGTATGGACAGCAGATTGGTGCTCGACTTGAGGATATGGGCTCATTTGCCAAGTATCTGGGGGGATCGTCAGGTAACGTGGCGTTCGGTACGGCACGTCTGGGTCTCAAGTCCGCGATGTTGGCTCGGGTTGGTGACGAGCATATGGGGCGTTTCCTGCGTGAAGAGCTCAATAGAGTAGGTTGTGATACCAGCCATCTCATTACGGATCGGGATCATCTTACTGCGCTGGTGATACTGGGTATCAAAGATCAGGAAACATTCCCTCTGATTTTTTACCGTGATAATTGCGCCGACATGGCGCTGACACGCGCTGATATTGACGAGGGGTTTATTGCATCCGCCCGTTGTCTGGCCATTACGGGAACTCACCTCTCCCATCCCAAAACCAGAGATGCTGTGCTTACCGCGCTTGATTACGCACGACGAAATGGTGTCAAAACCGCCATTGATCTCGATTATCGCCCGGTATTGTGGGGGCTAACCTCTTTAGGGGATGGCGAGACCCGCTTCATCGCCAATGAACAGGTCACCACCCGGTTGCAGGAGGTGCTTGGGCAGTTCGATCTCATCGTCGGCACAGAAGAGGAGTTTCACATTGCAGGCGGCTCCACAGACACCATCAGTGCCCTGCGCCGGGTCCGTGAGCTGACCGGAGCCGAGCTGGTATGCAAGCGTGGACCGCTTGGCAGCTCCGTCTTTACTGACGAGATCCCGGATTCGCTGGATCAAGGGATCACCGTCAAGGGGGTTCGAGTCGACGTCCTCAACGTGCTGGGGGCTGGTGATGCCTTCATGTCGGGTTTGCTACGCGGTTATCTCAATGGTGAAGGGTGGGAGCGCGCCTGCACCTACGCCAATGCGTGTGGTGCCTTGGTCGTTTCGCGTCATGGCTGTGCCCCTGCCATGCCAACTGCCATAGAGCTTGATGATTATCTGAGTCGTTCTGCTGAGGTGATGCGCCCTGATCTGGATCCACACCTCAATCACTTGCACCGGGTGACTACGCGTGCAACTCAATGGGACGAGCTGTGTGTCATGGCGTTTGACCATCGCAGCCAGTTTGTCGAGATGGCGCGATCGGCCGGCGCCTCGCTCGATCGTATTGTACCCCTGAAGCAACTGATTTATCGCGCCAGCTGTGAGGCTGTCGACATAGCCGGGTTGGCAGGCAAGGCTGGCTTGCTCTGTGACAGCACGTTTGGTCAAGGTGTACTCAATAAGGTTACCGGCCAAGGTTGGTGGATTGGGCGTCCTATCGAGCTACCGGGGTCCCGTCCGCTAGCCCTCGAGCATGGCAATATAGGCACTCAACTGGTCAATTGGCCGCTCGAACATGTGGTCAAGTGTCTGGTGTTTTGTCATCCGGAGGATGAGGCCGTGTTGCGCATGGAGCAGGAGAGCATGGTGCAAGAGGTTTATCGTGCCTGTTGTGAGAGCGGCCATGAATTGTTGCTTGAGGTGATCCTGCCAGTAGGCACGGATCGCAGCGACCAGTTCTATATCCGGGCTGTACAGCGATTTTATAACCTCGGGGTCAAACCCGATTGGTGGAAGCTGCCCCCGATGGGACGCACCGGTTGGCAAGCACTCGAGCAACTGATCACCGAGCGTGATCCCTACTGCCGCGGGGTTGTGTTACTTGGTTTGGATGCCCCGGAGGCTGAGTTGGCGGCTGGTTTCGCCGAAGCTGCATGCACCCCCTTGGTAAAAGGATTTGCAGTCGGACGAACTTTGTTTGGCGCGCCTTCGCGTGCCTGGCTTGCTGAGGAGATCACTGATGAGCAACTCGTGGGCCAGATCCGGGACAACTACCTGCGTCTTATCGCCCTGTGGCGCCAGCGCACAATGCAATGATCGGAATGTGACACTTTAAAGGAGCATAAGCATGACTGTACAACTCGGAATCAACCCGCTGACCTGGACCAATGACGATCTGCCCTCGCTCGGCGCTGACACACCTCTTGAAACCTGCCTCAGTGAAGGCAAACTGGCCGGTTTTGCCGGTTTTGAACTGGGCAACAAATTTCCCCGTCAGGCGAGTTTGCTGGGGCCTATCCTCGCGCGTCATCAACTCAAACTGGTTTCTGGCTGGTACTCTGGTGAGCTGCTGAGCCGCAGCGTTGAAGAGGAAATTGCAGCGGTACAGGATCACCTGACCCTCCTGCGCGAGCTTGGTGCGAACGTCATGGTGTTTGCCGAGGTGACAGGCTGTATCCATGGTAACCAGCAGATGCCGGTACACTTGCGTCCAACCTTTCCTGCAGAGCGTTGGGAGGAGTACGGCCGCAAGTTGACTGAATTTGCCCGTTATACCTTGAGCCAAGGCGTAAAAATCGCATATCACCACCACATGGGAACCGTCATCGAAACCGAACAAGACATTGATAACCTGATGCGCCATACCGGCGATGAGGTCGGGTTGTTGCTCGACACAGGCCATCTGACTTTTGCTGGCGCTGATCCGGTGGCTGTCGCAAAGCGTTGGGCTCATCGCATCAACCATGTGCATTGCAAGGATGTCCGTGCCAAGGTGCTGGCGGATGTGAAAAATCGCAAATTGAGTTTCCTGAATGCGGTATTGGCTGGTGTGTACACGGTACCGGGAGATGGCTGTGTTGATTATGGTGCGCTGTTCCCGATCTTGAAGGCAAATGGCTATCAGGGTTGGCTGGTCGTTGAAGCAGAACAGGATCCGGCTATTGCCCATCCCTTGACCTATGCCTCAATGGGCTATCAGAACTTGCATCGTTTTGCGCAGGATGCAGGGCTTATCTGACCATATGGCGCGGCGGGGGAGGCCTCGCCGCGTCTTCAAAGGAGATTGGCATGTCTAAACTCTTGTCCCGCCATCACTCTCCAGATGGACAGGGCAGAACGCAGTGCATCACGCCAGCGTCTGCTGGTTGGCATCATGTGGGCTTCGAGGTTTATGAGTTGGCGGCGAGCCAGCGTATCGAGTTCGCTGCGAGTGAAGATGAACTCTGTCTGGTGCTGGTGGCTGGCCTTGCGACCATCTCGACACCTCATGCCCGTTATCCGCGTATAGGTGAACGGATGAGTCCGTTTGAGCGGAAAAAGCCTTGGGCGGTGTACGTCACTCGTGGTGATAGTTGTTGTGTGGTGGCTGAAACACCATTAGAGCTTGCCGTATGTCGGGCTCCTGGCAAGGGGTCTACACCGTCACGGTTAATTCGGCCGCAGGATATTGGGGCTGAGGCGCGGGGGCGCGGTAACAACCGCCGTTTTGTACACAACATTCTGCCTGACACAGCGCTGGCCGACAGCTTGCTGGTGGTGGAAGTGTTTACCGAAGAGGGGTGCACCAGCTCCTACCCAAGTCATAAACACGATACCGATAATGTGCCTGATGAAACCTATCTGGAGGAGACCTACTACCACAGGATCAATCCTCCCCAAGGCTTCTGTTTCCAGCGCGTTTATACCGATGATCGTTCCCTCGATGAATCGATGGCTGTTTACGACAAGGATGTGGTCATGGCCCCTAGAGGCTATCATCCGGTAGCCACGTTGGCGGGTTACGATAATTACTATCTGAATGTCATGGCTGGGCCGGTACGCAAATGGTTGTTTAGCTGGGAGGCCGACCATCAGTGGATCAATACAGAGTCCTATGCGCATACCAGATAATCTCAATTACATGACGTTGTGTAGTTGAGCATGTCATTATGATGGCTATAGAAAAGCCCAAGTTATTCAATCTCTTGGGCTTTTTCGTATCTGCGCTATCTGGCCGGACATAGCCAGGAAAGGGGCTCCGACAAAGCGCCCCGCCACCTTATGGCTTAGACCTGGATGACTTGTACGTCCTTGGCTTTGATCTGCTCGATGACCGCTTTATCCGCATCCTTGCCGGTGATCAGAATGTCGATCTTGCTGGCGGCGCAAAACAGCATGCCTGCCCGTTGTCCCACCTTGCTGCTGTCGGCCAGTACCACCAGTCGGCCGACGTGGTTGAGCATCTTCTGCTCCGCCATGGCGGTCAGCATATCCATCTTGTAGAGACCATCTGCGGTGACACCTTTGCCGCTGGTAAACATCCAGTGCCCGGCATAGAGGGAGGAGATCTCGTCCTGCGGTGCCAGGGTGATGGATTGCGACTTGTTGTATTGACCGCCGATGATCACCACGCCGTCATGGTCATTCTCGATCAGGTAGTTGGCGAGCGGGAAGTAGTTGGTGATGACCTGAACATCCTGCCCGCAGATCTCCTGACCCAGCACGAAGGCGGTGGAGCCACAGTTGATGACCGCGCTTTCGCCCGGTTTGATCAGATCCGCAGCTGCTTGGGCGATACGCACTTTTTCGCTGTGATTGTCGCTGTGATTGAGGTTTTCGTTGCTGTCGAGGGGAGACCAGTGGGCCTTTCTGGCCTGCATCAGGGCTTCGGCCCCGTTGCGCACCTTGCGCAGCTTGCCGGAGTCATTGAGCTTGTTGATATCGCGGCGAGCAGTAGCCGGAGAGATATCAAAGGCTTGCATTATGCTGTTGACCGACAGATGACGTTTCTGATTGAGCAATTCCAAAATGGCGTTATGGCGATGTGCTTCTGTCATATCATGCCTGATGATGATTGAATCTGATTGGGTGGTGATTATATCGCGCATAAGTGTGGATGACAGCAACCTTGTTAACTCTTCTGATGACGGACGTTCAGGCGAGCGCCAGACCGGCTTGCTGTCCCAGCTCGACCAGTCTCGCCTTGGCCGTTTTCAGGTTGCTAGCCCACTGGGCATCCTTGGCCCACATCTCCAGCACCAGGGGGCCGTTGTAACCGATTTTTGCCAGGGTGTGGAAAATGGCGGCAAAGTCGACCTCTCCCTCGCCAATGACCAGATCACGGAACTGCCCGCTGCAACTGGCCGTTACCTTGCGGGTCTCTTTGAGGTGGATCTGCACTATATGGTCTGCACTCAATTGCAGCTCGGTGCAGGTGTCATAGTTCCAGCCGGTGATATTGCCGACATCCGGATAGGCCATGAAGTAGGGGGAGGGGATCTGCTTTTTCAGCACCTCGAATTTGCTGAGGGAGTTGAGATAGGGGGTATCCATGATCTCCACACCCAGCATGATGCCTGCCCGTTCCGCCATTTTGGCTGCCGCCTTCATCCCGTCGATGAAGTGGCGGTGGGTCTCGTCGCTTTGCGGTTCGTAATAGACGTCGTAGCCCGCCAGCTGGATGCAGCGAATGCCGAGCTTGTACGCCAGATTGATCGCTTTTTCCATGATGATGGCCGCCTGCGCGCGGATGGCCGGATCCTGCGAACCAAACGGAAAGCGGCGATGGGCGCTCAGGCACATGGAGTGCAACGGCAAGCTGTGCTGCTCGCACAGGCGTCTGAGCCGATAGATTTCGCTATCTGACCAGTCGAGCCGTTGCAGTTTTTCATCTGACTCATCAATGGATATCTCGATGAAATCAAAGCCAAGCTCCTTGGCCGACAGAATTTTCTCTTGCCACTCCAGTGCGGAGGGCATCGCTTTTTCATAAAGGCCGAGGCGTAAGGCATGGTCAAAGTGGTGCATACAAGCTCCTGCATTCAGATAGGGAAATAGCGGTTCAATACCTCGAGGATCCCGCCCTCGTCGTTGCTCTCGCGGGTGACCCGGTTGGCCATCTGTTTGACCTCCGGTTCGGCATTGGCCATGGCGATGCCCATCCCCGCGAGGCAGAGCATGGAGGTGTCGTTGTGGTTGTCGCCGATGGCGACCAGTCGCGCCGGGCTGATCTCTTGCTGTTCAAGGTATTCAAGCAGCCGCGCCCCCTTGCTGTTGCCTCTACGGGCAAAATCAACCCGGTTGGACCAGGACTGCTCACTGCTGAAGTACTCGCGTACCCAGGGGTGGTTTGAGAAGGCATGAACGGCGGCGATATTCCCCTCAGCCACGAATTTCCAGACATGGCTGCTGTTGGCCAGCTCCTCTTCAAACGAGTCAACATTGGCTATCTGCGGCTGGATAGGCGGCGCAAAGCCGCTGGCCCACTGCTGCAGGGCTGCCATGTAGCGCACCGGCTGATGAGCGGAGTAGACCATGCGGTCAGTGACATACATGACGAGGTTGAGCCGGTGCTCCCTTGCCAGCGCGATAAAGCGTTGTGCCAGCTGATGGGGAATGGCGTTCTCTGCCAGCACGGCGCGCCGGTCGTAGTCGTAAACGTAGGTGCCGTTGCAGCAGATGATGGGGGTGGTCAGGCCCAATTCGTGGTGATAGGGGTGGGCTGCCGTGTGATGTCTGCCGGTGACCAGCATGACGGTGGCCTGCTCCTTGATCCTCATGATGGCCTCTTTGACGGCCGGCATGATGGTGTGAGCACTGGTGAGGGTGGTGCCATCGAGATCGAGGGCCAGGGCGTGATAGCGCATCGTCTGATCTTCTTGTTGTTATCCGGTGAGGTGGGGGCAATAGAGGGGTGATTGAGATGAGGCCTTGCTGGCCCCTCTAACTCACCATCCCTCGTATTACCCGACGTGCGACAGGCTCTGCTTACAGGAAGGATTTGTAAGGCAGCTCCGGCTCGTCGATGAAGATGTCATCAAAGCCGCGCGGGTGCTGGTAGTGCAGCTTGCTCTGGTCGGTCGGGAAGGTGTACTTGCCACCGACTTGCCAGAAGAAGGGGCTGAAGCGATAGCCGAGGCGCTCTTTTTTCATGTTCCAGAGCACTTCGATCTCGCGGGGATCGCTTTGGAAGTTGGCCCAGATATCGTGGTGGAACGGGATCACCACCTTGGTGTTGAGGGACTCCCCGGCCCGCAAGATGTCTGATGAGGTCATCTTGTCGGTTACGCCCCGCGGGTTCTCGCCATAAGAGAGCAGCGCCACATCGATCTGGTAGTCATTGCCGTGCTTGGCGTAGTAGTTGGAGTAGTGGGAGTCACCCGAGTGGTAGAGGTTGCCACCGGATGTCTTGACCAGATAGTTCACCGCCCGATCATCCATGCCATCCAGAATGCTCTTGTCGGTGGAGGAGACTCCTGCCGGCAGGGTGACCAGCGCGGTACGATCAAAGGCATCGAGTACCTGAATCACGATGTCACCCACCGGGATCTCGTCACCCACGCGCGCCACCACACAACGCTCGGCAGGCACACCCCAGCGCAACCAGAGGTCGACACAGGCCTTGGGACCGATGAACTTCACATGCTCACCACAGTTCTGCAGCACAGCCGCCGCCACATTGACGTCGATATGGTCGGCATGATCGTGGGTGGCCAACACCGCATCGATATCTTTAATCCCGAACGGATCGAGCACGAAAGGTGAGGTTCTCAGGTTGGGTTGCAGCTTGCGCACTCCCCCCATCCGCATCATCTGGTGCTGCTTGTTCATGTAGGGATTGCCATGGGTTCGCTTGCCCGTGCCGCACCAGAAGTCGATGGAGATGTTGGTATTGCCGGCAGACTTCAGCCAGATACCGGTGCAGCCCAGCCACCACATGGCGAAGGTGTTTGGTTTGACCTCTTCCTGCTCAATCTCTTCATTCAGCCAGGTGCCCCACTCGGGGAAGGTGCTGAGGATCCACGATTCACGGGTGATTTCATCAATCTTGCTCATCTCACATACCTTTCTGATTTGGATGGTTCACACAGTGGTGATTCATCGGGTGATGACATGGCTTGCATGGTTGCGAGCCAGTGATTTCTTTTGATTGGCTGTGACTATATTACTGCTTTTTGTGATTATCAATGATTGTGATGATTGTTTTGTGAGATTAATTGCGGCATATCACAATCAAGAGATAAGTATGTTTTTAAGTATCTGTATTTATTGGTTTTTTCAGTTTTTTTTATATTGTGAGGGGTTTTTTGAATCCTTTTATGTGGTTATTAGTGTGCTTTTAACCAAAATTTCACATCCAGATAAGGGAAGAAAGAGATTTTTACGACCTAGATCTTCATCACAATAAATCACAATTTGACTATGTATGATTATTTTAGATTTCGCAGTGAGTGGTGGCAGTTGAATCTGCTCGCGGGGCGTCAGGTAAAGCAATGCCCATATGAATGGTGAGATGTCCGCACCAATCCAATAGCAATGAGTTGTCCTCATCTGGACGGAGCATAAATATGGAAACCCTCTACAACGCTTTTTACATCTTTTACAGTCAGGTGATGACCAAGGCACCCCTGCTGTTGGGGCTGGTGACCTGTATTGGCTACCTGTTGCTCAAGCAGGATGGCACGACGGTCGTCAAGGGCACCGTGAAGACCATCGTCGGTTTCATGCTGGTGCAGGTAGGCGCCAGTACGCTGGTGGCCGGTTTCAAGCCGGTGGTGGACAAGATTGCGGAATATCATCACCTCACCGGTTCAGTGATTGATCCCTATACCACCATGATGGCGACCATGGAGACTATGGGGGAGAACTACTCCTGGGTCGGCTATGCGGTATTGCTGGCCCTTGCCCTCAATATTCTGCTGGTGTTGCTGCGGCGCTATACCGGGATCCGCACCATCATGCTGACCGGCCACATCATGTTTCAGCAGGTGGGTCTGATCGCGGTTTTCTATATGGTGATGGGGGCCTCGATGTGGGAAACCATCCTCTATTCCGCCGTGATCATGGCGCTTTATTGGGGGATCTCCTCCAACATCATGTTCAAGCCAACCCAGGAAGTGACTGGCGGGGCGGGATTCTCCATTGGCCACCAGCAACAGGTCGCCTCCTGGATTGCCACCAAGGTGGCGCCGAAACTGGGCAATAAGGAGGAGAGCGTCGATCACCTGAAGCTGCCAAAGTGGCTGCACATCTTCCACGACAGCATCACGGCGACCGCCATCGTGATGACTATCTTCTTCGGCATCATCCTGCTCTCGTTTGGCCTCGATAATCTGCAACAGATGGCGGGTCAGACCCACTGGTCTATCTACATTCTCGAGACCGGTCTCAAGTTTGCGGTCGCCATTCAGGTCATCGTGGTGGGGGTGCGGATGTTCGTTGCCGAGCTTTCCGAGGCCTTCAAGGGGATCTCCGAACGGGTCATTCCCAACGCCGTCCTGGCAATCGATTGCGCCGCTATCTACGCCTACTCGCCGAATGCCATGGTCTTTGGCTTTATGTGGGGAGCTATCGGTCAGTTTCTCGCGGTGCTTGCCCTGCTGGCATTCCAGGCGCCCATCATGATTATCCCGGGCTTCATTCCCATGTTCTTCTCCAACGCCACCATAGGGGTGTTCGCCAACCACTTTGGCGGCTGGCGCGCGGTGATGAAGATCTGCTTCGTCATGGGGATCATCGAGGTGCTGGGCTCTGCCTGGGCTATCCACCTGTTCGCGGCCAATGGCACCAGCTTCAATGGCTGGATGGGCATGGCTGACTGGGCGCTGGTGTTCCCGGTGATCATGCAGGGGCTCTCCTTCTCTTCCCTGTTCTTTGTGGTGTTGCTGATCGGCGCCGGGCTCTATATGTACTGCGCTTCCCGCACCCTGCGGATGGAAGAGGATATGGCAGTCCCGAGTGTCGCTGTGGCAGAAGAGGCGGCCGAGCTGTCAGCCTTGCCAGCCGAGAGTGCCAAAGGGGGAAGTGCAGTGCGGATCCTGGCGGTATGTGGCAATGGTCAGGGCTCATCCATGATGATGAAGATGAAGATCGGCAAGTTTCTCGAGCAGCGTGGTGTGCCCCATGTCATGGACTCCTGCGCCGTGGCCGATTACAAAACCAAGCTGCAGACCACCGACATCATCGTCTCTTCCAAGCATCTGGCCGGTGAGATGAGCCCCGGTGAGGGCAAATTCGTGCTGGGGGTACAGAACATGCTCAACCCCAATTCGTTTGGTGATGAACTGCTGGGCATCATCAAGAACAACTTTGCAAATTAAGCCGATGAGCCTCGTTGCACTCGGCAGCGGGCAAGGAGAACAAGATGAAATTCAAACAATCTCTGCTGGAAAACGACTCTGTATTGCTCAACGCGGCCGCCAGCGACTGGCGCAGCGCCATCAAACTGGGCACCGACATGCTGATCCGTTCCGGCGCCGTGGAGCCTCGCTACCACGATGCGATCATCGGTAGCATTGAAAAGATGGGGCCCTATATCGTGATTGCCCCCCAGTTCGCGATGCCCCATGCAAGGCCGGAAGATGGAGTCAAGCGCACGGCATTTGCACTGGTCACCCTGACCACTCCGGTGAAATTTGAAGGGGAAGAGGAGCCGGTGGATGTGCTGGTGACGCTGGCGGGCAGCACCTCGGATGAGCACATGGAGGGGCTGATGGAGGTCACTCAGGTGCTGGAGGATGAAAACAGCGAAAGCGGGATCAACCTCGACAAGCTCAGATCTTGCCAGAGCACGGCAGATGTATTCCACGTCATTGACCAGGCGCTGGCTCAAGTGGCCTGAGGCACCCAACGCGGCGCCGCAAGGGGCCCAGGAGAACGGAATGTATAACTCATTGAAAGAGGCGGTACTGGAGGCCAACCTGCTGCTGCCCCGATACGGTCTGGTTACCCTGACCTGGGGAAATGTGTCCCAGATTGATCGCAGCCTGGGGGTGGTGGCCATCAAGCCATCCGGGGTCTCTTACGACAATATGACCGTTGACGATATTGTGGTCGTTGATTTGGAAGGCCAGATCGTCGAGGGGCATTTATCCCCATCCAGTGATACCGCAACCCATCTGGTTTTATATAAGGCATTCAAGGGTATTTCCGGGATTGTGCACACCCATTCCCGTCATGGCACTATTTGGGCGCAAGCGGGTATGGATATTCCGGCATTGGGCACCACACACGCCGATTATTTTTATGGGGATATTCCCTGCACTCGTTCGCTGACGGAAGATGAAATCCGCGTTGATTATGAAAAAAATACCGGCAAGGTCATTGTCGAAGAGTTTCAGCGTCGGGATCTGGATCCGCAGGCCTTGCCAGGCGTGGTCATCACTGGTCATGCCCCCTTCTGCTGGGGTAAGAGTGCGCTGGATGCGGTGCACAATGCGCTGGTGCTGGAGGAAGTAGCCACCATGGCGCTGGCAACCAGAGCGTTGAATCCGGCCATCCATATTGCGCAGGAGTTGTCTGACAAACACTATTTCAGAAAACATGGTGAGAATGCCTATTACGGCCAGCGCTAATTAGTCAACCCGTTATTTAAATTGCTCATCTATTTATGTTAGTGACGTCAGGTTACGGCCCTTTATCGACTTTAAATCAATGGACCAATCAATCCTGCCAAGGTTTTAAATTAAGGAAATATATTATGACCAAACCAATGTTACAGATTGCTCTGGATTCTACCGATCTTGCTACCGCCGTGGATATTGCCGATCGCGTCGCCGGTTATGTCGAGGTCATCGAGGTCGGCACGATTCTCGCCTTTGCGGAAGGCATGTCTGCGGTACGCACCATGCGCGAGCGTCATCCTGATCACATCATCGTATGCGATATGAAGACCACAGATGGTGGCGCCATTCTGGCCCGTATGGCTTTCTCGGCAGGGGCTGACTGGATCACAGTATCGGCCGCCGCGCACGTCGCCACCATTGCTGCCTGCAAGAAAGTCGCGGATGAGTTCGGCGGGGAGATCCAGATCGAGATTTATGGCAACTGGACGCTGGATGATGCCAAGCAGTGGGCCGATATGGGGATCACCCAGGCTATCTATCACCGCTCGCGGGATGCCGAGCTGGCCGGGGTCAACTGGACCCAGGCCGATTTGAGCAAGATGCGGGCACTCTCCGAGTTGGGGCTGGAGCTGTCGATCACCGGTGGTATCGTGCCGGAGGATATCCATCTGTTTGAGGGGATCCGGGCCAAGACCTTTATCGCCGGACGGGCACTGGCCTCTGAAAGCGGCCAGGCAACCGCCGAAGCGTTGCGCCGCGAGATAAACAAATATTGGTAACGGAAACAGGATGGCGGCACTTGTGCCGCCATCCTGTCTCTTCTCTCACATTCTCTTGCCTGCCAGCCTCATCACTGCTCTCCTTTTTCCACCGGCAATTTCGCTCTATTTCGTGTCACGCCGCCACTCCCGATAGCTGGCGAGGCGGTAGCCGTGTTCGGCGATAAGGGCGGGCAGGGACGGGTCGGTCAGGATCGCCAGTTCGTTGAGGCGGGGCTGACAGTAGGAGCTGCCTTGCATCTCCAGATCGATAAAGGAGGGGTGGCACATGATCTCGAGCGAATTGGCCCCCTGTTCACTGGCCTCATCGAGCAGTTGCAGCAGGTCGGCTTGAGTCAGCTGTGCGCCGTAGAAGCGGTCGTCGAACCGATCGCAGCTCTGCGGGTGGGTGACGGTCAGGCCGTGGCGGGCTATTTCGCCCCGGTCGATGCGAAGGGGCAGGTCATGCGCCTTGGCGAAAGCCTCCACCAGTGGGTAGATAGTCGGCAGCATATGAACATGGTGGTGGCTGTCGATATGGGTCGGTGTCTTGCCGAAGATCGCGACAAAGCGCTGATACTGACTCGCCAGCTCGCCGGATATCTCGGCCAGATCCAGCTCTCCTGCCTCGCTCTTGTGCCAGATCCCCTTGTTGAGCTCGCCCTGTTCGTTCACCAGCGAGGTGAGCGGCGTGAGCGGTTTGCCCCAGCTGAGCATAAAGTGCAGCCCGACCGGCAATTCGGGAAAGCGTTCGGCCAGCCAGGCGGCATGTTCGATGGCGGGGGAGGTGACAATCGCAGTAGTGGAGCTGACGACCCCGTGCTCGAACGCCTCTATGATGCCGTAGTTCTGAGCGCGGCAGAGGCCGAAATCGTCGGCGTTGATGATCAATCTCTTGCTCATGAGGGTTCCCTTGCGGTTAAGCGCCCCGCCGGTTCGGGCGGGGCGTGCTGGCCTCAGGCGAGGGCGTCGATGGCGGCGGCGAAGTTGGGCAGGTGTTCGCGGTGGGCCAGCAGCAGCTCGCGGGCGACGATACGTGCATCGTTGTCGGAGTGGATCAGCGGGTTGAGGTTCATCGCCAGCAGCAGGTCGTCAAAGTTGCCACTGATGGCGGCCTTGGCGGTGGCGATCTCGAAGCTCTTGATGAGGTGCACCAGCCCGTTCACCTTGTCGTCAAAGCGGGTGAGGCGCGGATGGGGAATGGCGCCATCACGCCCGATCAGGCAGCTCATCTCTACCGTCCAGTCGGCCGGGATATTGGTGACATGGCCCTGATGGGGCACGATGACGTAGTGCTCGCTCTGTTTGTCGTTGTAGATGGCACTGATCACCTCGCAGGCCGCATCGGAGTAGTAGGCGCCGCCACGCAGCTCCAGCTCCTTGGGCTTTTCGCACAGCTCGGGGTTCTGGTAGAGCTCGAACAGCTTCTTCTCGACCTGCTGCACGACTTGAGCCCGGGCGCCGCCCTTGTAGAACTCGCCCATCTCGATCCCCAGCATCTCTTTCTCCTTGAAGTAGTAACGCAGGTAGGAGCAGGGGAGCAGGCGCAGGCCGCGGATAAAGCCGGGGTCGAACGGCAGGTCGAAAATGTTTTTGACCGAGCTGGCGCGGGTGAGGCTGCCATCGGCGACCCCTTCCAGCAGCTCGTCAAAGCGGGATTCGCCGTTGACCAGCACATCGCCGATAAAGACCAGATGATTGAGGCCAAACAGATCCATCGATAGGTGATCATGTTCGGTGAGCTGGAGGGCGTCGCGCACAAACATCTGCATGCCGACCGGAATGTTGCACACCCCGATAAAGCGGCGGAAGTTGGTATGACGGCGCACCGCTTCGGTCACCATGCCGGCCGGATTGGTGAAGTTAATCAGCCAGGCATCCGGGCAAAGTTCTTCGACGTCGCGGATGATATCGAAGATGACCGGAATGGTGCGCAGCCCTTTGAACAGGCCGCCTGCGCCGTTGGTCTCCTGCCCAAGCATGCCGTGGCTCAAGGGGATGCGCTCATCCTTCTCTCGCGCCTGCAACTGGCCGACCCGCAGCTGGGTGGTGACGAAGTGGGCGCCCACCAGTGCCTCGCGGCGATCCAGGGTTTTGTGCAGGGTCATGGGGATGCCCGCCTGGCAGATCATCCGCTGGCAGAGGTCGAAGATGATGTTCAGTTTCTCTTCGCCAGCGGGAATATCCACCAGCCACAGCTCGCTGATGGGGAGCTCGGCATACCGCTTGATGAAACCATCGACCAGCTCGGGGGTGTAGCTGCTGCCGCCGCCTATGGTGACTACCTTGATCTTCTCGCTCATAAATCCCTCTTCATCGGTTTGATGGTGGCCGCTCTGTCGTCAGGGTGAGAGGGGCCGCAGCCGCCTGTGGCAGGGGCTGATCATGTTCTGTGCTTTGTATTGCAATCTGTTCTATTTACATGGAGTTCACTGTCGGCATCAGGCCGGGCTTTCAAATTTCGGGTAGAGATATTTGCGGTAACTGCCCGGGGTAAACGAGGTGAGCTTCTTGAAGTTTTTGATAAAGAGGCTGACGTCGTTGTAGCCGGTCTCGAAGGCGATATCGGCCACCGAGTTGTTGGTCACCTCCAACTGCATCTTGGCGTAGTTGATCCGGATCTCGTTGATGATCTGCATCGGCGTCTTGTTGTAGTAGCGCCGGGTGGCCCGGGTCAGATACTCCTGGCTCTTGCCACAGAGGGAGACCATGTTGGCCAGCGCATCCTCGGCAAAGAGGGGGCGATCGTGCATCCGCTCCACGGTTTCGTGCAGCCAGAGCGGAAGATCGTCGCTGGCGGAATTGTCTTTGTAGTGGCGCAACCGGTTCATCACGGCGTAGGTCACCACTTCGAGAAATTCGGTCAGCGCCTCTTCCCGAAACCCCGGCGAGACCAGCACCGACTCGATGTAGCTGAGGAACTCGCTCTTGAGCGCATAGGCCTGAGAGGCGACGAAGTGCTCCGGCAGCAGGTATTTGAAGTGCTCGTCGAAATAGGTGCGGGTGATCCCGACGTTGAAGATGCGGGTGGTGCCGAACTCGTAGAAGCTCTGGTGGCGGGAGCCAAGCGGAATAAACACCAGGTCCCCCCGCTCCAGCAGCACCCGCTTGCCGTTGACCTCCTGATAGTAACGACCGGTCAGTACCAGGGTGAACTCGTAGTAGTCGTGCTGGTGCAAACCGGTTCCGCTCACCTGCTTGTTGTAGATGAACATATGGAACGGTTTGTTGTTAAACAGTTCGGTTTCCCGGATTGTTTTGACACTCATGAGCTGTTTCCTGATCTGCGGGCCGATGACGGGGCCTCTCGCCCCGTCCGGAGGTTACTGGTTCTGCAGCTTTTCGTGCAGCTCGATCAGCTCGCTGATCAGCTCACGGGCCAGCATGGAGGTCATCAGGTGATCCTGGGCATGGACCAGTACCAGGGTGACCGGGATCTTGCCTTCCCCCTGATCGTCCTCGATCAGCTGGGTCTGCACCAGATGGGCGGCATTGAGCGCCTCGCGGGATTGGGCCATCAGCTGGTGGGCGGCAGCCAGATCCCCCTCCTTGGCCTTTTTCAGCGCGGTGTAGGCGAGACTGCGGGCCTGCCCGGAGTTGATGATGAGCCCCATCACCACCTCTTCCAGATCGTTGCAGGTGGGTGCCTCTTCAGTGATGCTGTCCAGATCGAACATGTGTCGTTCCTTACGTGAATGCGTTAATTGAAACCGTTAATTGAAACCATGATTGCGCGCTACCTCGGCAAACCAGTAGCCGCTCTTCTTGATGGTGCGCTGCTGGCTCTCCAGATCGAGGCGGACGAAGCCGTAACGGTTCTTGTAGGCGTTGAGCCACGACCAGTTGTCGATAAAGGTCCACAGGTGATAGCCGCGACAGGCGCTGCCCTCTTCCAGTGCGCGATGCAGCCACTCGAGGTGCTCGCGAATGAACTGGATGCGGTAGTCATCCTCCACCCGTCCCTCGGGGCCGATAAAGCGCTCTTCCCCCTCGACTCCCATGCCGTTCTCCGAGATGTAGCAGGGCAGGTTGCCGTAGTTGACCCGCAGGTCGGTGAGGATGTCGTAGATCCCTTTTTCGTAAATCTCCCAGCCGCGGTGGGGGTTCATCTTGCGGCCCGGCATTTCGTAGTAGTCGAACAGATCTTCCGGCGTACGCGGAACGCCCAGCCACGCCACCTCTTTGGCCTTGACCCGACGCGGCTGGTAGTAGTTGATGCCGAGGATATCCACCTTGCCGGCGGCGAGCAGTGCCTTGTCTCCCTCCTCACGCTGCGGCAGCAAGTCATACTGCGCCAGCAGGGCGACCAGCTCGGGGTCGTAGCTCCCCTTCAGGGCCGGATCGAGGAAGCTCTTGTTGAGCAGCAGATCCGCAATGCGGGAGGCGGCGATATCTGCCGGATCCTGCGAGCGGGGATAGGTCGGGCTCAGGTTGAGGATGATGCCGATCTCGCCATCATGCTGGCAGGCGCGATAGGCCTGCACGGCGCCAGCATGGGCCAGCGCGGTGTGGTAGGCGACGGTGGCCGCCCGGCCAAAATCCACCACGCAGGGGTAGTGGTAGTGGCCAAGGTAGCCGCACTCGACCGGCACGATCGGCTCGTTAAAGGTGAACCAGTGCTTGATGCGACCGCCAAACAGGTCGAAGCAGCGGGTGGCGTAGCGCACATAGGCGGCCACCACTTCACGGCTCTCCCAGCCGCCGCGCTCCTGCATGCACATCGGCATGTCGAAGTGGTAGAGGTTGATCAGCGGGGTGATCCCCTCCGCCAGCAGCCGGTCAAAGACGGCGTTGTAGAAGCTGACCGCCTCCTGGTTGATTTCGCCCACCCCGTCCGGGATCAGCCGTGACCAGGAGATGGAGGTGCGAAAACTGTTGTGCCCCAACTGCTTGAGCAGCTTGATGTCGCTCTCGAAGTTGTCATAGAAGGTGGAGGTGTCGGTCGGGCCGACCCCGTTGTGGAAACGCTGCGGCTCGATGGAGAACCAGTAGTCAAAGATATTGGCGGATTTGCCGCCGCGGTTGGCGGCGCCTTCCATCTGCGGGGCCGAGCTGGCGCTGCCCCACCAGAAGTTATCCGGAAAACGATACTGCATGGGTGATTTCTCCAGGCTGGTGGGGGAGGAGGCTTGCTCCTCCCCTGTTGTCATCGAAACGTTGGTCATCAGAAAACGGGTCATCAGAACTTCAGGGCCAGAGCGATATCCTCCTCGCTCTCCTCTTCTTCATCGATGACGTTCTGCGCCTTGTTGGCAATCAGCACGAAGGGGATATACATCATGGTCGCGACCCCCAGGTTGAATATCGCCAGACAGAAGGCGGCCACGCTGCCGTTGGTGTTGAAGAAGGCACCCAGGCCGGTCGGCATGGTCCATGGCGCTATGTTGGTGATGGGCGGGATGATCCCGGCGTAGTAGGCCGCCATGGTGATCCCCATCAGGACCGGGTGCACCAGAATGAAGGGCACCACCAGAATGGGGTTCATGATGACCGGCAAGCCGAACAGGATGGGCTCGTTGATCTGGAACAGGCCGGAGGGCAGACCCAGCTTGGCCACCTGACGGTAGTCATCGCGACGGGAGACCATAAAGATGGCCAGGATCAGGCCAAGGGTGGCCCCGGTGCCGCCGAGGAAGACGAAGGAGTCGGTGATCGGCTTGGCCCAGAAGTGGAACTCTTTGCCTGCCGCGATGGCCGCTTCAACCGAGCCGTACTGGTTGTAGAGGGCGACGTTTTCCAGAGCAAACGGGAACAGAATGCCGGATTCCAGCGCGGTGAGCGCCAGCATGCCATGTACCCCGAAGAACCAGAGGAAGGAAGAGAAGATCACATAGACCCAGCCGACCAGACCGCTCATGTTGGACAGCGGCTTGGCGATGCTGTCCATGATCAGCTGGTGGAAGTTGGTGCCGGCATCACTCAGCAGATAGGAGATAACCCCCATCAGCGAGAGGATGATAAAACCCGGAATGAGTGCGGAGAACGAGCGGGAGACCGAGGCCGGTACGCTGTCTGGCAGGGTGATCACCCAGTTGCGACGCACGATAAAGGCGAACATCTCGGCCACGACGATACCGATCAGCATGCCGGAGATGATGTTGGCACCACCCAGCCAGTTGGCACCAATCGCATAGGATTCGCCCACGCTAAATGGCGTGACTGTCATAAAGGCCGCCACCGCCAGCAGGCCGGAGGCCAGGGGGTCGGTCTTGCGCTCTTCGGCCAGGGCCAGACCGATAAAGAAGGGGGCCATCAGGGACATGATACCCAGCGTGCCGTTATAGACGTTGCCCCCGATGCTCTTGAGCCCATCCAGGGTGGTGATGGTGGCGGGATCGAGCCGCACCCCGATGGAGTAGAAGAAGGAGCCTTCGCCAAAGCTCAGGAAGACGTTGTTGATCAGCACGAACATGGCCCCGACCAGCGTCAGGGGCATCATCTTGATAAAGCCGTTCTTGATGGCGTTGACATGAGGCTGTTTGCCCAGCTTGACGGCAATGGGCAGTATGACCTTCTCCAACGATGCGATGATGTTGCTCACAGGGATCTCCTTACCTATGCGAGGCTCTTCTTGATGGAGGCGACGGCTGCTTTTAGCACGCCGAGGCCATCGACCTTGCCGTAGAGCAGGGTGTCAATCACCTCGACCGGTTTGCCCGGCAGCTGCTGCTGGATCTCCGGCAGCATGTAGGCGATTTGCGGGCCCAGCAGCACCAGATCGGCATCCTGCCCCTTCTCGCCAGCCAGGGTCTCCGGGTAGGCATCGATCAGCACCGGCACATCATATTTTTCTGCCTGCGCCTTCATCTTTGAAACCAGCAGTGAAGTGGACATTCCGGCAGAGCAAAACAGGTAGATACGCTTCTTTTCCATAACCCTTCCCTCAACGCTTGAAAACCAAATGAACAGATCGGTCGAGATGGTTGCCTGTCGTGCTAGCAAGACAAATCAATCATCTCCCATTGACCTCATTGTACCGACCTCTAGGTTTCATCTGGTATTTGGATACTTATATCGATTGTCTCTTATTGACTTGTGGTTTTGCCGTTGGTCACATTTTTGATGGGCAGGCGCAGAGGAAATGAGATGGAAGGGGGCATGATGAGGATGTTTATCTTGGTTTAATCGTTATTTTTCAGTTAGTTATTTTTATTGTTTTGACTGTTGCGAAAATTTCGGTGGAAAAGATCAATAACGGGTGGTGGCTCACATTTCACACTAGATGCAATGTTATTGATATTTGGTTTTGCGGGGATGGGTTGCCATTTTTTCAGTATGGTGCGCGCTCATTGACCATCGGCAGCAAATGAACTGACGAGGGAGGCAGGCTTTTGCCATACGGAACGGGCAGGTGGAGAGGGGGAGCAGGCACTTTGCTGGGGTTGTGGCGCTAAGTGAGTGCTGAATGAGTGAGGAGTGAATGAGCAAGGGCTGAGGGAGTCAGAGCAGTGAGAGGAGAGGGCACAAAGGGGTAAAAAGCCGACCCCGGATTGGCTCCGGGGTCGGCGGGGGCGTTAGATCCGGCCCTGATAGCGCAGGGGGAAGCGGCCCTGACTGTCGGGCTGACCGAGAAAGGGGAGCCCCTGCTGCATCTGCGGCGGCAGTGCTGGGCCCGGTTTCAGGGTGCCTTGGAACAGGTACTGGCCATTGGGTTGCAGCTCGAGGCGACCGATGGTTTGTACCGCATCGGAGCCCTGCTTGAGTTCGGCCACCAGTTTGGAGTCGAGGCAGGTGAGTTTCAGCTCGGGGTCGGCCAGATCCAGCTTGCCCGCCGGGGTATCGGCGCTGGCGTTGTACCAGTCGAGGTTGCCGTAGAGGTTGTCACACCAGGGGTTGCCCTGGGCAAACTGCTCCACTTTGAGCTGCAGCTGACCGGTGACGGTGATCGGGATCGGCAGGCGCATCGGCACCCGGCTCAGCAACCAGGGGGCGGGGGCGTTGAGGGTCAGATCCCGGCCGAAGGCGGCGCCATTCCAGCCGACAACGCCCTGACCGTTGAGTCCGTTGCGATCGCCAAAGCGAATGGCCACT
The DNA here is from genome assembly GCF_000764645.1 of Aeromonas finlandensis. GTDB lineage: Bacteria > Pseudomonadota > Gammaproteobacteria > Enterobacterales > Aeromonadaceae > Aeromonas > Aeromonas finlandensis. Next base: position 81,006 of record NZ_JRGK01000015.1, read on the forward strand.
TCGGGGGCGAAGCGCAGCAGCGACCAGCCGTTGAGATCCCAGCGCAGCTGGTTCACCGATTCGCTGGCATATTGCAGTCGGGCGATCTGGCCACTCCAGAGGGTGCCGCTCACCCCCTCCAGTTTCAGCAGGTTGGCGACGTTGGCAGGCAGTGGCAGATAGCGCGCCACCAGTGCTGCAGGCAGGGTAGCCAGCAGGAAGAGCAGATAGGCGGCCAGAAACAGGCTGGCAATCAGGATGCGTTTTTTCATAGGAAACGACTCAACTGCAAGAGAGAAACCCGGACAGGTGTCCCTGCTCCATGGCGATCAGAGAGCAGCAACCGGCGGGGGGTGGCGATGGGATGTTTCATTGAGGGCGACTCAACTGCAAACGTCTGACCTTGACCAGACCCGGGGCCAGATCCTCGCGGGCGATCTCGATGATTTGCACCTGAATGCCGTGCTGCTCCACCAGGGTGGAGAGCCAGAGTAGCAAGTCATCGAACTGGACCGTGTCGATCCACACTTGCAGCTCCTGCGCCTGGGGTTGCAGGCGGGCAATCTTGATCTTGTGGTTGAAGGCGGTGCGGTTGACCACTCCTTCCAGGGTGCCGCTGGTGTCGATCTGGCGACCCGAGCCACCCTGCATGGCCAGCACCTCTTCACCTTTCTCCTTGAGCCAGGCGAGGGTCTGCTGCTGGTTCTGCACCTGCCGCTCCCGCTCCGCGATGCGGTTGGCGATGGGCTGCCAGACGCTCCAGTAGAAGAGACCGACCAGCAGCAGGGCGCCGCCTGCGACTACCAGCCGCTGTTCCCGTGCGGTGATGCCCTGCCACCAGCTCTGCAATTTTTCCATCATGATGATTTACCCTTGAGCACCAGTGCGCCCTCTACCTTGCCCTCGGTGCTGCGCACCTCGCCTTGCTGTACCTCGAATTGCTTGCCTGCCAGCTCGCGGAACCGCTCGATCTCGGCAAAGCCGGGGGCGGTGACCTGCAGCCGCAGCTCGCGGCGACTGGCATCAAAGCGCATCACCTGCGGTTTCAGACCGGGTACTTCGGCAAAGGTGGGGGCCAGCTCGGTGAGCATCAGCAGCACGCCGTTTTGCGGGGCCTGTCCCATCTGTTGCAGGTGCTGGGTCATCTGGCTGCGCACGTTCACGATGCGGTTCTCGCCCGGGAAGATGCGGGTATAGACGGCACGGATCTCCGCTTTCAGCGCCTTGTCCTGCTCGGTGAGCTGATAGAGCTGCACCCCGCGCTGGCCGAGGGCCACCAGCAGCAACAGACCCGCGGTGATAGCCACCTTGCGCCACTGCAACCAGTAGCGGGCATATTCGGTCTGCGGCCGGTAGGGACCAGTCAGCAGGTTGGCGCGGCAGGTGAGGGCCCCTTTGGCCAGCAGCAGCATGGGCAGCTCTGGCTCCGCCGACTGCCAGTTGGCGGCCGCAATGGCGGGCAGCGGGGTGTGGCTGTGGATGGTGACCGGCTCGGCTTCGGTTGCCAGCAACATGGCCAGCAGCGGCTCGTCGGCGACGATCCCCTGACAGGGGCTCTGGCGTACCAGCCACTCGCTGCCAAGTTGCAGGGCAGACCAGCCATCAGCGGCCTGTGGCAGCGCCAGCACATCGGGCAGCAGTTGCAGGCTCTTGAGGCCAGCGGCATCGAGCCAGCCGAGCCACTCGCCCATCTTCTGCCGATCCACCGCCATAAGGTCGACCTGTTGCCCTTCGTGGGCCAGCACCACCAGATGGAGCTCGTCCACGTCGGAGGCGATCTGCTCCTCCAGCAGGTAGGGGAGGGCCGCCGCCGACTGGCGGTTGTAGCGACCCGGCAGGGTGACACGGCGGAAGATCAGATCGCTGCCCGGCACCAGCGTGACCACGGGGCGGCCTCCGGCCCGCTCCTGCAGTTCGCTCAGGGCATCGGCCGAGGGCAGGGTGCCGGAGGCGATGATCTCCTGCTCCTGACCGGACCAGACCAGCCAGGCCACGGGTTGTTGTTTATTGGTCCCCAGTCGGATGACCAGACTTTCGCTCACGCATCTCTCTCCTGCGATACCGGATTGCGCAGGGCAGTTGTATGCCATGGCAACCGGTGCGCAGCCCGCAGGCTGCATCCAACATTTCTCGTACCCGCGGGCGAGGGCCCACAGGTACGCTGTTTATTCGGCGCCGCTACTGAGGCGGCGCAGCATGACCAGTTTATTGTCCTTGCCCCGCTGGAACAGGGTCTCGAGCCAGGCCCGGTTATCGCCCACTTCCGCCACCATGCGGGCTTCGAAGAAGTCGCTTTTCACTACCAGCGCCTCTTTCAACCCTTTGACCGAGTCGACCGGGGCGAGCTGATCCGTCATCAGCTTGGGCTCTTTCCACCCCTTCTGTGGCCGCTCGCTCAGCACCCGCTTGGCATCATTCACGCCAATCTTGCCCAGATAGAGGGCAACCAGCAGCTCGGGGCGCTGGGGCGCCAGGGTATTGATATTGATCTTCAACTTGTCGTTGGGCAGGGCGCAGACGTAGGGAGCCAGCTTGGCATAGACTCTGGCTGTCACCCCGCGCACCGCCCGCAACTCATCCTTGCCCAGCATCAACTGGTTGGCGGTCAGGTAGGGTGGCTTGAGCCCCTCGTAATAGGCGTCTTCAGCGCCAAGGCTGGAGACCAGCACCGTATCCTTGTCAGTCCAGTCACGGATGGCATCGGTGAGCTGGGCCGCTTCGTAATCATCCATCGCCAGCTGCTTGAGCAGTTCGCGAAACACCTGCACCTGATAGGGCTGTTGCTCCAGCTCCTCGCCGCTCGAGCCCTCCTTGGAGGCCACGCTCAGGCTGTTGAGGTTGAAGCAGGATTGCAGGTCGGTCACCTCCCCCTTCAGCTGGCCATCATCCACCGGAAACACAGTATTCTTGCGGGCCCAGTTCTGGCCGAGGTTGACCACGTCAGGGTTGTCCTTGAAGTCCTGTGTCAGCACCTTGCTGACCAGCGCTTCCGCCGAGAGGGCATACCACCACGCCTGTTTGCCGGTGGTGATGTTGGCGGTGCGGCGCAGCTCAAGCTGCAGGCGGCCGCTCATGTTGCTGGCGATGATCACCATCACCGAGAGGATCAGCAGCACCACCAGCAGAGCCATGCCGTTCTGGCGACCGGGAGAGGAGAGACGCTTAGTTCGCATTTTCGACTCGCTGACCCCCTGCGCCAATCAGGAACTGACGGCGAATGGTGCCGTAATCTTCCAGATCCAGCTCCACCGCCAGCCCGTAGGGCAGCACGCTGCGCTGGGTCCACTCCTCCTTCCAGTTGCCCTTGTCGAAGAAGTAGAGGCGAAACGCCGTGACCCCCGCCAGCACCGGCTGGATGCGCGGTTCGGTGCCGATCACCGGATCCGGATAGAGGTAGCTGAGGCGCTCAAGTTTCTGATCCTTGAGGCGCCAGCCGACCCGCTGCAGATGGGAGCGGGGCAGCATGCCGTCCGGGTTGAGCCAGCCGCTGCGCATAAAGGCCATGCCCCAGTCATCGCTCTGCTGGCCGAAACGGGAGGCCGCCAGCAGCACCTTGTTGTTCTCCCCCTCGATGCGACCGCTGCGCGGCACCATCTGGGTGACGTCTCGCTCCAGCAGGGTGAAGGCGAGCTGCAATTCGTTGAGGCGGGCCTCCTTGCGTTTGGCCACCTCATCGCTGGTGAGCACCCCCTGCAGCACCTGATAGGCGCCCATACTGAGGCTGGCGAAGATGGCGATCGCCACCAGCATCTCCAGCAGGGTGAAACCCGAGTGTCGGGCAGGGCGAGGCGTGCGGGTGGAGTGCTTGATCATCGGCTGATATAGGTCCGCATCATGGCGACCGGGTTCTCGGCCTTGGCCTCGGTGCGCACTTCCATATCGAGTGCCCGGAAGTTGTTGTCGGCTGTGGCCACACCGCGATAGCGCCAGTACCAGGTGCTGCCCGCCATCTGCTCATCCCCTTCCACCCAGCTGTCGCCGGGCCACTTGTTCTCGAGCTTCTGCTGCACCAGCTGGTTCTCCACCACCCAGGTGGCCAGAGTCTTCTGCTCCAGATAGTTGAGCGCCGAGAGGTGCTCGCTGGCGGCTTTCATTACCGCAAGTCCAGCGATGGCAAAGACCGCCAGCGCTACCATGACTTCGAGTAATGTCATGCCCCGGGCGTTCATCGAGCCACCTGTTGAGGGTGTGGTTGGCACAGCAGTAGCGCCACCATGACTCCTTTTAATGTCATACCGCGGGCGTTCACTCACTCACCTCTTCATCTTCATCGCCGGTGAGCAGGGCCAGGCGGCCGAACTCGTCACCCTTGACGATGCGGGTGTAGCGGGCGTCGTCATCCTGTTGGGTGAAGGTGAGCACGAACGGGCTCAGCTCGCCGCCCGGGAAGATGAGCAACTGCGGCGTGCGCTCCTTCGCGTCGCGCTTCTGTTCGGTTTTCTCATCGGAGTCCGGCTGCCAGCCAAAGCCTTCCAGCTCCAGTGCCAGCGTCATGTTCTCGGCCAGTTGCACCGGCCCCAGCTGCTTGTCGCCGGTCAGGGCCAGCCACTTGCGATCCTTGGCCTGACGCTGCATGAACTGCCAGCTGTTATCCTCGATGCGAACGCCCACCAGTCGACCATCCATCACCGCATACTCCTGCGCCAACTGCAGGGTCGCCATCAGGCGGCGCGCCTGCTTGTCCAGCTCCCGATCCCCTCTGGCGCCCCCCATGCTGAGGGTGACGGCGGTGGCCACCAGCCCCATCAACATGGCGACCAGCAATACTTCCAGCAGAGTAAAACCGGCCTGGCGTCTCTGTTTCATGGCGCCAGCCTCAACTGCATAGCGGTAGCCTCAAGCCGACCCATCAGCATGGCCACGAGCAGTACCTCCAGCAGGGTAAAGCCGGATTGGCGACGAGCAGGTGGCGCAGCCCTCATTCAGGCTGCTCCAGCAGGACGGAGTGAATGCGGTGGCGGCACATCACTTATTGGAAATCCTTCAGGTTCCAGTTGCCGATGTCGTCATCGGTACCGGCTTCACCATCCAGACCCATGGAGAAGATGTCGATCTTGCCGAACTGGCCCGGGCTCAGCAGCTGGTACGGGTTGCCCCAGGGATCTTGCGGCAGGCGCTTGATGTAGCCGCCATCGCGGTAGCTGCGCGGTGCCGGATCGATGGAGGGCTTGGTCACCAGCGCATCCAGACCCTGTTCGGTGGTCGGGTAACGGTTGTTGTCCAGCTTGTACATGTCGAGGGCGTTTTCCAGCGCCACGATATCGGAGACCGCTTTCTGCTGGTCAGCCTTCTCCTTGTTGCCCATCAGGTTGGGCACCACCAGACTGGCCAGAATGCCGAGGATCACGATGACCACCATGACTTCCAGCAGGGTAAAACCGGATTGACGACGTTTGTTCATGAGTTGCTCCGTAACGAATGAGATGGGATAGCCCATCAGAGATTGAAATGGGTGGGTTCGACGGGCCGCCAGCGGGGCCACCGAACACCGGAAACTTACATATTCACCATATTGTTGAGCTCGAGGATCGGCTGCAGGATCGACATCACGATAAACAGCACCACCCCGGCCATGGAGACCACCAGCAACGGCTCGAACACCCCGAGGGCGATGTTGACCTGGGATTCAAACTCCCGATCCTGGTTGTCTGCCGCCCGCTCCAGCATGCTGTCGAGCTCGCCGCTCTGCTCGCCGGAGGCGATCATGTGCAGCATCATGGGCGGAAAAATTTTGGTCTCTTCCAGTGCCTTGCGCAGGCTGGTCCCCTCGCGTACCCGTTCGGTCGCTTCACCGATACGGGTGCGGGCAAAGTCGTTGGAGAGCACTTCGCCGGAGATCTTCATCCCCTCCAGCAGCGGTACCGCACTGGCGTTGAGGATGCTCAAGGTGCGGGCGAAACGGGCGGTGTTGAGGCCGCGGCTGACCCGGCCAATCACCGGCAGGCGCAGCACCACCTGATGCCAGTGGCGGCGGCGCTTTTCGTCGGTGAGCCACCAGCGCCAGACAAAGCTGCCGAGGAAGATCAGCAGCAGGAACCAGAGGCCGTAGTGCTGCATCAGTTCGCTGGTGCCGATGAGAAAGCGGGTGGTGCCCGGCAACTGCTGACCCATGTGTTCAAACTGGGCCACCACCTTGGGCACCACGGCGGTGAGCAAGATCGAGATAACCCCGATGGCGACACAGGTGAGCACGATGGGGTAGATCATCGCCTGCAGCAGCTTGGTGCGCATATGCTGGCGCTGCTCGGTGTAGTCGGCGAGGCGGTTGAGCACCTTCTCCAGATGGCCCGATTTTTCACCGGCCGCCACCATGGAGCGAAACAGCTGGTCGAACACATGGGGGAAGGCCCCCAGCGAGTCGGCCAGCGAATAACCTTCCACCACCTTGCTGCGCACCGTGGCCACCAGGCTGCGCAGATGGGCCTTTTCGCACTGCTCGGCGACGGCCTTGAGCGCCTCTTCAATGGTGAGACCGGCGCCCACCAGGGTGGCCAGCTGACGGGTGATCAGGGCCAGCTCGGCTGTGCTGGCGCCACGACGAAACAGGGCGAAGCGGGTCGCTTCCCGTTTCGCCTTCTCGGTGGTCTCGTTTACCTCGAGGGGAGTGAGCCCCTGCTCACGCAGCAGCTGGCGCACCTGACGGGCCGAGTCACCCTCCAGTACGCCGCTCTTGCTGCGCCCCTTGTTGTCGAGGGCCTTGTATTCGAATGCCGCCATCTCAATCTTCCCGGGTCACGCGCAGTACCTCTTCGAGGCTGGTCTGCCCCTTGAGGACCTTGTCGATGCCGTCACTGCGGATGCTGGGGGTATGGCCGCGGATCAGCCGCTCGATGGCCAGCTCGCCGCTGGCGCTGTGAATGGCTTCACGCACCGCTTCATCGATCACCACCAGCTCGTGGATACCGGTCCGGCCACGGTAGCCGGTGTGGTTGCACTGTTCGCAACCGACCGGGCGCCACACCTGCTGATCGGGGGTCAGCTCGATGCCCATCGCCAGCCGCTCCTGTTCGGTGATGGGGCGGGGGGTGCGGCAATCGGGGCAGAGGGTGCGTACCAGCCGCTGGGCCAGCACCGCCAAGAGCGACGAGGAGAGCAGGAAGGGCTCGATCCCCATGTCCCGCATCCGGGTGATGGCGCCGATAGCGGTGTTGGTGTGCAGGGTCGACATCACCAGGTGACCGGTGAGGGACGCCTGCACCGCGATCTGGGCGGTTTCCAGATCCCGGATTTCCCCTATCATCACCACATCCGGGTCTTGGCGCAGGATGGCGCGCAGGCCGCGGGCGAAGGTCATGTCCACCTTGGTGTTGACCTGGGTCTGGCCCACCCCTTCGAGGTCATATTCGATGGGATCTTCCACCGTCAGGATGTTGCGATCCCGCGAGTTGATCTCGGAGAGCGCTGCATAGAGGGTGGTGGATTTACCGGAACCGGTCGGGCCGGTCACCAGAATAATGCCGTGGGGTTTGCGAATGAGCTCGCTGATGATGGTGCGGTTGGCCGCCGTCATCCCCAACTGCTTGAGCTCGAGGCGCACGTTGTTCTTGTCGAGCAGACGCAATACCACCCGCTCGCCGTAGCTCGACGGCATGGTGGAGACCCGCACGTCGACGGCGCGGCCACCGATGCGCAGGGAGATACGGCCATCCTGCGGCACCCGCTTCTCGGCGATATCCATCCGCGACATCACCTTGATCCGCGATACCAGGAGCGAGGCCAGCTTGCGATGGGGGCGCAGGATCTCCCGCAGCACCCCGTCGATGCGAAAACGAATGACCAGTGCCCGCTCGAAGGTCTCGATATGGATATCGGAGGCCTCCTCCTTGATCGCCTCGCTCAACATGGCGTTGATGAGACGAATGATGGGGGCGTCGTCATCGGCATCCAGCAGATCTTCGCTTTGCGGCAGCTCTTCGGCCAGCGCGAAGAAGTCCATCTCGTTGCCGAGATCTTCCATCAGCTGGCGCGCCTCGGAGGAGTCACGCTGATAGTGGGCCATCAGCAGCTCTTCGAAGGTATCGTTGTCGAGCTGCTCAACCGTAAAGCTGCAGCCCGCCACCCGCCGCACTTCCAGCAGGGCTTGCGGGGTGACGCCGGGGCGGCACTGCAGCACGGGTGCGCCCTCCCGCTCAATCAGGATCACCCCGAAGTTGCGGGCAAAGATAAAGGGGAGCTCGGGCAGTGGCGCAGGCCCGGTGCCTGTGTCCAGATGGTAGGCACTCATCAGGGCTTACTCTGCACAAACGGGGTGGTGCTCTCGACAGTGCGCTGCTGTCTGCTCTGTATCTCTTTGATCTGCTTCTGGATCTCTTTTTGCAGCTCGGGCGACACCATCACATCCTGACCATAGGCGGGCAATACCTGACGGGCGGGCGAGGTGGCATACCCCTCCTGGGAGGCGGCATTGAGCTGCTCGGCGCGGAACAGGGAGTACTTGTTGCTGGATACACCGCTATAAACATCGGCATCACGCAAGATGGTCGGACGGATAAAGACCATCAGATTGCGTTTGGAGGTGGTGTTGGAGGTGGAGCGGAACAGATAGCCCAACAGCGGGATATCGCCAAGCAAGGGCACCTTGGAGACCTGCTCCTTGGTCTGATCATCCATCAGACCACCCAGCACCACGGTTTCACCGCTCTTCACCAGCACTGCATTCTTGACGGTACGGGTGTCGAAGGTGGGGCCAAGGTTGGCGGTACCGGTCGCCTGGGTCTGGGCGACGCTGGAGACCTCCTGCTCGATGGTGAGCAGCACCGAATCCCCTTCGTTGATCTGCGGGGTGACGGTCAGCTTGGTGCCCACCGTCTTGCGCTCGATGGTGTTGAACACCTGATCGCTGGTAGTGGAGCTTTGTGAACCGCTCTGGACCGGCACCTCCTGACCGACGTTGAAGGAGGCCTCCTTGTTGTCCATGGTGACGATACTCGGGGTGGAGAGAATATCGTTCTTGGTGTTGGAGGCCAGCGCCGTGGCCAGCATGGCCCAGTCGCCGTGATAGAAACCGGCGGCCATGCCGTTGAAGCCCTTGAGCAGTTCTTGTGCTGTGTCGGTCTTGCCGTTCTGGTAATCCTTGCCAGCGGCGATAGCACCGCCGAGGGGCAGGCCGGAGTTGGTGAACTGGGTACCGCCGCCGTTGGCATTGCCCCACTGGACTCCAAGGGTGAGGCCGTCGCCATCCAGCATCTCGACGATGATCGCCTCCACCAGCACCTGTGCGCGGCGGATATCGAGCTTGGCGATAACCTGTTCAAGCTCGGACATCACGTCCGGTTGGGCAGTGATGACCAGCGCATTGGTGGTCTCGTCGGCGGAGATGGCGAGCTTGCCACCGCCGATGCTGGCACCGCCGCCCATAGCGGCCGCGTTACTGCCCCCCTTCTTGTCGGCTTCGATGCTGGAGCTGACCCCCTTGAGCACCTCGACCATGTCTTTGGCCTTGCCATATTTGAGGTAGAAGACCCGGGTGTTGCCCTGACTCTGCAGGTCGCGGTCGAGCTGGCGCACCATCTGGATGATGCGGGCGCGGGCTTTCGGTTCACCACTCACCACCACCGAGTTGGTGCGCTCGTCGGCCACCACCTTGGGGGCCAGCAACAGGCTGGTGGTGCCCCCCTGCGGGTTGCCATCCTTGTTGAGGTTGGTCACCAGTCGCACCATTTCACCGGCCGAGGCGAACTTGAGCTTGATGATGTCCACATCCTGATCGCCGGCGCGGTCGACCCGGTTCACCACCTCCACCAGACGGTTGACCACGGCGGCGCGGCCGGTGATCAGCAGCACGTTGGAGGGCTCGTAATGCACCACGTTGCCACCACCGGCGTTGTCGTTGAGCTGGCGCAGCAGCGGCGCCAGTTCGCGGACCGAGACGTTGCGCACCGGTACCACCCGGGTCACCATCTCGTCGCCCATGCCCGGGTTGCTGCCATCCACCACCGGAATGGCGGAGGTCTTGGCATCCCGCGAGCGCAGCACCTTGAGTACCCCGTTGTCCATCGGCACCACGGCAAAGCCGTAGACGTCGAGCACGCTCAGGAAAAACTGGTAGTACTGATCCTCGTTGAGCAGGTCATAGCTGCGCACGTTGATTTTGCCGCGCACAGATGGCTCGATGATGATGGTTTTATTGAGGTTCTTGCCCACCGTATTGATGAACTCTTCAATGTCGGCGTTCTTGAAACTGGCGGAATATTCGGTGGCCCAAGCTGAGCCCGCCATCATCAGTGCCGCTGCGATAGTGGCCAGACGCCAGCATTTTCCTTTAGTGGTCATTATTGGTACGACTCCAAATCATTATTCTGACAAGCGCACATAGATGTCGAACTGTTCGCCCTGTCGCTCGACGGTCACTGTCATTTCCGTTGCGCCAGCCATCTGCTGCATCGCCTGCATGGCTTGCATGTTGTCCCGTAAATCCAGCCCGTTGATGCTGATGGCCAGGTCATTGGCCTGCAGCCCGCTCTGGTTGAAAAATTCCGGATTGCTACCCGGGTTGAGGCGATAGCCGGTCATGCGGCCATTCAACTGAACCGGTGAAATATTGAGGTAATCGGTGATCTTGCCCGGATCGGCCATCAGCTCGCTGCGCAGGGAGCCAAGGGGGGCGGCGTTGCCCGTTTGCGGCAGCGGCTTGCCATACTCCTCGCCATCCAGCATCAGGGTCTCGTCACGGCCATCCCGCTCGATGATCACCCGATCGGAGAAGACCTGGCGGATCCTGGCCTGAGTACCGTCAATCATGTCACCGACCCCATAGGAGTTCTGGATGCCGGACATGGCGATGATGGCGATGGATTTGGCGGGATCGGAGCTGGCCAACACCCCGTTAAGCTGGGCATTGAGCTGGGTGCGCGGCGCATTGGCAGCCACGGCGGCGGCTTTGGCCTGCGCCTTGGGGATCGCCTTGCCAAACAGCGCCAGTCGGCTCACTTCACCCAGTTCAAGCCGTGGGCTGTTCTGGCTGCTGGTCGCCACTGCCGAGGGTTGCCACGGCTGGCTGGTTTGCGGGCTTGCCAGAGTGAGCAGACGCCAGGTGAGAGCGGCGCTCTGCTGCGCCAGCATAAGCAGCAACACCAGAAAGGCCACCTGGGTGACTCTGGTCATGGGAAGCCGCCGGCATTGGGCCAGCAGCATGGTCAAAATGTCATCCCTGAATCGTAATGTCATATTAATCAACAAATTCCAGGCTCTGGGGCGGCTGCGTATTGTGTACGGCTGCTTGCCGCGAAACAACGGGTCCGGGCGCGTCAAACCGTAAAAATGGATTATTCATCACACCGTAAACCTTTGAATGCTCATAAAAGTGGCACTCCGGCGGGGTTTTCCCTGCTTGCCAGCGACTCTCTATGTCGGAGGCGCGCTCAACCACGCCAATCCTGCAGCGCCTTGAGGGTGACGGTTTGTCCGGCAACATCCAGCACTATGTACTCCTGCGCGATGGTAGCAAGGCGTACCGTCGGCGCGATGTCATTTCCCTCCCGGTATTCACGGCCATTGAGCATCACCGCCCGTTTGGCCGGATTGGACGAGAAGATATGGGAGCCGTAACTGAGTGGTGGCACCTGTTGGCGTATCGACTGCGGTGCAGCCGTCAGTGCCATCAATTGTGCCGGTTGAACACTCTGTTGGGGAGTGCCCTGCGTCTCTTGCAGCGGGGTGTCATTGAGGGCGCGCATCAGTTGCTCGGCCAGGCTTTGGCCCTGATTGCTGCTCTCGTTGCTGGCCGCCACGGCTTTTGGTTGTTGCACGACAGGTTCTGGCAACGGGGGCGGTAGCGGACGGGTAATCATCGCCTTGGGTTCGACCCGCACGAAGGGAGGGGTGACCACCTCTTTCACCTCCACCTTCTCTTCAATGGGGCGATTGTGCAGCAGGTGCCAGCCATAGTTGGCTGCGCCCCCCAGCAGCAGGGTGAGAGGGACCAGCAGCCAGCCAATGCGGCGGGGATTGCGCTCCTCTTCCCGTGTGGCCGGTAGCCCCATCGCAGGGATGTAGGCCTGTTGTTGTGGTTGCTGCGCGCGGTGCAGCGCTTTTAGCAGGGTGGACATCAGGAGGCCTCCTCCAGTCTGGGCATGGGTTCACCGGAGTGTGCATTGAGTCGCAGCAGGGTATTGCTGCCGGCGATGCCATCGGGGGTCAGCCCCTGATCTCGCTGGAACTGCTGCAACTTGTTCTTGAGCTCGCCATCGAAACGGCGCACTTTGCGCTCGGGTTGTTGCAGCGCCCGGCTCAGGGCATTGTCGAGCCACTGGATTTGGGCTTGTCCCGCATTATTGCCAATCAGGCTGACGCCCCCTTTCGGCATGCGCCAGAGCAGGGTATAGCTGCCGCCCCAGTTATCGCTGAGCCACTGGCGATCCACTTGCCAGCTCTGGTTGCCGATCATCAGGCTGGCCTTGCTCGGCCCCAGATTGACCAGGGTCGCGTAATAAAGGCCGCCGGTGTCGTCGGTCAGGGTGATCATGGCGGGGTGTTGCAGGGCGCGCAGCTCCTCGAGACTCGCTTCTCCCTCCTGGCAGCGCAGCCCGGCACGGGGGGCGTTGTCACAGGTTGCGTCCAGCAGATCGGCCTCATAGCCCCACACCTTGTAAAGATTCTGCATGGCGCTCTCGGGATCGAGGGCCTGGTTGATCGCCTCGGTCAGCTGCTCTTTCTGTTCGGCGGTCTCGTCGATGGTGACCGGGACTTCGACCTTGACCACCGGCCTCTCGGGGAAGACGCCGAAGAGTTGCCAGCCCCACCAGCCTGCGGCCACCAGCAGGGCGCCAGCCAGTGTCACCATCAGACCGGAGACCCAGCTCCCTTCGTCACGAACCCCGTTTACTTCAAATGCCGCCTGACTGATATCGCTGTGGACAATTTTGTAGCTGCCACGGGAGAAGGCGGCGATCAGGGCACGATCACAGATGAGATTGATAAAACGCGGGATGCCGCCGCTCAGGCGATGGAGTGTCTTGATGGCGCGCGGGGTGAAGATGGGTTGTACGCAACCCGCGACCTGCAGCCGGAAGCGGACGTAGGCATCCACATCGCTGTGGGAGAGCGGCAACAGGTGATAGCGGGCGGTAATGCGCTGGGCCAGCTGGCGCAGCAGGGGCTGGCGCAGCATCTGCTGCAACTCGGGTTGGCCGATCAGCACAATTTGCAGCAGTTTGCGTTCGTCGGTTTCCAGATTGGTGAGCAGGCGAAGCTGCTCCAGTACCCCGGGCAGCAGGTGCTGCGCCTCATCCACCAGCACCACGCTGCGCTTGCCAGCCGCCAGATTGGCCAGCAGGTGATCGCGAATAAGGTCGAACAGCCGCTTGATCCCGGCATCCTCGGGATAGGGGAGTTGAAACTCGTCGCAGATGGCCGCCAGCAGATCCCGTTCGGTCAGGGAGGGGTTGAGGATGTAGGCGATCTCGGTCTCGGCGGGCAGCTGTTGCAGCAGGCAGCGGGAGACGGTGGTTTTACCGGTGCCCACTTCGCCGGTCAGCAGCACAAAGCCGCCGCCATCCTGCAATCCATAGTTGAGATGAGCAAGGGCTTCGCCGTGGCGCTCGCTCATATAGAGGTACTTTGGATTGGGCGAGATGGAAAACGGATGTTCCGAGAGGCCGAAGAACTGTGTGTACATGAGGGTATTCTTTTGTAGCCGGCGACAGATGAAAAATGTCTCCGGATGATAGCAAACCTCGCTTTCATTGGAAGTCATCATTGGCGAAGGAGGGCAAATTGCGGCCTTTTCCTGCCATCTTGTGATCCCGGTTGCGTCATCGGCACGAACCCGGATCACAAAATGACAAAAAACATCTGTAAATAAAGGGAAATATCAATATCTGCCCGGCGTGGCACATGCCGTTTGCGCGTAGCAGAACCGGCGATTGTCAGACCTGTTCGCGCGCGTTTTATGACGCCGGTCGCCCTGTCGGCCATCACGGCTGGTGGCCTTGATGCCCCTGCTCAGTGGTGATCCTGAAACTGCGAGGCAATCTCCCTGAACTGCGTCTCGCAGGCGAGAAACGCCGCGACGATGCCGGGATCAAAATGGCTGCCACTCCCTTTCACGATAATCTCCTTCGCCTCGTCATGGCTGAAGGCGGGTTTGTAGACCCGCTTCGAGATGAGGGCGTCGTAGACATCCGCCACCGCCATCAGCCGCCCCGAGAGGGGAATAGCCTCACCCGCCAGTCCTGCCGGATAGCCGCTGCCATCCCACTTTTCGTGGTGGGTGAGGGAGATCTCCCGGGCCAGCCGCAGGAAGGAGTTGGAGCCCAGTTGCGCTTCGGCGCTCGCCAGCGCATCGGCGCCGATCTGCGGGTGGCGCTTCATGATGGCGAACTCTTCGTCGGTCAGCTTGCCCGGTTTGAGCAGGATGGCGTCGGGAATGCCCACCTTGCCCACATCGTGCAGCGGTGCCGATTTGAACAGCAGATCGATGGTGGCGTCATCGAGCGGGTAGCGATCCCAATCGCTGCGACTGAGGTATTGCGCCAGCGCCTTCACATAGTGTTGGGTGCGGATGATATGGGCGCCGGTCTCGTTGTCCCGGGTCTCCGCCAGCGAGGCGAGCCCAAGGATAGCCACGTCACGAGTCAGGTTGAGCTCGTCGCTGCGGGATTTCAGCTCGCCGATCATCTGATTGGTGCTGGCGGCGATCAGGCCGAACTCGTCATCCCGGGTGACCGGGACCCGGGCGTCGAAGTCACCGCACTGCACTCTGGCCATGGTGCGGGTCTGCTGGCGCAGGGAGAGGCCAAGATTGCGGCCATAACCGTGGATGATGAGGGCTAGATAGCAGAAGGTCACCGTCATCACGAAGGCGATCTCCCACAGGATGTAGTGCTGGGCATCAAGCCTTGGCAGGCTGCGTTCCACCGTCACCAGCCACTCCAGATCCTTGTTGAACAGCAAGAAGAAGACGCTCCCCAGCAGAGTGAGGGTGGCCAGGGTAAAGAGAGTGAACTTGCGTGGCAGCGGCATGGCCAGCGGGTGGCTCAGTACCAGGCTCTGCTCATCTTGCCGTGCTCTGGCCCGATGCCAGTCCCGCTCCAGGGTCAGATCGGCCGCCACCAGAAAACCGAGGGTGGTCATCCCCAGCAGTACCTTGAGGTGGCTCGCCAGCGGAAAGTCGTGGGTCAGCGCGTTGTAGGCCGAGAGCAGCATTGCCCCCAGCAGGTAGACGCCCAGCTCCAGCATGAATCCATCCAGACCGTGGCGCGGCAGGGACAGCCTTGAGAGCAGCCCGTTGCGCACGGCGAACATGATGGCGAACGTCACCAGGGTCGGCCCCAACAGCCCGGGCAGAGTGAGGCTCTCGAGAAACGGGCAGACCTGCAACCCGTAGAGGCAAAAGAGTGACAGGGTCACCCCGTAGTGCAGGGCGCAGCGCCCCGTGATCCTCTGCATATTCCCACCCATGTTGCTGGTTATTGTTATGTCGGCGGGAGGCCCGCCATTACAGGCGCCGCAGCAGCAGGCTACCGATGGAGTAGCCAGCGCCAAACGAGCAAAGTACGCCGCGAGCCCCCGCAGGAAGGTCGCGATTGTACAGATGAAACGCGATGATGGAACCCGCCGAGCTGGTATTACCATAGCTATCGAGAATGACCGGCGCCTCCTGCTGGCTGGCATCGTGGCCCAGCAGCTTGCGGCCGATGAACTGGTTCATGGTGAGGTTGGCCTGATGGAGCCAGAGTCGGTTCAGGCTCTCGGCGGGCCAGCCCTGCTCATCGAGCTGGTTGGCGATCTGGTCGCACACCAGCGGCAACACCTCCTTGAACACCTTGCGCCCCTGCTGGCGAAACAGCTTGTCGTCGCTGTAGCGGGTGCGCGGGCTCAGCCGGTTCAAAAAGCCGAAGTTGTTGCGGATGTTGTTGGAGTAGTGGGTCACCAGCTTGCTGGCCACCAGTTGCCACGGATTGGCTACCTTGCAATCGGCTTCCCGCTCCAGCAGCACTGCGGTGCAGGCATCGCCGAAGATAAAGTGGCTATCCCGATCGCGAAAGTTGAGGTGCCCCGAGCAGATCTCCGGATTAACCACCAGCGCCACTCTGGCGCTGCCTGCCGCCAGCATGTCTGCGGCTGTCTTGATGCCGAAGGTGGCAGACGAGCAGGCCACGTTCATGTCAAAGGCCATGCCGCTCGCCCCCAGATAGTGCTGCAGCTCGATGGCCAGCGCCGGATAGGGGCGCGGCATGTTGGAAGCGGCCACGATGACCAGATCGATCTCCCCCGGCTCGCGACCGGCGGCGATCAGCGCCTGCTCGGCGGCAGCCACCGCCATCTCCACCATGATGGAGGGCATCTCATCGGGCCGCTCCGCCAGCAGCGGTTGCATGATGTCGGGGTTGAGTACCCCCTCGCGGCTCACCAGATAACGGCTCTTGATGCCGGAGGCCTTCTCGATGAACTCACAGCTGGAATGCTGTTTGGCGGGGAGCTGGCCGGCGTCGATGGCGGAGGCGTTCTCCTCGTTGTAGAGATCCACATACTGGTTGAAGGCGGCCACCAGCTCTTCATTGCTGACGGCAAAGGGGGGGGTATAGAGGCCTGAGCCACTGATCACGATAGAGGTCATCTTTGCTCCTCGCCGGGTGCGTTCCCGGCTTGTCGGTTTATAGGGTAGAGAGGGTTACAGCTGGTCGATCGCCGCAGCGAGACCTGCCAGAGTCAGCGGATGCATCCGTCCGCCAACCACGTCATTCATCAGCTTGATAGAGGGGTGCCAGAGCCACTCCCGTCGCGGGGTGGGGTTGATCCATACCAGTTTGGGAAAGTGCTGTTGCAAGCGGGTAAGCCACACCTGACCCGACTCCTCGTTCCACTGCTCGACACTGCCGCCCGGCCAGGTGATCTCATAGGGGCCCATGGTGGCATCCCCCACCAGGATCACCCGATAGTCCCTGCTATAGGTGCGCAGTAGCC
Source organism: Aeromonas finlandensis (assembly GCF_000764645.1). Taxonomy (GTDB): domain Bacteria; phylum Pseudomonadota; class Gammaproteobacteria; order Enterobacterales; family Aeromonadaceae; genus Aeromonas; species Aeromonas finlandensis. Next base: position 97,890 of record NZ_JRGK01000015.1, read on the forward strand.
GCAGGGTATCGAACCGCTCATCAAAGCGGCGGTTGTTGTCCTTCCAGACGAAGTCGTAGAGGCAGTTGTGAAAATAGAAGTACTCCAGATGCTTGAACTCGTGGCGCAGGGCGGAGAAGAGGCGCTGCACCTCGGCCACGTGGGCATCCATGGAGCCTCCCACATCGAAAAAGACCAACAGCTTCACCCCGTTGTGGCGCTCGGGTCGCAGCTTCACATCAAGCCACCCCTGCCGGGCAGAGCTGCTTATGGTGTCATCGAGATCCAGCTCGTCGGGATTGCCTTTACGCACCCAGCGTCTGAGCTTGCGCAGCGCCAGCTGGATGGCGCGCTGGCCGAGCGGCGAGTCGTCGCTGAAGTTGCGATAGTGTCTGGCCTCCCACACCTTGGCCGCCTTGCCATGCTGCCCCTCTCCACCCATGCGAATGCCCTCGGGGTGAAAACCGCCGTGGCCAAACGGGCTGTTGCCGCCGGTCCCTACCCACTTGTTGCCACCGGCATGGCGCTCTTTCTGCTCGTTCAGCCGCTGATTAAGGGTTTCCAGCAGCTTGTCGAGTCCGCCGAGGGATTTGAGTAACGCCTTCTCCTCTGGGCTCAACAGTCGCTCGAACTCCTTGCGCAGCCACTCCTCGGGCAGGCTCTCCGGCAGCAGGGGGATGGCTTCCAGTCCCTCGTAATACTCGGCGAAGGCGCGATCGAAGCGATCGTAGTGGGCCTCGTCTTTTACCAACAGGCAGCGGGAGAGTTGGTAGAACTCGTCCATATCGATAGTGACCAGCCGGGCTGCCAGCGCGGCGTGCAAGTCCAGCAGTTCGCGCAGGCTGCAGGGGAGCTTGTGGCGGCGCAGGTGGGTAAAAAAGTCGATCAGCATAAATTAGCTGCCGCGCCGGGCCAGAAAGGCGAGCTTCTCGAAGAGATGCAGGTCTTGCTCGGTCTTGAGCAGGGCGCCATATAGCGCGGGCACCAGCTTGCCGGGTTCGCGGGCGCGCATCGCCTCGGGGGCGATATCGTCGGCCAGCAGCAGGCGGATCCAGTCCAGCAGTTCTGAGGTGGAGGGCTTCTTGCGCAGCCCCTCTACCTCGCGCAGCTCGAAGAAGAGCTCCATCGCTTCGCCGAGCAGGCTCTCCTTGAGGTCGGGGTAGTGGAGTTTGACGATGGCCTGCATCTCGGCCTTGTCGGGGAAGCGGATGTAGTGGAAGAAACAGCGCCGCAGGAAGGCATCCGGCAGCTCTTTCTCGTTGTTGGAGGTGATGATGACTACCGGTCGCTGGCGCGCCTTGACGCGTTCACCGGTCTCGTAGACATCGAACTCCATCCGATCCAGCTCCAGCAGCAGATCGTTGGGGAATTCGATGTCGGCCTTGTCGATCTCGTCGATCAGCAGCACCGGTCGCTGCTCGGCGCTGAAGGCCTGCCACAGCTTGCCCTGGCGAATGTAGTGGCTGATATCGGCCACTCTGGGGTCGCCGAGCTGGGAGTCGCGCAGCCGGGCTACGGCATCATATTCGTAGAGACCCTGCTGGGCTTTGGTGGTGGACTTGATATGCCAGGCAATCAGGTCGGTGCCGAGATGGTCGGCGACCGCTTCTGCCAGCACCGTCTTGCCGGTGCCCGGTTCCCCCTTGATCAACAGTGGTTTTTCGAGGGTGATGGCGGCATTGACCGCCATCCTCAATGCATCGGAGGCGAGATACTGGCTGCTTCCTGAAAATCCCATAACGTCGGTTCCTTTGACGATTGGCACCCGGAGTCAGGGGCCAGAGAGAATAAGCTCTATATGTTGTAATACCATATGGTTATAACGAATCGTCACTTCTCATTCAGAAACCACAGGGTAATCTTGTTTCATCGTCGTAACAAACACAGGGATAGCACCATGAGCAAAATATTTGAGGACAACAGCCAGACTATCGGTCACACCCCGCTGGTTCGTCTCAACCGTGTTACCAAAGGCCGCGTGCTGGCCAAGATCGAGAGCCGTAACCCCAGCTTCAGCGTCAAGTGCCGTATCGGTGCCAACCTGATCTGGGATGCCGAGAAGCGCGGCATCCTGACCAAGGGTAAGGAGATCATCGAGCCCACCAGCGGCAACACGGGTATTGCTCTGGCCTTTGTCGCGGCTGCTCGCGGCTATCCCATTACCCTGACCATGCCGGCCACCATGAGCCTGGAGCGTCGCAAGCTGCTCAAGGCGCTCGGCGCCAATCTGGTGCTGACCGAAGGGCCACTCGGCATGAAGGGGGCCATTGCCAAGGCCAACGAGATCCTCGAATCCGAGCCGGGCAAGTATGTGTTGTTGCAACAGTTTGAAAACCCGGCCAACCCGGAGATCCACGAAAAGACCACGGGTCCCGAGATCTGGGATGCCACCGACGGCGAGGTAGATGTGTTCGTGGCCGGGGTCGGTACCGGCGGCACCATTACCGGTGTCTCCCGTTATCTGAAGCAGACTCAGGGCAAGGCGGTGGTCTCTGTCGCGGTCGAACCGGCCGAGTCGCCGGTCATCAGCCAGAAGCTGGCCGGTGAAGAGATCAAACCGGGCCCCCACAAGATCCAGGGTATCGGCGCCGGTTTCATTCCGGGTAACCTCGACCTATCCCTGATTGACCGGGTTGAGCAGGTGACCAGCGATGAGGCAATCGAGATGGCCCGCCGTCTGATGGAGGAGGAGGGGATCCTGGCCGGTATCAGCTCCGGTGCTGCGGTGGTGGCTGCCAGCCGTCTGGCCGAGCTGCCGGAGTTTGAAGGAAAAACGATTGTCGTCATCCTGCCGAGCGCGGCGGAGCGCTACCTCTCCAGCGCCCTGTTTGCCGGGGTCTTCAGCGAGCAGGAACTGCAGCAGTAACTGATCGGAATCTGTCAAAACAGCGGCGCTCCCAGGAGCGCCGCTTCTTTATGGGCTAGACTCAACCCCTGTTAGTGTCACTTGATCCTTATTTTTTGGGGTAAAATAACAAGTTCCTGAGTGAGAAAAAAAGCAGACATTCCGCTGTAAATCTCATATCCTGTGCGGCGTCACGCGGTGTTTGCTGGCTTGGTATCACAAAGTAACAAAGTGTTATTTTTCGTTATAAAATAATTTCAGGCCAGTCCTGATGCGGCTTGTAGCCCAATAACTGAAAATTGCCAACCAGCGCGCCGATTACTGCACAGAAACTTGACCTGGATTAAACCATTGCGGGTCTGCTTTCGTTACTTTACAACATATCCATACTGACACGGTGGGTCAGGTTGCTTCAAAACCGACCAATCCACCAAAAAATATCAATAATATGGGGTGAAACCATGTACGAGAAGTCTGTTGTTATCACTGCTGAAAACGGCCTGCACACCCGTCCGGCAGCTCAGTTCGTGAAAGAAGCCAAAGAATTCCAAAGCGAGATCACTGTGGTCTCCGGTGGCAAGTCCGCCAGCGCCAAGAGCCTGTTCAAGCTGCAGACCCTGGGCCTGACCAAGGGTACCAACGTAACTATCCAGGCTGACGGCCCGGATGCTCAGCAAGCTGTTGAGAAGCTGGTTGCCCTGATGGACGAGCTGGAGTAATCCAGCTTTATTCCTCCCCCACAGTCGTTTTAATAGGAAGGATTATGATATCTGGCATTCTTGCGTCCCCCGGTATCGCATTCGGTAAGGCGCTTCTTCTTAAAGAAGATGAAATCGTTATCAATCAGGGCAAAATCTCTGCTGACCAGATTGATGCCGAGATCAACCGTTTCCTCGAAGCTCGTACCAAGTCAGCTGCTCAGCTGGAAGCCATCAAAGAGATGGCCGGTCGTACCTTCGGTGAGGAAAAAGAGGCCATCTTCGAAGGCCACATCATGCTGCTCGAAGATGAGGAGCTGGAAGGGGATATCAGATCCTTCATCAAAGAGAACAAGGCTTCCGCTGACAAAGCCATCTATGAGGTGATCGAACAGTACGCCAAGATGATGGCCGAGCTGGATGACCCTTATCTGCGTGAGCGCGCCACCGACTTCCGTGACATCGGAACCCGTCTGGTGAAGAACGTGCTGGGCATTGCCGTTGTCAACCTGAGCACCATCGACGAAGAGGTCATCCTGGTCGCCAAAGACCTGACCCCGTCTGAAACCGCTCAGATCAACCTGAAATATGTGCTGGGTTTCGTTACCGATATCGGTGGCCGTACCTCTCACACCTCCATCATGGCCCGCTCCCTGGAGCTGCCGGCCATCGTGGGCACCAACGACATCACCGAGCGCGTCAAGAACGGTGACGTGCTGGTACTGGATGCGATCAACAACCAGATCATCATCAATCCGACCGCTGAACAGCTGACCGAAGCCAAGAAGTTCCAGGCTCAGTTCCAGGCCGAGAAAGATGAGCTGGCCAAGCTGAAAGACCTGCCTGCCATCACTCTGGATGGTCATCAGGTCGAAGTGTGCGCCAACATCGGTACCGTCAAGGATACCGAAGGTGCCATCCGCAATGGCGCCGAAGGCGTGGGTCTGTACCGTACCGAGTTCCTGTTCATGGATCGCGATGCGCTGCCGACCGAAGACGAGCAGTTCAAAGCCTACAAAGAAGTGGCCGAAGCGATGCCGGATCAGCCGATCATCGTGCGCACCATGGACATTGGCGGCGACAAAGAGCTGCCGTACATGAATTTCCCGAAAGAGATGAACCCCTTCCTGGGCTGGCGTGCCGTGCGTATTTTCTTCGACCGCGAAGACATCATGCACGCTCAGCTGCGGGCCATTCTGCGTGCGTCTGCCTTCGGCAAACTGCGCATCATGTTCCCGATGATCATCTCTGTCGAAGAGTTCCGTAGCCTGAAAGCGACGGTAGAGACGCTGAAAGCCGAACTGCGTGCTGAAGGCAAAGCCTTTGATGAATCCATCGAAGTGGGTATCATGATCGAGACCCCGGCCGCTGCCGTGATGGCTCATCATCTGGCCAAGGAAGTGGATTTCTTCAGTATCGGTACCAACGACCTGACCCAGTACACCCTGGCTGTCGATCGCGGTAACGAGATGATCTCCGCCATGTACAACCCGCTGTCACCCTCCGTCCTGACGCTGATCAAGATGGTTATCGATGCATCCCACGCCGAAGGCAAGTGGACCGGTATGTGTGGTGAACTGGCTGGTGACGAGCGTGCCACCCTGCTGCTGCTGGGTATGGGTCTGGATGAGTTCTCCATGAGCGCCATCTCTGTACCGCGTATCAAGAAGCTTATCCGCAACACCAACTTCGAAGATGTGAAGGCAATGGCTGATCAAGCACTGAGCTTTGCCACCGCAGCTGAAATCGAAGCGTGCGTAGATAACTTTATTAAGCAGAAAGCAGTCTGCTAAGATCGGCTGCAAACAGCGACAAATCATCTCTAGGAGCTTTATATGGGTCTGTTCGACAAACTGAAGAAACTGGTTTCCGACGATAGCTCTGACACCGGCGGCATCGAAATCTTTGCTCCGCTGTCTGGCGAAATCGTGCCGATCGAAGATGTGCCTGACGTTGTCTTCGCCGAGAAGATCGTTGGTGACGGCATCGCCATCAAGCCGGCTGGCAACAAGATGGTTGCGCCGTGTGATGGTACCATCGGCAAGATTTTCGAGACCAACCACGCGTTCTCTCTGGAATCTGACTCTGGTATCGAGCTGTTCGTTCACTTCGGTATCGACACCGTTGAACTGAAAGGCGAAGGCTTCAAGCGTATCGCTCAGGAAGGTCAACAGGTCAAGCGCGGCGACACCATCATCGAGTTCGATCTGGCCGTTCTGGAAGCGAAAGCCAAGTCTACCCTGACTCCGGTTGTCATCTCCAACATGGACGAGATCAAAGAGCTGATCAAAATGACTGGTGCCGTGACTGTGGGCGAGACCCCGGTTATCCGTATCAAGAAGTAATGCCCGGCTGGCTCACGCCAGTTGCCGCAGTAAAAAACCGAAGCCTTGTGCTTCGGTTTTTTTATGGCCTCGAGTCGGCTTCCCCTTCTGGTTACCACTCTATTCCGCTGAGATGACAACCCGGTTACGGCCCTGATCCTTGGCCTGATAAAGGGCCCGATCTGCCATCATCAGCAGATAGTCGATGCTCTCCTGCCCCTTCATGCTGGCACACCCCAGACTGATGGTGAGGGAGATCTGCTCCCCTTGCCATGGCAAGCGGGTGACACTGACATGTTGGCGCAGCTGTTCGGCGCGCTGTGCCGCCTGTTCAATATCGCAACCAGGCAGGATCAGCAGGAACTCCTCTCCGCCCCAACGGGCCAGACTCTCCCCCGGCAACAGCTGGCCCGCCATGGCGTGGGCGACGGCGCAGAGCGCGGCATCGCCCGCAGGATGGCCGTAGCGGTCATTGACCTGCTTGAAATGGTCGATATCCCCCAGCACCACCGAGAGGGGCTCACCCTGCAACCAGTGGGCCTGCAGCTGTTGCTGGGCGCCACGCCGGTTGGTCAGTTCGGTGAGCGGATCGGTGCAGGAGAGGCGGCTCACCTCTTCCACCATGCACTGCAGGTCGTGGATATCGCGAAAGGTGACGATATGGCCATCCGGGATGGCATCGGCCCCCAGCTGTGCGGTGACGATAAACCAGCGCGACTGACCGCTCTTGCAGCGGATCAGCGCAGGCATCTCGGCGACCTCCAGCCCTTGTGACAAGCTCTGTTCCACCTGGGAGTGCCAGGAGTCGATGATGGTGCGGCGATACCCTTCATCCGGGTAGGCGACCCGAAACCAGGAGGCCATGTCCGGCAGATCGTCAAGGTCGTAGCCCAACTGTTCAATGAAGGCTTTGTTCAGGAAGCGGTGGCGCCGCTGCGGGATCATGTCGGGCGAGCGGCCATCGTGATGGGCAATGGATTCTGACACCAGAATAGGCAGCGGGATCACATCGAAGGAGCGAAACAGGATCTGTTGCAGTTCTCGGTCATTCATAGGAAAAGCGGCTCCTCGATGCATCTTTTGCATGCTTTACCATAGGTCAGACCTGTGTGGTGGTAAACCGATTTATAGCGGTGCTGCAGCCGGTTTTTCAGACAATGGCAAAGGCGGAAAAACAGCGGTGTTGCTTGCCGTGACCGTGTCGGGTGAACGCAGGCCGGGGAGAAGGGGCGGTGCAAGAAGATCAAAAAAACCCACATGGTTAGGCACATGTGGGTCGGGAAAAACCAGACAGGGTAAAACTGACACTCCCTGTGTCGGTCATCTTCAGCTCAGGTGGAGGAGATCCATCTGCTGGAGCTTTTCAGGCTAGGGCCCCTGCTGGCGGTCACCAAATCTTCACACGCTCGGAAGGTGGCAGATAGAGTTTGTCACCCGGCTTGATGGCAAAAGCGCGGTAGAACTCTGGCATGTTGGCGACGATGCCGTTGACCCGGTACTCCATCGGGGAGTGGGGGTCGGTCTTGAGCAGGACGGTGGTGAGCTCGGGCCGGTATTTCCCTTTCCACACCTGCGCCCAGCCGATAAAGAAGCGCTGATCGGCGCTAAAGCCGTCCAGTACCGGCGGGCGTTGGCTGCCCGTGGCGATCTGATAGGCCTTGTGGGCAATGGTCAGCCCGCCAAGGTCGCCGATGTTCTCGCCAAGGGTCAGCTGACCGTTAACATGCTCCCCCTTGATGGGCTCAAAGCGATTGTATTGACGTACCAGTTTTTGGCCTCTGGCGGTGAACTCCTTGAGATCCGCAGGGGCCAACCAGTTATGCAGGGCGCCGTTGCCATCGAATTTGGCCCCCTGATCATCGAAACCATGGCTCAGCTCGTGGCCGATGACGGCGCCGATGGCGCCATAGTTGACCGCATCATCCGCCGTCAGATCGAAGTAGGGAGGTTGCAGGATGGCCGCCGGGAAGACGATCTCGTTGTTGTTCGGGTTGTAGTAGGCATTCACCGTCTGCGGGTTGTCGAACCACTCCTCCCGATCCACAGGTTGGTGGAGGCGGGCAAGGTGTTCGTTGTAACGGGCGGTGACGGCGCGCTGGGCATTGCCGACCAGATCATCGGGACGGATCTCGATAGCGCTGTAGTCCTGCCACTGGTCCGGATAGCCGATCTTGACCCGTACCTGAGCCAGCTTCTCCAGCGCCTTCTCTTTGGTCGGCGACGACATCCAGTCGAGCCCGCTGATCTCCTGGCGATAGGCCGCGATCAGATTGTGCACCATGGCCGCCATGCGAGTTTTGGCCTCGGCCGGGAAGTAGCGCTCCACGTAGAGCTGGCCCACCGCTTGCCCCAAGTAACTGTCCAGTACCTCCATGGCCCGCTTCCAGGTCGCCCGCTGTTGGGGAACGCCATTGAGGGTGGTGCCGTAGAACGCGAAGTGCAGATCACTGGTCTGGCTATCCAGGTAGGGGGCGTAAGCACGCAGCAGATGGAACAGGCTGTAGGATTGCCAATCTGCCAGCGTGGTCTCCTGCATTACCAGCGCCAGTTTTTCCAGATAGTCTGGCTCGTTGACGATGATATTCGCTTCACCGGCGATGCCAGCCTCTGTCAGATAGCTTTGCCAATCCAGGGTGGGCAGCAACTGCTGGAGGCGGGCGAGCGGCAGCTTGTTGTAGGTGAGGTTGTCATCCCGCAGTTTGACTCTGTCCCACTGCACATTGGCCAGCCGGGTCTCCAGTGCCAGAATGCGATGGGCCTGCTCGTTCGCCCCCTGCGCGCCGGCATGGCTCAGCAGAGCGGCAATAAACTGCTCATATTTGGCCCGCAGCGCTGTGCTGGCGGCATCGTTTTTCAGGTAGTACTCCCGATCCGGCAGGCCGAGCCCGGACTGCCCCAGATAGATGGCGTAGCTATCGGGGGATTTTTTGTCCGACCCGATCTCGATGGTAAAGGGGGCTCCCCCTCCCAGCTTGCTGACCCGGGCAAAGTAGGTGGCCAGTGAGGAGGCATCATGGATGGCCATGACCTCGTCGCGCAGCGGCTGAATGGGGGTCAGCCCCTTGGCATCCCGTCCGGCCTGATCAAGGTAGCTGGCGTAGAGATCGGCGATCTGCTGGCGGGGGGAGCCAGTTTGCTGCGGGCGCTTGAGCAACTCCTCCAGCAGGACTTTGCGATCGTCCAGTGACTTGTCAGCCAGCAAGTTACCGATGGTCTGACCGGGCAAATCGTCCGGGATCGGGGTCTTGGCCAGCCAGTTGCCGTTGACATGGCGAAACAGATCGTCCGCCGCGCTGATGCGGGTATCCATGCTGGCCAGATCCACCCCGGAGTGAGGGCGGGTAGCTGCCCCGGCACTGCTGGAGAGACCCAGGAGTGCCAAGGTGATGAGGCTTGCGACTATGCTGCGTTGCGGTTTCATCATGTTTTTCCTGTATCAGGGCGGGGGTAAGGCGTTGCCAATCGCTCATCAACTACGAACGACCGAGAGAAATCGGCCATCGTGATTGAAGGTGCAGGTAAATTCGACGTCGTCATCATCGGTCTCGTACTGCCCGTAGACCTTGTATTTGTGGCCACTCTCTTCTGTTGACTCGGTGGTGATATCGCGTGGGGAGACATGGAATTTGCTGGCCGCTTCACCTGAGCAGTAACGGGGCATCTTGCTGGTGGCAATATGCTGATCATCGTTATTGTCATTCTGACCATCGTGCTCATGTTTATTATCGCTGTGCGTTTTACCCGCATAATAACCGGCTGCACCAATAGCCCCGAGAGCTGCCGCCCCAATCAATACTTTTTTGGTATCCATATTTTGGCAGCCGGTCAATGCCAGACAAGCGGCCAATCCCATTACCATCAAGGGATGTTTCATTTCTCGGATCCTTGCAATTATCAAATGAACAGACATATAGGAGTCAACCGGGAGGTCATATGGCCCAGCGACGGAATGCCGCCACTTTGCAATGGTCTGGCTGAAGAGGAAACTCAAATAAAATTAAAAAAAGTTATAAAACGCCGTGAGTCGTGCCGGTCGCCGGTTTGCCTGAAAGACGCTGTGAACACAGGGCAAGCTCAACCGGTAGTATCAGGGGTGTGTTTAGGCAACTTATTGTTTTTAAACTTTTATTTCTCTTTATATTTTATCAGTGGTCATGGCCGTGCGCCGCTCTGTTGCCCGCCATGTTGGCGGGCAGGATGGCCGTTCTGGCCTATGGACGATACGCTCTGCCCTGAGCGGAAGAGGCCAGAGGTGGTGCAAAATGGCGTAGCCGCAGTCATGGCTGGCAGATATCTGGCCCGATTTATACTGATTTTATAAAGCATTTTATTTATAAAATAGTTGCCATAAAAGTATCTGTTGGCGTGATACCTTCAGCATTATTTTCCGAAGATGCCGTACGGATAGTTGATATATATCAGCCGGTGATTATCAAATATTAATGGGCGCATCCTTGATGCGGGTATGGGGTAAATATCACTCAATGGTGAGCGCACATTGTTATTCTGTTAATTTATATTCGTGCCTGTCGCCATAAACGGCGCATAAAAAAGCCGCTCACCTGGGTGAGCGGCTGTTGCCATCAGATCAGTGCCGTTTGCTATCAGGCTGGCTGCTTGCCATCTTCTGCGGGCGGCGGCAGGGCGGCGGAGTTGGACTCCACCTTCTGCTCTTCGCCCTGCATGTTCTTGATGTAGACATCCATCTGGTTGAAGGCGATCTCGATGCCGTTCTCGCGGAACAGCTGGTCAATCTTGCGGTTCAACTCGTCCACTGCCGGGTTGCGATCACCCAGTTCGCTCACGAAGAAGCGCAGCTCGTGATCCAGGGTACTGGCGCCAAAGGTGAGGAAGTAGACGATGGGGGCCGGGTCTTTCAGCACGCGGCTGTTTTCATCGGCCGCCTGTTTCAGCAGGGTGCGGGTCAGCTCCAGATCCGAGCCGTACGCCACCCCTACGCGCACGATCACCCGGGTGACGGTGTCACTCAGCGACCAGTTGATGAGCCGCTCGGTCATCAGCTGCTGGTTGGGGATGATCACCTCTTTGCGGTCGAAGTCGGTCAGGGTGGTGGCGCGAATGCGGATCCGCGAGACGGTACCGGAGAAGGAGCCGATGGTGACGGTGTCACCGATCCGCACCGGACGCTCGAACAGGATGATGATGCCGGAGACGAAGTTGGAGAGGATCTCCTTCATGCCGAAACCGATACCGACTGACAGACCACCCGCTACCCACTGCAGCTTGTCCCACTGCACGCCCATCATGGAGAGGGCGGTCAGGGAGCCAAAACCGATCAGCAGGTAGTTGAGCATGGTGGTGATGGCGTAGGCCGTCCCCTGAGCCAGATTGAGCTTGGAGAGCACCAGCACTTCCAGCAAGCCCGGCAAGTTGCGCGCCAGTGACCAGGCGCCACCGAGCAGCAGGAAGCCGATCAGCACGTCACTCAGGCTGATGGGGAACAGCACGGCGTTGGCGCCGGTGCCTTCACTGCGATGCCACAGCACCATGCTGTCGAGGTAGGAGAATACCGCGACCAGATCGGACCAGAGCCAGTAGAAGGCGACGCCGAAGATCAGCATCAGCACGGTACGGGTCAGACGCAGGGACTGCTGGCTGACATCCTCCAGATCCATGGGCTGCTCTTCGATGGACTCGCCACCCTCCGCATCTTCCGAAGATCTGTGCTCACGCTTGGCCACCGCACGGCGGTAGGCCAGACGACGGGCGGCCAGCTCCAGACCACGCAGGGCGGTGCGGTAGACCAGGCTCCAGATGATGATGAGGTAGAAGGATTCGATCAGGCGACCGGTCAGCTTCAGCGCGGTGTAGTAGTAACCGAGCACCGCCAGCACGATCAGCGCCACCGGCGCCAGCGCCAGGGCGATGGCGATCAGCGACTTCTGCATGCTCGCCTCGCCCTTGATGCGGGCGCGGGAGATGGGGAACACCAGATAGGCGGCCAGCCCCAGCAGGGTCAGGGTCATGGCCTGACCGATCACGTCGTTGCCCAGGGTGGAGGGTTCAACCACCGCCTTGGTCGCGAGCATGATGAGCGGCAGCAGTGGCAACCAGATGTAGCGCATGCTGTTGCGCTTGGCCTGCAGCTCTGCTTTCGGGATCCGGAAGTGGGTTTCGGCGATACCGCCCGGGCGCATCACCGCCAGATAGACGCTGAACACCAGATAACCGAGAGCGAGGTTCAGGGTGATCTGGAACATCAGTTTGGGACTGAGCAGACCGCAGTAGGTGAGCAGCAGACCGCCAGCCAGAATGAACATGCTGCCCGGCAGGCGTTGCAGCACGGTATAGAGCAGGGCGCGCGGGGTGTGCCACTGGCTGTCCTGACGGAAACGGCCAAGGTCCTTGGTGATCTTCTTCTCGCGCTCAACCAGCGCCGGACGTTTCCAGACCAGCAGGCCGCCGATCAGCAACAGCGGGAAGGCGAGCAGGGAGATCCCCAGCAGCTCTTCGCGCCAGCGTTTCCAATCCGGTTTCAGTACCCAGTCGGAAGCCTGCTTGTAGGCCTGGGCGGGCCAGCTGATAAACCACTTGCTGTCGATGGGCTTGTTGCTGCTTACCCAGAAAATGTGCTGCTGGAGAGTGAACTCGATTGATGCATAGACGCGGGCCAGTTGCTGCTGGATCAGCTGCAGGCTGATGGCGTTGGTGAGCTGGCTGTCGAGCTGACGGTTGAGCTGATCGAGCAGATTGATACGGGTGTCGAGCAGCTTGGCAAGGCTGGCCTTGTCCTCGTCGCTGACCGGATCCTTGCTGCCGGCAATCAGGTTGTCCAGATAGAGGTTTTTCTGGAACAGCTGGTCACGCTGCTGGCTCAGTTCAAACTGGGCCAGATGGAGGTCCGCGATCTGCTCTTCCAGATTCTTGACGGCGATGGTCGGTGCCGCTTCCAGCTGTTGGTAGAGCTGATAGAGGATGCGCGACAGCAGCAGGTTGCCCTTGAGCATCTGCACCTGTTCATTGAGGTTGCGCTCGGTCTGAATGCCGCGCTCCAGCCAGCTCTTGGCTTGCAGGTTTTTCTGGACCAACGAGTTGAGACTGGTGGTTGCGCTGATGAGCTGCTGGCTGAGTTGGTGGTTGAGCTCCTGCTCTTTTTGCACCAGCGGGCTGTCTTCGGTCGCCACCAGTTCACCGGTCTGTTCGGCGGTCTTCTCGGTGTCGCCGAGACGCTTGGCGCTGCTCTGATCCTGCAGCAACTGCAGTTTCTGCTCTTCGCTGGCCAGACGGGCACTCTGGTAGTCGCGCTGCTTGATCGCCAGATCCTGCATGCTGGTACGGTTATCCAGCTCCTTTTGCAGGTGCGCCAGTTGCAGCTCCAGCAGTGCCAGCTCGGTGTTGAGCTTCATCTTCTCGGCGCTGCTGACGCTCTCGCCCACGTTCAGGCGGCTGCGGATCTCCTGGCTGCGCTGATAGGCGCGGCTCATGCTGGTCTGGGCCCGTTCCGGCAGGGTCTGCAAGCTGGTGAGCTGGCTGCCGATGGTGCCGAGGGCCTCCTGGGCCTCCTGCATATTAGCCAGCACTTCCGGCTGACGGCTGTCGAGCTCCGCCAGACTCATGGTGGCGTATTCGCTCTTGATCTGCTCGGCACTCTTGCCCTTGGTCAGGGCATCGAGCTTGGCGCTGATCTCTCTGAGTTCGGTGGGCAGGCTGCGCAGACGCTGGGCCTGACTCTTGGCTTTCGCCTCTTCCTTGTCGATGCTGTCGAGCAGGGCGAGGGTTTCGGTAAGCAACTTCTGATCCGCTTGCTGACTGACGGTCAGTGTTTCCGATTTACCCAGACCATCCAGCGCTCGCTGAACGGAGGCGCGAGAGGGGACATCTTGCGCCATGGCCTGCGGGGCGCAGAGGCTGGCGACTAAACAGAGCAGCGGCAACAGGGTGGCCGAGACTCTTTTAAAACGTGTTGAGAGCATATAACTTCCGGGTTATTACGCGATATTCGGGAGATTTCCCGCATAGATTAAATTCGCGTGGATTCTAACACCGGGCTTGTCAGGTAAGCAGGGGGGAGGGATAAAAAAAACGGCGCCCGCAGGCGCCGTTTTCACGTTGTTCAGCTCTGATTAAAGAACGTGAACAGAAGCGGTGTTGGTGGTGCCGCTCGGTACCAGAGCACCGGAGACCATCACAACCACGTCACCCTTCAGACCCATGCCGATTTCCAGCGCGGCTTCTTTACCGATGCGGTAGAAATCGTCGGTAGAGGCGATGCTGTCAACCACGTGAGCAACCACACCCTTGGTCAGAACCAGCTGGGCAGCAGTTTTCTTGTTGGTGGTGATAGCCAGGATCCAGGCTTTCGGGAAGTACTTGCGAATGGCCTTGGCAGACTTGCCGCCTTCGGTAGCAACCACGATCAGCGGGGCGTCCAGCTTCTCGGAGGTCTCTACGGCGCCTTTACATACGGCTTCGGTGATGCGCAGCTTGTTGCTGTCGTTGGCAGCAGACAGGTTGGACGGCATCACGGCATCGGTACGCTCGCAGATGGTGGCCATGATGGTCACGGCTTCCAGCGGGTACTTACCCTTGGCGGATTCACCGGACAGCATCACTGCGTCGGTACCGTCCAGGATGGCGTTGGCCACGTCGCCAGCTTCGGCGCGGGTCGGACGCGGGTTCTTGATCATGGAGTCCAGCATCTGGGTGGCAGTGATAACCACTTTGCGGGCTTTGTTGCACTTGGTGATGATCATCTTCTGGGCGAAGATAACTTCTTCAACCGGGATCTCTACACCCATGTCGCCACGAGCAACCATGATGCCGTCGGAGACAGCCAGGATCTCGTCGAAGTTGTCCAGACCTTCCTGGTTTTCGATCTTGGAGATGATCTGGATGTTCTCGCCACCGTGGGCTTTCAGGTGCTCACGGATTTCCAGAACGTCTTCTTTCTTACGGATGAAAGAAGCAGCAACAAAATCAACACCTTGCTCGCAACCGAAGATCAGGTCGCGCTTGTCTTTCTCGGCCAGGGCCGGCAGCTTGATGGAGACGCCCGGCAGGTTAACGCCTTTGTTCTCGCCCAGGTCACCGTTGTTCAGCACTTTACAGACAACTTCGCGCTCGGTGATTTCGATCACGTCCAGACCGATCAGGCCGTCATCAACCAGGATACGGTTGCCGACGCGCAGATCGTTGGCGAAACCTGCATAGGTCACAGCCACTTTGTCTTTGTTGCCAACCACGGTCTGGTCGGTGGTGAAGGTGAAAGTCTGGCCAGCGACCAGCGCGACGTCGTTGCCGCCTTCCAGCTTCATGGTACGGATTTCCGGACCCTTGGTGTCCAGCAGGATAGCTGCGTGCTTGCCGGTCTCGGCCATCACAGCGCGCAGGTTGCTGATGCGGCTGCCGTGCTCGGCGTAGTCACCGTGGGAGAAGTTCAGGCGCATGACGTTCATGCCGGCGTCCAGCATTTTGGCCAGCATTTCTTTGGATTCGGTCTTCGGACCGATGGTGCAGACAATTTTGGTCTTTTTCATGTCAATCTTCATGGTTAAGGAATTTCCGCCGAGCAATATACACCAGTTTTTGGAATCTTTTTATGATCCAGAAACAACGTTTTGACCAGATAACGTTTTCTTTTCAGGGATAACGTTTTCCTGTGAGTCACATTTTAGTGCATACGGCCACAGGTTCGGGCAGAAGGGATACAAATGTTACCATCTGTGGTTGTTTGGCCGGGTTGAGGTTCAGATGTTGTAAAATGACCACCCGCTCGCTGTCACCGTCTTGTCACCGGCTTGCGCAAAAATGTTAGTTCATTGGCGCGCAGATGAAGGACGTCGGGATGAAAAACAGCCATGACATCGGATGGGCTCTGCTCTTGCTGGGCACCGCCCTGCTGCTGGTTCAGTCACTGCCAGCCCGCTGCTGGCCTGACAACGCTGGTCTGCTGGCGATCTTCTCCCATCCAGTGAAAGGGGAGGCGGCCGCTGAAGGATTGGCGTGGCGAGAGTGGCAGGATCACAGTGCAGCGACCCGGATGGCGCTTCGCATAGCCCGACCGCAGCCGGATACGCCGCAGCCTTGATATGTCTTGCTGCTTCCCGGTCATGAAGGGGGAAAATTATCAACCATTGGTTGATAGTGCTTATCTATCTTGCTGGATTGTTCACATTGAATGGCGGGCAGATAATCAACACCAACAGCGATATCCCCTCCGGTATCGCCCCCTGATACCTTGTTGGAGTCCGCTTTATGTCCCTCGCCCCCGTCTGGTTTATCTCTCACGGCGCACCGGATCTGGTGCTGCGTGAGCAACCCGCCACCCGCTTTCTGAGCACCCTGCGTCTGGGTGAGCTCAAGGGGCTGGTGGTCATCTCCGCCCACTGGTTCAGCCGCGAGCTGCAGATCAACGTCGAGCCCAAACCGGCGTTGATGTATGACTTCTACGGCTTTCCCGAGCCGCTCTACCGGATGCGCTGGCCTGCCAGCAGCCCCGAGTGGTTGCTGCAAGGGGTGAGCGACCAGCTGGCGCTGGCCGGACTGACCGCCACCCCGGTGCGGCGCGAGCTGGATCACGGGGTCTGGTCGCCGCTCTCCCTGATCGACCCAAACAGCGAGATCCCGCTGGTGCAGATCTCCATCCCCGCGAGCTTCACCCCGGCCCAGTTGTGGCAACTGGGGGAGGTGCTGGGGGCGCTGCGCAGTCAGGGGATTGGTATCCTCGCCTCCGGCGCCATCACCCATAACCTGCGGGCGCTGGGGCCGGATGATTCACCGGTGCCCGAGTGGGCCAGCCAGTTTGTCGGTTGGCTGGAGCAGAAGATGGCCGACCAGGATCGGCTGGCGCTGCTCGACTATCGCCAGCAGGCCCCCGGGGCGGTGGAGTCCCATCCCCACGACGACCACCTGCGCCCGCTCTTTGTGGCGTTGGGGGCAGCTGATGGCGTGGCGCCCACCCGGCTGCACGAAAGCTGGGATGGCGGCAGCCTCTATATGGGCGCCTACCGCTTCGGTTGATAGCCTCTCAACAAGACCCCGCCAATTGGCGGGGTCTTGTTATTTACGGCGTGGGGGGGCCGATGGTACTGGTGATTGAGCCGAAGGCTCTCAGGGGACCAGCACCCGGCTCTCGCCGCCGCCGAGGGCTTCGACCCTGATCTGCACGCCAATCCGCTCCACCAGGGTCTGGACGTGGGAGATGACCCCGATCTGGCGGCCGGCGGCCTGCAGGGAGTCGAGGCTGGCGAGCGCCAGATCCAGGCTGTCCGGATCGAGCGTGCCGAACCCCTCGTCGATAAACAGCGACTCGACCTGGGTCTGGCGCGATGAGAGGCTGGAGAGGGCCAGCGCCAGCGCCAGCGACACCAGAAAACTCTCGCCGCCGGAGAGGGAGTCCACCGAGCGCACCTCGTCCCCCATGTCGAGATCCACCACTTGTAGCGCCAGATCGGTGCCGGGTACCCGCTCCAGCCGGTAGCGCGGTGATAGCTCGGCGAGCTGGACGTTGGCCTCCAGCAGCAGACGCTCGAGGGTGAGGCTCTGGGCGAAGGTGCGGAACTTGGCGCCGTTGGCCTGCCCGATCAGATCGCACAGCTGCTGCCAGTGGTCGGCCACCGCCTGCTGGGCGGCCAGCTCCTGTTGCAGGCTACCCGCCTTGAGAGCGGCCGCTTCGGCCTGTGCCAGCTTGCTCTTGCACTCGAACAGCTGCTCTTCAAGGGCGCGGCAGTTGGCACCCCGCACCGCCAGCTGCTCGCTCAGCTCTGCATCCGGCAGGGCGGCCAGCTCGGGATGGTGCTCCCGATAGCGATCCCGCTTGCTCTCCTCCAGCGCCAGCGCCCGCTGCCGCTCGGCAAGGCGGGTGCGCGCCTCGCCAAGGGCATCTTCCAGCCCTTGCAGGGCGGTGCGGCGCGCCTTGAGCTCATCGGGGGTGATGGCGAGCAGGCGGCGCAGGTCGTACTCGGCGATGCCGAGGGTACTGGCGTGGGCAGCCCAGCGCCCCAGCACCTCCCGCTTGCGGCGGCTGCTCACCTGTTTCTCCTGCTCCACATGGGTGAGGCGGGTCTTGAGCTCGGTCTGCCGCTCCCGCAGAGCGCGGGCGCTGCTTTGCATCAGCTCCAGTTCGCTGGCGAGTTGTTGCAGCCGCTGTTGCCAACGGCTCTCGACCAGCGGGATCTCCTCACCACCGAGACAACTGCTGCGGCTGGTGAGCAGCCCCTGCCGCTGCTGTTCGTGCTCCTTGTAGTCCCGCTCCAGCTTGTGCAGCAGCTCGCGCTGGGTCTGCAGGCGTGCCTCCTGTGCGCTCAGGGCCGGGGTGAGACTGGCGATCTCGCTGGCCAGCCGCTCCCACTCGCTCTGGCCGTGCAACCAGGCTTCGCAGGCCCGCTGCCACTCGTGCCACTGCTGGCTGCCGAGCCACTGGCGCCACGGTTGGCCGCCCATCTGCTCGTCGAGGCGGTGGGCGCCTTGCTCAAGGCGCTGGCGCAGAGTCGCCTCCTGCTCGCCCATCCCTTTCACTTCCCCTTCCAGCGCGATGCGCTGGCGATCGGCCTCCTGCCACTGCTGGTCAAACTGCTGGTGCTGGGTCGCCAACTGGCTCAGTTGCTGACGCACCCCTTGCAGCTGTTGTTGACCAAGCTGGGCCTGACGCAGCTGCTGCTGGCTCTGGGCCAACCCCAGCTCCAGCGCCTGGCCGCGGCCAAGCAGGGTGCTCATCAGCTCGTTCCACTCAATGGGGCTTTGGCGCAGCGGCAGCGGATGGCCGAGCAGGGTATCGCCCCCCAGTTGTTGCCAGCGCTGGGTCAGCTGCTCGGCGCGCGCCTCCAGCTCCGGCAGGTGCTGCTGGCGCACCGCCAGCTGGCGAGCCAGCTCCTGACGCTCGCTCTCGCACTGAATGTATTGATGGTTGAGCCGATCCCATTCGAGCTCCAGGCTGCGGGCCCGCTCCGCCAGCTGACCCAGGATCCCCGCCACCTGCGGCTGGCTCTGGCTATAGGGGTGATCCTCGGCGCCGCACAGCGGGCAGGGGGAACCATCGCTCAGAATGTGGCGATGTTGCTCGAAGCTGGCGATGGCACGGGACTGCTCCAGCGCGTGGCGCGCCTCATCCCGCTGCAGGGCGAGCCGCTCGCGGGCTGGCGCCAGCTCTTCGCCGAGGATGGCCAGCTTGCCGAGCGCCTGCTCCAGCTGGGCAATCTCCTGCTGCAGGCGACCATGCTGCTCGCCGTGGTTGCGGCCATAGTCGGCCAGCTCCAGCAGCTGGCGCAGCTGACCCAGTTGCTCAGTCTGCTGCTGCCACTGCTCCTGCGCCTTGGCGAGGCGGCTCTCCCACTGCTGCTCCTGCAGCTCGTTCTGTTGCTGTTGCAGCCGAGCTTGTTCATGCTGCCAGTAGTCGCGGTCCTGCTGGCCTTGCTCCAGCTGACGCTGCAACTGCTGCAGGGCGCGCAGCTTGTGATCCCGCAGGGTGAGCAGTTGCTGCAGCTTGTCGGCATCCTCGGCCCAATCCTGCATGGCGGTGAGCAGGGGCTGCCACTGGCGGGCCACCGGGGCCAGCCCCTTGTGCTCTTCGAGCCAGAGCCCCCACTGCTGGTGCTGCTGCTTGAGAAGCTCAACCTGTTTGCTCTGCTCGCGCCAGCCCTGCTCGAGGGTGAGCTGCACTTCTCGCTCCTGCGCCCCCTCTTGCTGGATCTTCTGCAACTGCTGCACTTTTTCCCGGATGCGGGTATCGAGCTCCTGTGCCCGCTTGAGTTCGGGCTGCAGGGCGCCCCACTCCCGCTCGGCGGCAATTTTCTCGGCCAGCAGTTGTTGCTCAGTGAGGGCGCTCTGCTGGGTCTGCTCCTCGAGTTTGGCCAGCTCAGGCCCCAGCTCGGCGATCACCTTCTCCTGCTGCTGCACTTCCAGAGTGAGGCGGGCCAGCTCGTCGTGATCGGCGCGGGCCACTTGGGCCTGTTCGGCGCGGGCAAACTCGTCGCGCTCGGGGGCGGCGGCGCCGTGGGCTTGCAGGGCGGCATCGAGCGCTGATTGTCCCTCGGCGCAGCCCTGCAGCTGGGCGGCAATCCGGCTGTTGAGGTCGCGCAAGTCCTGCATCAGCTGCTGCTGTTGCTGCTCGTGCTTGAGGGTGGTGGAGAGGCTCACCTGCTGGCTCACCCACTGTTCGCGGGTAGCCTCGTCCATCAATGCCACGTCGCCGAGGCGCTGGGCGATGGTGGCCAGTTTTTGCTGCTCTTCCCGCGCCCGCTCATAGGTCTGGATGGAGATGGCGGAGTAGAGCTCGGTGCCGGTCATCCGTTCGAGCAGGGCGGAGCGCTCGTTGGCGTCCGACTTGAGGAAGGCGGCGAACTCCCCCTGCGGCAGGATCACCGCACGGCGGAACTGCTCCCAGGAGAGGCCCACCAGCTCGTCGATGCGATCCTGCAGCTCTCGCTTGCTACCGGAGAAGACCTGACCCGACTCCACATCGGTCAGGGTGCGCTCCTGTGCCTGAAAGCGCCCTTCCGAGCGGTTGCGGGCACGGCGCACCGCCCAGCGGGCCAGCCAGATGCGGCCATCGCAGCCGCGAAACTGCACCTCGGCAAAGCCGCTGGCGTTGCCGCGACTGAGGATGCCGCGTACGTCGTTGGCCTTGAGCTTCTCTTCATCATCCATGCGGCCCACTTCGGCCACGTTCTTGCGATTGGCGATAAAGCGCGGCATCTCGTCGTAGAGGGCCAGACAAATGGCGTCGAGCAGGGTGCTTTTGCCCGCGCCGGTGTTGCCGGTGATGGCAAACAGGCCGGCGGCGCCAAGTGCCCCCTTGGTAAAGTCGATGGTGAAGGGGCCGGTCAGACTGGCCAGATTCTCACCTGACAGAGACAAGATTTTCATTGTGAATTGCACTCCTTCATCCGTGCCGCTTTCTTCGCAGGGAGGTTGGCTCTGCCCAGATTCTCACCGGATGGGGTCAAGATTTTCATACATTGGACTCCTTCACCTGCTCCAGGATCTCTTCAAACGAGGCGACCAGCCCAGCCTCGGGCTCCCCTTCAAACTGACGCTGATAGCAGAGGCGAAACACCTCGGTGGGGGAGAGCTCATCCAGCCTGCGCCGCTCGCGGCCATCGGCCAGCCCTTCGCCCGAACCCTGATACTGGGTGCTGATGCGGGCCAGACGCACCGGCTTGTCTGCGATGGCCGCCAGAATCCGTTCGCGGATGCGGGCTTCTGGCTTGGGCAGCAGCAGACGCACTTCGAGGAAGGGTTGTGCCTCTTGTGGACAAGCAGGCAGCTCGAGCGATGCGATGGCGTTCAGCGCGTCGTCGAGGGTGCTCTGGGGCAGGCGGATCATCTCCACCGCGCGGGGCACCGGGATCCGCTCCAACCCGGCCAGTTTACCCCCCGCAAAGGTCACTTCCAGCACCTGATGGTTGTAGTTGGCCTCGGCGAGCGAAAGTGGCAGCGGCGAGCCGCTGTAGTGCACCCCCTCGGCCGGGCTCTGGGCCAGATGGAGGTGACCGAGCGCCGTGTAGTCAGCCGCGGCGAAGAGATCAGCAGGCAGGGCGTGCTGGTTGCCGCCGAGCACCCGCCGCTCTGACAGCTCCGAGAGCTGGCCCGCCGCCAGATAGGCGTGGCCCATGGCGATGAGCGGCAGATCCTCCCCGCAGCGGGCGCGCCCTTCGGCCAGCACCTCGGCGTAGACTTGGCGCACTCCTTCGATCAGCCTGTCCTGCCCCTCTGCCAACGACTCTACCCGCAGATCGCTGCTGCGCAGGAACGGCACGGCGGCGCACCAGGCGGCAATGTTGCCCTCCCGGTCTTGCAGCGGTACCAGCAGGCGGTCGGTTTCGAGCTTGCCCTCACTGTCGCGGCTGATGCTGCCCACCAGATGAAGATCAAAGGCGCGCAGCAGCTCGTGAGGGGCATCGAGCTTGGAGGGGGAGTCGTGGTTGCCGCCGATCAGCACCATGTTGAGGCGGGGCATCTCGGCGCGCAGTCTGGCCAGAAAACGGTAGAGCTGTTGCCAGGCGCTGGCGGGCGGATTGGCGGTATCAAACAGATCGCCCGCCACCAGCAGGGCGTCGATCTCGCGCGCCTTGAGGGTGTCGCTCAGCCAGTCGAGGAAGGCATCGTGTTCAAAACGGCGGTCATGGCCATGGAGTTGATGGCCAAGGTGCCAGTCGGCGGTATGGAGGATTTTCATGAGAAAGCAGCCCGGTTGCAGGGACGGTGCCGGTGGCACCCGATGGAGACAAGATGAGGATGCCCCGTGCTTTTTTCAAGTAAAACAGGGGGCTGGCATCGATTCAGGCAGGTGTGCAGCACATCCGGTATTGGGGGTGGCCGGTGAGGGGATCGGACTCCTCGGCCTCGATGACGAAGCCGTGGCGGCGATAGAAACGCACCGCCTGATCATTCTCGACAAAGACCCGGGCGTGGAGCGACGCCCCCTGACGCTTGGCCTCCTGCAGCAGGGCGTGGCCGACGCCGCGACCCTGACGGTCGGGGCGCACGAACAGGGCGGCGAGGTAGTTGTCCACCAGCGCCATAAATCCGAGCAGATCGCCGCGCTCTTCGAACACCCAGATGGTGGCGCGTTCGAGATAGCGGGTACGCAGATCCTCCTGGGCCTGCCACCAGCAGGAGGCATCGACGAAATCGTGGGCCTGCAGGGAGGCCAGCAACCAGATTTCGGCGATCTCTTCCATGTCTTCGGGGCGACTTGGCCGTAACATACCTTCATCCTTGTTAACAACTTGCACTCTTTGCACACTCGCAGTCTAGGGGAACTTGGCGGCCGCTCAGGTGATATAAATGAGACCCTGTGAGGTCGATCGCCCTTTATTTAGCGAGAATGATTGGCTGATCACAAAGCGCCTCTCTAGTACAATACCCGCCGGACAATCTAGAGACCGAGGACGCCATGTGGTTTAAAAACCTGCAGATTTATCGCTTTACCCGCCCCTTTGACCTGACCGTGGATCAGCTGGAAACCCAGCTGGAAGCCTGTGCCTTCACCCCTTGCGGCAGTCAGGACATCTCCCGTTTCGGGTGGGTCAAGCCCCTTGGCAAATTCGGCTCAACCCTGACCCACTCTGCCTCCGGCCACATCCTCATCTGCGCCCGCAAAGAGGAGAAGATGCTGCCCGGTACCGTGGTCAAGGAGATGCTGGCCGAGAAGGTAGAAGCGATCGAGTTCGAACAGGGACGCGCCCTCAAGAAGAAAGAGAAGGAAGCGCTGAAAGAGGAGATCCTCCACACCCTGCTGCCCCGTGCCTTTAGTCGTACCAGCCAGACCTTCGCCTGGATCAACCCGGCCGACAATTTGATGGTGGTGGACGCAGGTTCGGCCAAGAAGGCGGACGATCTGCTGGCGCTGCTGCGCAAATCCATCGGCTCCCTGCCGGTGGTGCCGGTGGCCCTCAAGAACCCGCCCGAGATCACCATGACCGAGTGGCTGAACGAGGGCAACCTGCCTGCCTCCTTCACTCTGGAAGATGAAGCCGAGCTGCGCAGTGCCATGGAGCACGGCGGCATCATCCGCTGCAAGCAGCAGGATCTGATGACGGACGAGATCAAGAACCACCTGGCCAACGACAAGCTGGTGACCAAGCTGGCCCTCAACTGGGGCGAGACTGTCAGCTTCGTGCTGGGGGATGATCTCTCCATCAAGCGCCTGAAATTCAGCGAAGAGCTGCGCGAGCAGAACGACGATGTCACCAGCGAAGATCCGGCCGCCCGTCTGGATGCCGACTTCGCGCTGGTCACCTCAGAGCTGGCCCAGTTTATCCCGGCGCTGTTTGCCGCCCTGGGTGGCGAAGAGCAGTCCATCTAACCGGACTTGCGCCTGTTTGGCCTCTGCCATCCCATCGTAAAAACCGCCTTCGGGCGGTTTTTTTGTGGACAACAGGTGGGCGGGTGGCCGTTTTGCAGAGAGGGATGAGGGCAAGGAAGGCTGCAAAAAGAGAGGGCCGACAAGTGATTTGTCGGCCCTCTGGTATTTGGCGAATGCTGGAGGCGTTACTGGCTTCTCGGCCGCTCCACATCAACGCTCAGCACTGGCGCTCAGTGGGATATTGCCACTGGAGCATCCTGCGCGGTTACTGGATCCCCAGCAGTTCCACATCAAAGATCAGCACGGATCCCGGCGGGATTTTGCCAGCGGCGCGGTCGCCGTAGGCGAGGTTGGCCGGGATGTAGAAACGGGTCTTCTCCCCTTCCACCATCAGCTGTACCCCTTCGGTCCAGCCAGCGATCACCTGATTGAGGCCAAATTCGATGGGCTCGCCACGGGCGACCGAGCTGTCAAAGACGGTGCCGTCCAGCAGCTTGCCCTCGTAGTGCACCTTCACCTTGCTGGTGGCGGTGGGGTGAACGGTGCCGGTGCCCGGGGTCAGCACTTCGTACTGCAGGCCGGAGGCGGTGGTGGTCACCAGCGGTTTGTCCTTGTTGCTGGCGAGGAACTCGGCGCCAATCCGCACGTTGTCGGCCGCCAGCTTTTTGTTGTTGCTGCTGGAGTAGAAGTAGTAGGCCACACCGGCAATGAGCAGCGCGATCAGTATGAATTTCATCGGTTTTTCCTGTTCCATGACATGTAAAAAGTGCAATGAGGGCGCCATCTTATCGCGCACCGCTCTCGATGGCGAGCCACAGGGCGGGAGGATGTGAGCGGGCAGGCAAAGCGGGGTGACGCAGATGCAAAAAGGGGCGAGTCGGTGACTCGCCCCTTGTCATGGCGGCGGCGATTACTTGGCGGCCACCATCATCAGGGCGGGCAGGGCGAAGAAGAGACCCGCCACATAACCCAGTGCCAGCAGCTTGTTCTCGCTGCCTACCCGGGCCAGCCCCTCGGCGGCGCGCACCGGCAGGTCACGCAGGAAGGGGATGCCATAGATGAGCACCACGGCGAAGACATTGAACAGCACGTGGACCAGTGCGATGGTCAGGGCCAGCTGGGCACCGGCTCCGCTGATGGCGGTAGCAGCCAGCAGGGCGGTGATGGTGGTGCCGATATTGGCCCCCAGGGTGAAGGGGTAGAGCTGACGGGTGCTGAACACGCCGCCGCCGGCCAGCGGGATCATCAGGCTGGTGGTGGTGGAGGAGGATTGCACCATGATGGTCACCAGCGCACCGGAGGTGATGCCGCTCAGCGGGCCACGGCCCAGCGCCTTGTGCAGCACCTCTTTGGCGCGGCCAACCAGCACCTTCTGCAGCACTTTGCCCAGATAAGTGACGCAGGCGAGGATCAGCAGGATACCGATGACGATAGTAGCGATGGCGGCCCCCTTGCCCGGCAGGAAGGCAACGGCGCTGTCGATCAGCTGCTGGGCCGGTGCGGTCAGCGGCTTCATGAAGTCCATGCCCTTCATTGACATGTTGGCGGAACCCACCAGCAGGTTGGCCAGCCACTCGGCGCTGTGTTGCAGCAGACCGAACATCAGCTCCAGCGGCAGGAAGATGAACACTGCCAGCAGGTTGAAGAAGTCGTGCACGGTGGCGGCGGCGAAGGCGCGGCGGAACTCGGTGCGATCCCGCACATGGCCCATGGAGACGATGGTGTTGGTGATGGTGGTGCCGAGGTTGGCCCCCATCACCATGGGAATGGCCATGCCGATGGGCAGGCCGCCTGCCACCAGACCGACGATCACCGAGGTGACGGTGCTGGAGGATTGTACCAGCGCGGTGGCCAGAATGCCGAGCAGCAGGGCGACAAAGGGGTTGTTGGCAAAGGCGAAGATCTGGGCTGCGCCCTCGGCACCGCCGGAGAAATCTTTGAAACCGTGGGAGATGGCGCCCACGGCTACCAGGATCAGGTAGACCAGTACGATGACACTCATCCAGTTGAACAGGGCGCGGGTCGCGGGCGGCTGTGACAAGGAGTGATGGTGTTGCATAAAGCCTCTTGGGACGGTCATTCCGTCTTGGGTAGTTGATGACCCGCGCATTTAATCAGTGGTAAATGACAGAAATATGACAAGGTGACACTTTTATGATGGTTTTATGACTGGGGAGGGGGCTTTTTTGGCAACTTCTTCGACAAGGTGTGACGGATATGGACGATTATCCGGTCGCCCGGGGGCTAGCGGCGCAATAAGGCTTGTGCTCCCGGCGCAGGGCGCTATGCTGCTGCGTTTCTTTTGAGTCGTGGAGTAATAAGCGTGATGCGAGCATGGGTTCTCTCTCTTTCCCTCGGGTTGTTGTCAGTCGGCGTGCAGGCCAAGTCAGTGCTGCAGCCGGAGTGCAATCTGGACAAGGCGCTGAAGAACGAGGCGATGGGTGCCTCCGTCGGGGTCAAGGGGCGTTGTGACAGCGAGATGCTGATGCGTCAGCAGAAAGAGAAGGCGAAGGACGAGCTGAAAAATGGCACTGCCGATCTGCGCGACAAGGCGAGCGACAGCGTGCAGGGTGTCCGTGATGACGTCAAAGCGACCCAGCGCAAGGCCGACAAGGCCGAAGAACAGCTGAAAAAAGCCCACAAGGATGTCAAAGCGGTGGCCAATGATCCGCTCAAGGCAGCCGCGACCGCGGTGATCAACAACAGCTGATCCGCTCGCCCTCTGGCGGCGGTGTGACAGTGCCGGTGAAATAGCAGAAGGGGAGCCATGGCTCCCCTTCTCTCTATCCGTTATCCGCAAAGGATCAGGCGTCAGCCGCTTCCTCGTACTGACGGAACGGGATGCGGAACACCGCCAGGCGCAGGAACAGATAGGTCGCACCCAGACCGGCCCAGATCAGGCCCAGCTCCAGGGAGCTCTGCTCCAGGTTGATCCAGAGGGCACCGATGGTGGCGGCGCCGAGCAGCGGCATCAACAGGTAGATGACGTGATCCTTGAGGCTCTTGTTGCGCTTCTCGCGTACCCAGAACTGACCGATCACCGACAGGTTGACGAAGCTGAACGCCACCAGCGCCCCGAAGTTGACCAGCGCCAGCGCGGTATCCAGATCAAACGACACGGCGGAGAGGGCCAGACCGCCCACCATCAGCACGTTGATGGCCGGTGTGCGGTATTTCGGGTGGATGTAGCCAAACACCCGCTCCGGGATCATCTGGTCACGCCCCATCACGTAGAGGATGCGCGACACACCGGCGTGGGCAGCCATGGCGGAAGCCAGTACCGCGACAGTGGTGCAGACCAGCACCACGGACTGGAAGAAGGTGCCGCCAACGTAGCGGGCAATCTCCGGCAGTACCGCGTCAGGATGCTGGAACACCGAGAGGCTCGGGAAGTAGAGCTGCAGGCAGTAGGAGACCACCACGAAGATGATGCCGCCGATAAGCGCCGTCAGCACGATCGCCTTGGGGATCACCTTGCTGGCGTTCAGGGTCTCTTCGGAGAGGGAGCTCAGACCGTCAAAGCCGAGGAATGAGAAGCAGAGGATGGTTGCACCGGTGAAGAGCGGCACCATCTGGGCTGACTCGAAGTGGAACGGACGGCTGCTCATCAGGGTACCGGCCCCTTCGCCGTGGTAGATGCCCCACGCCATCAGGCCGATGAAGATGGTGATAATGGCGATCTGGATCACCACGATCAGCCCGTTGAGGTTGGCCACCAGACTGATACCGCGCAGGTTCAGGAAGGTCATCACGGTCACCAGACCCAAGATGAAGACCCAGGGCTCGACGCCCGGGAACATGGCGGTCAGGTAGATCTTGGCCAGCAGGATATTGATCATCGGCATGAACATGTAGTCGAGCAGGGATGACCAGCCGACCATGAAACCGACGTAGGGGTTGAACACCTTCTGGGCATAGGTATAGGCAGAGCCCGCGGAGGGGAACTTGCGAACCAGATGACCGTAGCTGAAGGCGGTGAGCAGGATGCCGCCCAGAGCCAGCAGATAGGCAGTTGCGACCCGGCCATCGGTGATGTCACCGACGATGGCGAAGGTATCGAAAACAGCCATGGGGGTCAGATAGGCCAGACCCATCACAATCACTTGTGTCAGGGTAAGGGTCTTGAGCAGCTTGGCGCCTTGAGATGCCATTACGCTTTCTCCTCAATCAGTGCCGAAGCACGTGCTTGCAACGAGCGCAGGGATACGATGGATTCGCAAGCCTGTACATCAAGGGCGCCGGGGAGGCGCATACCGGGCTGTACCGGCAGGAAAGCATTAAAACGCCCCATTGTTATCCTCTCAACGTCGGGAGATTGTTTGGCAATCTCGAATATCACTTCCGGAAACGTTCCGGCCTCTTGTGGTGGGTTTGTACTGCTTTTCAAAATAGAAAAACCGATGTCGCAGTGAACATCGGTCCTTTATTGGCGGCGTATTGTGCATTCGGCCCGCCCCCTTGACAAGCAAAAAAGGGCTGATTAACGCATTTTTTTGCATAAGAGAGAGGGGTGGTAAGTGGTCACTCGCCCCCTGCAGCCGTCCCCGAGCCACTCCCCCTTTTTCGGGGGAGATGCCCCCCCTCTGGTTGCGTATGAAAAATCGGCAAATTGGGGCTGCAGGGTGCATAGCGCCTCAACATTGATCCTGATCATATTTGCCGGGAGCCCCCCGTGGCCGAGTCCTGCTATGTCAGTGGCTGACAGGTTGCATGGAGGGTGTTTGAGGGGAGAATAAATGTTGCATATTGATTCACTTTTGTGACTGAGAGGCTGGCGCGACTTGGCACAGGCCATGGCATGGCGAGCGGCCCGGGTGGGTAGTTATTTGAAATCAGTCACACTTCTCGCAGAAACCGCGCTGCTGGCAACCGATGTCGCTGGCAACCAGTGCACCGCAGAAACAACAAGGAGCCCGCAGGCTCCTTGTTCTCTATCGGGGGAGGGGCGCCAGCGGCTACTGGGCGATCTCCACCTTGTCAGTCGTTTGCAGCGGGATGCGGAACACGGTGAGGCGCAGGAACAGGTAGATGGCCCCCAGCGCCGCCCAGATCAGTCCCAGCTCGAAGGAGGAGGGCTCGAGGTTGAGCCACAGCACCCCGATGCAGGCGGCGCCACAGAGCGGCAGCAGCAGGTACATCAGGTGATCCTTGAGGCGCTTGTTGCGGCCCAGCTTCACATAGAAGTGAGCAATCACCGCCAGATTGACGAAGGTGAAGGCCACCAGCGCGCCGAAGTTGATCAGCGCCAGCGCCATCTCCAGATCCAGCGACACCGCAGAGAGGGCCAGCAGGCCGACCAGCAGCACGTTGAACGCCGGGGTCTGCCACTTCGGATGGATGTAGCCGAAGAAGCGGGCGGGCAGGGCGCGATCACGTCCCATCACGTAGAGCAGGCGCGACACACCGGCGTGGGAAGCGAGCCCCGAGGCCAGCACTGCCACCGTGGTGCAGACCAGTACCACCGCCTGGAACAGCTTGCCGCCGACATAGAGAGCGATCTCCGGCAGCACCGCATCCGGATGCTGGAAGCGGGAGATGTCCGGGAAGTAGAGCTGCAGGAAGTAGGAGGTGGTGACGAACAGCACACCGCCGATCAGCGCCGTCAGCACGATGGCGCGGGGGATCACCCGATCTGCGTCCGGGGTCTCTTCCGACAGGGTACTGATGGCGTCAAAGCCGAGAAACGACAGACAGAGGATGGAGGCCCCCATCAGCAGCGGCGACACCTGGATCTGCTCGGAGAAGAAGGGGCGGCTGCTGGCCACGGTACCCAGCCCTTCACCGTTGTGAACGCCCCAGGCGATCAGTCCGATGAAGATGGCGATGATGCTGAACTGCATCACCACGATCAGGCTGTTGAAGTTGGCTACCAGCTTGATACCGCGCAGGTTGAGGGCGGTCATCACCACCGCCAGACCGAAGATATAGGTCCAGGGTTCCACCTCAGGAAACAGGGCGCCCAGATAGATCTTGGCCAGCAGCATGTTGATCATCGGCATGAACATGTAGTCGAGCAGGGAGGTCCAGCCCACCATAAAGCCGACATAGGGGTGAAACACCTTCTGGGCATAGGTATAGGCGGAGCCAGCCGACGGGAACTTGCGCACCAGATGGCCGTAGCTCAGGGCAGTGAACAGCATGCCGATCAGGGCAAACAGGTAGGCGGTCGGCACATGGCCTTCGGTGATCTCGGTGACGATGCCGAAGGTGTCGAACACAGCCATGGGGGTGAGGTACGCCAGTCCCATAACCACGACCTGCCACAGTTTGAGGGTCTTTTTCAGACCAACCTGCTGGGCCGCCATTATGCATGTTCCTCATGCAGTGCCAGAGTGGCACGGTCCATCAACGAAACCGGGAGAGAGGCCCGGGAATCAAGGGCGCCAGGGCGGCGCACACCGGCCATAGCCGGTTGGAAAGCATTGAGATGCCCCATGTTGTTCCTCACTAGACTTGGTGTCGGGAGACTGCTGCCAATCTCGCTATCTTTTCCGGGGGTGATCCGGCCTCGTTTATGGGTTTGTTCACTGTCTAAAAAAGAACCGATGCCATTGTTTTACATCGGTTCTTTCAGTGGCGGCGCATTGTGCATTTGCAGGGTCCCCTTGACAAGAAAAAAAAGGGGCAAAATTGCATTTATTTGCACAGGTAAGTGGTCACTTTCCTGCTGGTCAGGCCAGCACGGCCTCCAGTGATTTTTCAAGGAGTTGCAGCCCCTCGTCAATCACTGCCGCAGGGGCTGTCAGGGGGGCGAGAAAACGGATGACATTTGCGCGCACCCCGCATGAGAGCAGGACCAGACCCCGTTTGCCCGCCTCGGCCACCAGTCGCTTGGTGAGGTCGGGATCGGGCTGGCTGGCATCACGCCGTTTCACCAGCTCCATGGCCACCATGGCACCGGGGCCGCGAATTTGACCTATGCAGTCAAAACGCTCGGCTATGCGTTCCAGCCCCGCCTTGATCTGCTCCCCCTGATCGAGCGCTTTCTGGTTGAGTTTTTCCTCGTCGATCACCTGCAATACCGCCAGTGCCGCGGCGCAGGCGATGGGGGAACCGGCATAGGTGCCACCGAGGCCCCCCGGTTTGGCCGCGTTCATGATCTCCGCCTTGCCCACCACAGCCGAGAGGGGGAAGCCCCCCGCCAGACTCTTGGCCAGGGTCATGATGTCGGGTTCAACCCCTGAATACTCGGTGGCGAAGGTCTTGCCGGTGCGGCAAAAACCGCTCTGGATCTCGTCGCAGATGAGCAGGATGCCGTGCTGGTCGCAGACGCTGCGCAGTTTTTGCATAAAGCTCGCGGAGGCGGGATAGAAGCCACCCTCGCCCTGTACCGGCTCGATGATAATGGCAGCCACCCGGCTCGGCTCGATGTCGGCACTGAAACAGAGCTCGAGGGCGTGCAGGGCATCCTCTTCACTCACCCCCAGATAGTCGGCGGGGAAGGGGATGTGGTAGACCTCACCCGGGAAGGGGCCAAAGCCGGTCTTGTAGGGGACCACCTTGCCAGTGAGCGCCATCCCCATCATGGTGCGGCCGTGAAATCCCCCCTTGAAGGCGATGGTGCCGCTGCGACCGGTGTGGGCGCGGGCGATCTTGATGGCGTTCTCGACCGCCTCGGCGCCGGTGGAGAGAAACAGGGTGCGCTTCGGGGTCGGGCCGGGCACCAGGGCGTTGAGCTTCTCGGCAAGCTCGATGTAGCCCGGGTAGGGGGTGACCTGAAAGCAGGTGTGGCTGAATTTTTCCAGCTGTTCACGCACCGCCGCCACCACTTTCGGGTGGTTGTGGCCGGTGTTGAGCACGGCGATGCCGGAGGCAAAGTCGATGTAGCGGTTGCCCTCCACATCCCACAGCTCGGCGTTTTGCGCACGGTCGATAAAGACCGGCAGCAGGGTGCCAACGCCGTTGACCACGGCTGCTTCGCGGCGCGCTTGCCACGCCTTGTTTGATTCTGACTGACTCATCTTTCCTCCCTGAGGGGCCGCAGCCCCCGATATTCCCTGAAAATGTGGCGGGCGATCTGGCGCCCATCACCGCCAATTAGCCCATCGGGCCAGATCGGCGGCGTGTGGTGTGCGCTGCAGAAGCCCTCTTGCGAGGCAGCGTGGGCCAAATTTCGCCCCTTGCCGCCTCGGGTGAGCCTCTGCATCTATCTATCAAAACGATGGATTTAACGGCCAAGGCATCGGTGAATGCGATGCTTTGGCCCTCTGCTGCCCTAGCGAATGGCACCAAAGCAGAGGTATTTGGTCTCCAGATACTCCTCCAGCCCCTCGGCCGCCCCCTCCCGGCCCAGCCCCGACTCCTTGATGCCGCCAAAGGGGGCCAATTCGGTTGAGATGATCCCCTCGTTGATGCCGACCATGCCGTATTCGAGCTGCTCGGCCACCCGCCAGACCCGGGCGATGTCGCGGCCATAGAAGTAGGCGGCGAGCCCGTAGGGGGTGTCGTTGGCAATGGCGATGGCCTCGGCTTCGCTCTCGAAGCGCACCAGTGGCGCCACCGGGCCGAAGATCTCCTCCTGCAGGATGGGGTTGGTTTTATCCACCTTGCCCAAAATGGTGGGGCGGTAGAAGAGGGGACCGGCGGGGTGGGCTTCGCCCCCCAGCAGCAGCTCGGCACCGGCGGCGACCGATTGCTGCACC